>CAXTVC010000086.1:0-13796 GCA_964247615.1 uncultured Acidobacteriaceae bacterium
TACACCAGCGCCCCTGGCACCGATGGCTGGGCGTCCTACAAGGTGGCCGACAACGTGCACGGGCACGAGGCGTGGGGGCTGGGCATCTACAGCGTCTTCAAGTTCCCGGACGTGTTCCTCACGCGGGGTATCGAGACGCCAAAGACCCCGAACGTTCGCTTCCATCACATGATCACGACCTGCCTCGAACATAACGGCGGCATCCGGAACATCATCGACGATAAGGGCGGCCCAGCCACCTGCGAGCCCCGCAACTGGCCGCGTCTCACCAGCTTCCCTTGATCATCAAGCCCGTTGCTACCATCCAGTGCAGGCAGCCAGGCCTGCGTGGCAGCAGATACGATGGGTCGGAATGCCGGCGTCCGCGAGTTCATGCTCAACGGGCACCGCGAAGGAGAACGATGTTCCGTGTACGCTCTATCGACCTGAGAGTAGTTCTTGCTGTGCTTGCTTTCGTGATGACGCTCGCCTCTGCCTCTGCGGCGCTTCGGGCACAGGGCCCCGCGACTACCGGCATAGGAGCAATGATTGATCCAACGCTTGGTATCTCGACGATCCCTCTGTGGCCGCATCGCGCACCGGATGCCAAAGGCGACGCGGTCGCCGATATCCCGACACTGACGCTCTTTCGTCCCCAGCATCCGACGGGCGCAGTGGTGATCGTCGCTCCGGGCGGTGCCTACCTCAACCTCGCAGCCGTTCATGAGGGCCGTGAGCCCGCAAATCGTCTCACCGAGCTGGGCATTACGGTGTATGTGCTGAAGTACCGCCTTGGCCCAGCGTATCTCTACCCTGTGCCGCTGGAGGATGCGCGCCGCGCCGTGCGCCTTGTGCGCTCCCTCGCGCCGAAGTACGGCTACGCGCCTGATCACATTGGCATGATGGGCTTCAGCGCGGGCGGCCACCTCGCCGCTGCTACGGGCACCCTTCCCGAAGATGGCAAGGCCGGCGACACGGACCCGGTCGAGCACGAGTCGAGCAAGTTGAACTTCATGGTGCTTGTGTATCCCTGGCTGAACGCGATGCAGCCCCAGGTACCGGACCCGGCGAACGGCGGCAAGCTGATGATCAATTACTGCTCCGTGACCAAGGGGCTCACGCAGGCTGATTGCGCTCGTCTTGACCCGCAGTACACACCGCTGGGGCATGTCTCAGCAGCGACGCCGCCTACGTGGATCGCGCACACCGCCGACGATGGTGTGGTGCCGGTGATGACCAGCGTTGACTTCTTCACGGCGATGCACAAGGCCGGCGCGGACGCGGAGCTGCATGTATTTGCGCATGGTCCACACGGCTTCGGCATGGGCGGCGACAACCTCAGCCTTGCGGTCTGGCCTGATCTGCTGGCAGCCTGGCTTCGTGCTCATGGCCTGCTTACGCCGATCCCTGGCGCGCACTAAGCAGAGATACACGCCGGCTTCGTTACGGCCTCATTGCCATGATCTTCTTTACCGAAACAGGCGGTTGTGCCTGTGGCGCATTGGCAACGAAGATATCCACGAGCGCCCGGCTCTCATTCGCACCTGTAGCGAGCAGATCGCGGAAGGAGGGAATACGGGACATGAACCACAACATGCCTGCCACCAGCCATGTCGGGCTTGCGTGCAGCAGCGACTTTCCCCGTGGATATAAACGGTATCCGAGCCGCTGAATGAGTGTGAAGCTTTCCTGCATGCCACGTGCAATGGCTACAGATTCGACCCAGGACGCACCCCCGCCGCGCCGTACACCCGCTACACTCACGCTCTCGAATGCTGCGCCCAGTGGGGCATGGCAGCGAAGCCAGAGCAGCATGTCAGGCTCGAAAACAGCAGGCAGGCCGGCGTGGTTGAAGACGTCTACCCATTCCTTGCTGTTCATTTTGCTTTTCTGACCCGCGGCTCCAATCTTTGCGTTCAACTTTCCATCGCGATCAAGACTCGCCTGTATGAAAGGCATGCCAAACGAACACCGTCCCGCGCCAACAGCATCGCGCAGTGTCTCCGGTTGGAAGTTGTTGAACATGAACTGGATCCACTTCGTCGCGCTGCGCCCGAGTGTCGGCAGCACTGCCTCGACCTGGTGTGCGAGTAGGGTAACGAGAACGAGATCGTATGCAATCTGTTCTTCGAGTTTGTCGGTTACGCGTACCGCAGCGCGCTCGCCCGTGGTCTTCACGATGGCCCCATCGCGCACCAGCTGCTCAAACCGGGGTGAGCCTGGACGCGCCACTACGGTGACATCGTGTCCGCCCACATGAGCCAACTGGAAGGCGAAGGCACTGCCGATCCCGCCGACGCCGATCACCGCGATCCGCAGGGCCGAGCGGGAACGAAGTTGGGTTTCTCTACGCATGAATCTATGATCCAGCCTGAGAACGCTACTCTCAATAGGTGAGCGTCTACTTCCCATGCTCAGGAGTCCAGCAGTGGATGAGAAACAGCTGTCAGACACGAGTGACGCGCTCTCCACCGCGCTGACAAAGATGAAGCTTCGCGCGTTTATGAATGTTGCGCTTGATGCCGGTGGGAGCTGGGCGGTGGACTTCCCCGCGTACGAGGGCTTCACGCTGAACGTCGTGCAGAGGGGCGAGTGCTGGATCTCAATTCAAGGCGACGCGCCAGGGGTGCGATTACGGGCCGGCGATTGCTTCCTTCTGACTGGAGGTCGAAGCTTTACGCTTGCCACTGACCTTTCCTTACCCAAGCGATTCCGTGCTGAGGAGATTTACTCGCAGGCAGAGCACGGGATTGCCCAATGCAACGGGGGAGGAGAGTTCTTTGTTTTCGGGATCATCTTCCGATTCCAGGGACATCTGCCATCGGTGTTGTTGAACCGGCTGCCCGCCGTGATTCATGTCGACGGAGGTTTCGATTCCGCTGCCGTGTTGCGCGGAAGTCTTGATCGGTTCAGCGCTGAAATGCGCAGCAGCGGTGTGGGACGATCGCTGATTCTGAGCCATCTCGCACCGATTATGCTGCTGCAATTTCTGCGATGCTACCTGGCTTCACCGCCGAAGGAAGAGAACTGGTTGACTGCCCTGGCGCACCCTCGCCTAGTGAAGGTGCTTGAGACCATGCAGACGGATTACAAGCGGAATTGGTCCCTCGAGCAGCTCGCAAAAGTAGCCAACATGTCCCGCTCGGGATTCGCGCTTACCTTCCGCAAGAAGATCGGCATCACGCCCCTGGTGTACCTGACGCACTGGCGTATGCAGATTGCGTGTGAGCTGCTGGAATCCGGTGATCAGAGTCTCGCTTCGATCGCCAGCGATGTGGGTTACAGCTCAGAGAGCGCGTTCAGCACCGCATTTACCAAGGTCGTGAAGTGCAGACCTGGTAGCTTCCGGAAGCCAGTTGTTCGCTCGTAATTGTTTGTCCCGGCACACGTGCAACAGCCTTCGGTGGTTTGCAGTGCTGTAGGCGGCCTTCAACTGTGCCGGCCAGGCTGCCCTAAGCCCTAGTAGTATGTCGGCACCGTTCGTTGTGCTGGAGTTTCTTTATTGAACGGCGTTGTGCGCCCTGCCTGAGAACGTCGATCTATGCGCCGAGCTTTGCTGCTTCCCGTTGTTTTCATCACGTATTCCCTTGCGTACCTGGATCGTGCAAATTACGGCTTCGGGGCCGCCGCGGGCCTGGCTTCGACGCTCCGCATTACGGAGTCGCGCTCAGCTTTGCTGGGGGCGCTGTTCTTTCTTGGCTATTTTGCGTTTCAGATTCCCGGCATGCTTGCCGCGCGCCGTTTCAGCTCCACGAAGCTCGCCTTTGCTGCGTTGCTTGCCTGGGGTGTGCTGGCCTCGCTGACCGGCGTGATCCGCAGCTTTGCGTGGCTTGCTGTCGATCGCCTGCTGCTGGGTGTGGCGGAGAGCATCATCTTTCCGGCCATGCTGCTGCTGTTGACGCGATGGTTCACGCGCGCCGAGCGAAGCCGCGCCAACACCGTGCTGATGCTTGGAAACCCTGTGACGGTGCTGTGGATGAGCGTGCTGACCGGCTTTCTGATTCAGCGCTTCGGGTGGCAGCGCACCTTTATCTTTGAAGGCCTGCCCGCGGTCGTGTGGGCTTTTGCCTGGCTGGCGATCGTTCGCGACGAACCCGCACAGGCCCGGTGGGTTCCTGCCGCCGAGACGCAACGGCTTCGTGCCGAGCACGCTGCGGAGCCAACCTCCGCGCATTTCTATGGTGGAGAAGAGGCCACGTCGCTGGCGCAGGTGCTCACCAGCCGCAGCGTCCTTCTGCTTTCGGCGCAGTACTTTTTCTGGAGCCTTGGCGTGTACGGGTTTGTGCTTTGGCTGCCCTCGGTGGTTCGTCGCGGAGCCACGCTGGCACGGGGCGGCCATGTGCTTTCGATGGGTACGACGGGCTTGCTGAGCGCGATCCCGTACGTTGCCGCGGTTGCGCTGATGATCCTCGTCGCTGCGCGGTCTGACCGCACGCTGAAGAGGCAGGAATATGTGTGGCCTTTCCTTCTGCTTGCCGGGCTGGCGATGCTGGGTTCTTTTCTGGCGGCGGATACGTTTGTCGTGGCCTTTCTTTGCCTTGTGGCCGCGGGTGGCTGCATGTACGCGCCCTACGGTCCGTTCTTCGCCATCATCCCCGAGCGGGTACCCCGGCAGTTTCACGGCGAGGCCTTTGCGTTGATCAACTCGTGCGGTGCGCTGGGCGGCTTTGCGGGGAGCTATGTCGTGGGGCTGCTCGCGGCCATTACGGGCGGGCATCGGGCGGGAGACCTGCTGATGTGCGGTGCGCTGTTACTGTCAGCGCTGCTGATTCGTCTTCTGCCCAGGATGCCCTTGAACATCCCAGGATCTGGAAGGATAGAAGCGTTGTGATTGAAGCTAGTTCCATATTCGAATCGCCCGCGGATCTTTACACGGAGACCACTACGCATGCGCCGGGTCCCGAAGGTGCGTTGCCTATCACCGCAGAGATGCTGCTGACACAACCGTCTGGCCATCTTTTCGGGCTTACGCAAAATGCGGGGATGGGATGGGAGCCAGGGCGGTTGCTGGACCCCGAGTTTCTGATCCTGAGCACCCACGGCGGCCTGCGCGCCGCGGACGGGACGCCGATTGCGTTGGGGTTTCACACCGGGCACTGGGAGGTCGGGCTGCTGGTCGCGGAGGCCGCGCGGGAGCTCCGCAATCTGCATGCGATCCCCTTTGCGGGAGCCGTCACCGACCCATGTGACGGCCGGACGCAGGGGACAGCCGGCATGCTCGATTCGCTGCCCTATCGTAACGACGCTGCAACCGTTCTTCGACGACTGATGCGATCGCTGCCCACGCGCCGCGGCGTGCTCGGCATCGCGACGTGCGACAAGGGTCTGCCCGCGATGCTGATGGCTCTGGCGTCTTCGGGGCCTCTGCCGGGAGTTCTTGTGCCGGGCGGCGTGACGCTGCTGCCGGAGACCGCCGAAGGCCATACGGCGGAGGATGCCGGCAAGGTGCAGAGCCTGGGAGCGCGCTTTGCGCAGGGCGAGATCTCGCTTGAATATGCTGCGGATGTCGGTTGCCGGGCCTGCGCCTCGCCCGGCGGTGGCTGCCAGTTCATGGGCACCGCGGCGACCTCGCAAGTGGTCGCTGAGGCGCTTGGGCTGTCCCTGCCACACACGGCGCTGGCGCCTTCGGGACAGCCGATCTGGCTGGATGCGGCGGCCCGTTCGGCGCGTGCGCTGCTTCGTCTGGTGCAACTCAGCCTAGGGGTGAACACGATCCTTACCGACGCGGCGATTCGCAATGCGGTGGTGCTGCATGCGGCGTTTGGCGGCTCTACGAATCTGCTGCTGCATGTACCCGCGATTGCCCATGCGGCCGGCCTGCGGAGGCCCACGGTGGGGGACTGGACGGCCGCCAATCGCGAGACGCCGCGGCTGGTGGACGCGCTGCCGAACGGGCCGCGAGGCTTTGCCACGGTGCAGGTGTTTCTTGCGGGCGGCGTGCCCGAGGTGATGCTGCACCTGCGCGATGCCGGCCTGTTGGACACGTCGGTGCGCACGGTGACAGGTGAGACCCTGGCCGAGAATCTTGCCTGGTGGGAGCAGTCATCGCGGCGCGTCGCCTTGAAGCAGCGGCTGCGCGATCTCGACGGCATTGACCCCGATGACGTGATCTTTTCTCCCGAGCGTGCCCGTGCGCGGGGCCTGACCGCGACGGTTTGCTTTCCGGTAGGCAATCTTGCGCCCGAGGGCTCGGTGATTAAGAGCACGGCCATCGACCCGTCCCTGATCGACGAAGACAACGTCTACGAGCACACCGGGCCGGCGCGGGTGTTTACGACCGAGGCTGCCGCCATTGCCGCGATCAAGGGAGGCGAGGTCGGCCACGGGGATGTGATCGTGTTGATCTGCGGCGGTCCGCTCGGGGCGGGCATGCAGGAGATCTACCAGGTGACTTCCGCGCTGAAGGTGCTGCCTTTCTGCAAGCATGTGGCCGTGCTTACGGATGCGCGTTTTTCGGGTGTCTCGACGGGCGCGTGTGTGGGCCATATCTCTCCTGAGGCGCTTGCCGGCGGACCCATTGGACGGGTTCGCGAGGGCGACCTGCTGCAGATCCGCGTGGACCGCCAGGCGTTGCACGGGGCTGTGCACTTTATCGGCGAAGGGAGCGAAAACTTTAGCCCCGAAGAGGGTGCGCGGCGACTTGCTGCACGTGGTCCACGCACCGATCTTGCCGCACACCCCGATCTGCCCGACGACACGCGCCTGTGGGCCGCGCTGGTGCAGGCCTCTGGCGGTGTGTGGGGCGGGTGTGTTTATGACGCCGACCTCATCGTCGCCAAACTCAAGCAAACTTCCCAGGAACCACGCCCATGAAGCTCTACAACACGCACCGAGGCATCCTGCTTACGCAGGACGACCAGACCTTCCATACCCTGCCCGTGTCCGGCTGGGATGATGTTGTCACCCACACGGATCTACACGCACTGTTGCATGAAAGTCTGGGCGCGGCGTCGTGTTCTGCGCCCACGGCCGCCGAGCTGTTGCCGCCCATCGGGTCGCAGGAGGTGTGGGCGGCGGGGGTGACGTACTTCCGCAGTCGCAGCGCACGTATCGAAGAGTCCAAAGATGCGGGCGGTGGCACGTTCTATGACCGCGTCTATGCCGCCCAACGGCCTGAGCTCTTCTTCAAGGCGACGGCGCGGCGCGTGGTGGGGCCGGGCGGTCTGGTTCGTATCCGCTCCGATGCGACGTGGTCGGTACCCGAGCCGGAGCTCACGCTCTTGCTGGACCCGCAGGGGGCGATCCTGGGCTACACGATCGGCAACGACATGAGCTCGCGCGACATTGAGGGTGAGAACCCGCTGTACCTGCCGCAGGCAAAGGTTTACGACGGCTCCTGCGCGCTGGGCCCTTGCGTGCTTCTGGCCGAGGGACCTTTGCCGAAGTCGACCGCGATTCGGCTGACCATCACACGCGATGGACAGGATGTATTCCGCGGGGAGACGACACTGGCCGAGTTGAAGCGAGAGCCCGAAGAGCTCGCAAGCTACCTGTACCGCGACAGCAGCTTTCCTGTGGGGGCGTACCTGCTGACAGGGACGGGCATTGTTCCGGGAGACGATTTCACCCTTGCTCACGGGGATGGGATTGCGATCACGATCGACGGTATTGGCACGTTGACGAACACCGTGGCATAAGAACGGCCTGCGATGAGGTCCATCGCAGGCCGCTGGTGTGATGCCTGCCCTTACACGCGGCCGAGAACGCCGTTCACCATGCGCTGGATGCCGAGCGGGTTGGCCCGCTGCAGGCCTGAAGGCAGGGTCCTGTCGGGGAAGTCCTGGTAGCAGACCGGGCGAGCGAAACGCAGCATGGCGCGCGTGCCGACAGAGGTCCAGCGGGCATCCGAGGCTGCGGGGAACGGGCCGCCGTGGACCATCGCATGGCAGACTTCGACGCCCGTGGGAAAGCCGTTGAACAGGATGCGGCCTACCTTTGACTCGAGCGCCTGCACGAGCTCCGCGACGCCGGCGAGATCTTCGTCGGTGCCATGAATGGTTGCGGTGAGATGGCCGTGCAGCGCGCGCGCTGCCTCCACCAGATGATCCGTGGCGCCGTAGTGAACCAGCAGCGTGGTGGGCCCAAAAATCTCGTCCTCCAGCTTGCGGTTTCCCAGAAAGGCAGCAAGCGGCACCGAGAAGACGGCAGCGGAGACGTTTGCGCCGGAGCCCTCGGGGGCACTTTGCTGTCCCGCGACCCACTCGGCCCCGCCGTCCGCCAGCCTGCCCTGAATGCCTTGCGTGTAGCGATCCGCTATGCCCGGGGTAAGCATGCCGTGGCCGCCCAGCGTGGCAACGCCTGCGCGCAGGGCGTCGAGGAAGTCGCCGCTGCCCTCTTCCGGCACGAACACCAGACCGGGCTTGGTGCAGAACTGCCCTGAGCCGAGGGTGAAGGAGCCCTGCAGGCCGGCAGCGAGCGCCGTGGCGCGCTCCCGCATGGCGCCCGGCAGGACAAACAGCGGATTGGTGCTGCCCATTTCGGCAAAGCAGGGGATGGGCTCGGGCCTGTCCGCGGCGAGCCGCATCAGCGCCTGGCCGCCGCCCGCAGAGCCTGTGAACGCGACGGCCTTGATCTCGGGATGCTGCACCAGCGCTTCGCCTACGGCGATGCCGGCGTCCAGCAGCATGCCAAAGACGCCCGGCGGCAGGCCTGCCTGTTGCACGGCGACCCGGATGGCGGTGGCCACCAGTTCACTGGTGCCCGGGTGAGCCGGGTGCGCCTTTACAACCACGGGACAGCCAGCCGCAAAGGCCGCGGCCGTGTCGCCACCGGCCACGGAGAATGCCAGCGGGAAGTTGCTCGCGCCAAAGACGGCAACGGGCCCCAGGGGCCGCAGCATGGACCGGATGTCTGAGCGCGGCAGAGGCTTGCGCTCGGGCATCGCTTCGTCGATGCGGGCGTCCACCCAGGAGCCCTCTTCGACCACCTCGGCGAAGAGACGGAGCTGCCCTGTTGTGCGCGCCAGTTCTCCTTGCAGACGAGGCAGAGGCAGTCCGGTTTCAAGGTGAGCGCGGGAGACGATGAGTTCGCCGTTTTCTGTAAGTTCGTCGGCGATGGAGCGAAGGAATGCGCCGCGATCTTTTCCGCTGACGCTGGCGAACACCGGTGCGGCTGATGCAGCCGCCTGTGCTGCCGCTTCTACCTCGGCTGCACTCGCCGAGCGGAACGCGGGTTCCAGTGCCGCCCCGGTCTGCGGATTTGTTGCCCTGAAAATTGCCTCTACCATTGCACTTTCCACTGCACCTCCTGAATGTTGCGTTGCTCCCGACTCTCTCCCTGAAGAGAATTATGTCCGGGGCCGCGTGCCTTCCCATCTTCGCAGAAGGCCGGGGGAAGGGCCCTCAGTGGACGCATCTCCGCTCGTTCGCTACCGTGAGCAGGTGCACTCGCCCACTCCCATTCCGACCCTTTCCAACATGCGCGAGGCAGCCCGTTTTATCTTCCTGGAGACGCTGCGAAGGCTGGATCTGCGGACTGCCATGCAACGGGCAATTCAGATCAATGGTTCGCTGGTGCAGGTTGGTCCTGCTGCCTACGACATGCGCTGTTTTCGTAGCGTTCTGGTTGTCGCTGTGGGCAAAGCTGCTGTTCCGATGACCGAGGCCTTTCTGCATCTGCTAGAACCTGCCCTGCGGCCTGACGGAACGCTTCGCGGCATCGTCGTTGGTGCGAGCCTGCCGGCCAAACCAGATTCGCGGATCCTTTATCGCCTGGGTAGCCATCCCCTGCCCAGTCAATCGTCGCTGGATGTTGCCCGTCTCGCACTGGATTTGCTGCGCGATGCAGGAAAAGACACCCTCGTGTACTTCCTGATCAGCGGCGGCGCTTCGGCCATGATGGAGCTCCCGCTTTCTGACCGGATCTCGCTTGCAGACGTCGTCGCCTTGTATCGCAGCCTGGTGCATTCGGGGCTCGGCATTGCGGAGATGAATACGCTGCGCAAACACGTCTCCGCGGTGAAGGGTGGGAGGCTCGCCGTGGCGGCGGGTGATGCGACACAATGCACGCTGCTGGTTTCGGATGTGTCCCCGACCCAGTCGGAATTTGCCGGCTCTGGCCCTTCGCTGCCAGACTCGTCGACGCTGGCGCAATGCCGCGTCCTTCTCGCCTCAGAGCTGGCCCACACGCATCTGCCTGAGAGGATCCGAGAGATCTTCGCGGAGGGCACGCTGCCGGAGACACCCAAAGGGAATGACCCTGCGTTTCGCCGTTCCGACCTCCATGTCCTGCTTTCCAGCGACGACCTGTGGAGGACTGCGCAACTCGTTGCACAGGAGCAGGGATTTGACACAATCGTGGACCTGTCCTGCGACGAGTGGGACTACCGGGAAGCCGCTTCGCACCTGCTGAATCGCATGCACGGGACGCCATCCGGCGCGCGACCACTTTGCCTGATCTCGACCGGAGAAGTTTCGGTTCCCGTTACGGGTGTGCCTGGAACGGGAGGCCGGAATCAGCAGTTTGCGCTGCGGTGTGCGCAGGAGCTTGCCGATGCGCACCCGGGGACCACGGTGCTCAGTGCCGGCTCCGATGGGGTTGACGGCAACAGTTTTGCAGCGGGTGGCCTAGCCGACAACACCACTGCGGCGCGCGCGTTGGCAAAGGGCTTCAGCGTGGAGCAGGCTCTTGCCCGCTTCGACGCATTCCCACTTCTGCATGCCCTGGGAGACACCGTTGTTACGGGTCCCAGCGGGAACAATTTGCGCGATCTGCGGCTGCTGTTTCGCTTCACAGGGCAATAAAGCTGGATTTTCAGCGTCTTTTGCGGCCCCGATCCGCTTAAATGTACTCTGCCGTACTGAAAGGCGGCATCCAATGCGTTAGTCTCCCACGGGTTTCGTCCGTGGAGACCACGCGCCGCCTGGATCCCTGCCGGCCTCAATCCAGCGATAAACGGGAGTTTTATTTCATGACGCTTGACCGCAAGCGCTGGCCCCTGGCCGCTTTCTACCTGATGGCTACCGTGCAAATTGCCTGGTGCTATCTGTGGCTGACCCGACCGTATGTAAACACGTTGCTCTATGAGCGTGGACAGGAACGCATGCCGTTCCAGGGTCGCTGCCTGATGATGCTGCCCCTGCGCATGGCGCACTCGAGCACCGCGCTGCGGCTGGCGGGCAAGCTGTTTGCCGTATCGCGCTTCTGGTTTCCGCGGCCCGTACAGCCTGAGGTTCTCACGCAAGCGGTGATTAATGTGTTCTGCCTGTGCCTCACGGGATACCTTACGACGCGGCTGTACCAGGCGAGCTCTCGACGCAAACTCCTGACTCCGTTCATCTATCCGCTGGTGCTGGTGGCATTCGCTTCGACCTACATTCTGCATACCGTGCAGAATTTTCGCTTCACCTATGATCTGCCCAGTCTCGCGTTCTTCACCACGGGCCTGTACCTGCTATGGTTTCGCCGTCATCCGGCGTGGTTTGCGCTGCTGTTCGTGATTGCCACGGTGAATCGTGAGACTGTGCTGTTGCTCTTACCGCTGTACATGATCGACAACGCGCTTCGTGAGGGACGGGTTGATCCGCGTCGCCTGCTGCGAGGTCGCAGCCTGGCCGTAGTAGTTCCCCTCGCCGCGTTCTGGGTTGGCTGGGAGATCTTCATCCGCCATCACTTCGCGGGTAATACATCAGAGTTCTATCCGCGCCTGAACTGGAACATCAAGTCCGTGCTGCTGCCCCATGCGTGGCCGCAGATGCTGAGTGCCTGCGGCTACCTGCTACCGTTTGTGGTGATCATGCGGCGCTGGCTTCCAAGCTCACGGCTGCGTGCGTGGTTGTGGCTGTTTCCCCTGTGGCTCGCGTTTATGTTCAGCTACGGCATCCTGATCGAAACGCGGGTCTTCGGTGAGCTGATTCCCCTGGTTGTCTGCTGCAGCATGCTGATCCTAGAAGAACGGCTGCTGGCGCGTATGGCTGCCTACAACCGCGGCAGTCTGACGCTTGAAAAGCAAGGGTCCGCAGAGCTTCGCGAAGCTGCCTGATGCCCTGTAACTTTGACGACTGTTCCCCTGAGGAGACCTCCTGGGCGCAGACTGCTTTGCTAGTCTAAGAAGCTGGGCAGGAAGTGAATGGGATGACTAACCGAACGACACCTCTGCGCCTGGCAGTTATTGCGCATCGCGTGGAACGCAATGATGGGCAGGGCCGGGTGAATTACGAGATCGCCCGCGCCGCGCTGGCTTCTGGCCTGCACGTCACGCTGCTGGCCGCGCACTGCGCAGAGGATATCTCTTCCCATCCCAACGCGCGTTTCGTTCAGATAGGACGGGAGTCACGGCCATCGCAGCTATGGCGCAACCTTGCCTTTGCCAGAGAGTCGACCAAGTGGCTCAGGGCTCATCGTGAATCCGTGGATCTGGTGCAGGCAAACGGGTCGGTCACGTGGGATCCTTGCGATATTGTCGCTGTGCACTTTGTGCACAGCTCGTGGTTGCGCAGTCCGTTCTATCCGTTCAAAACTTCAATGCGTCCGTATGCTCTGTACCAGCGCGCGTTCACCATGCTCAACAGTCGATGGGAGAGGCGCACATTGCAGTCCGCACGGCACATCATCGCTGTTGCAGACACCGTAGCAAAGGATGTGCAGGCGCTGGGTGTTCGGGTGGAGCGCATCGAGGTCATCCCGAATGGCGTCGATGTGGAGGAGTTCCATCCTGGTGCGGCGGAGCGCGCGGAGTGGGGCCTGCCCGAGGGTGCGCCCCTCGCGCTTTTTGTGGGAGACATCCGTTCTCCGCGCAAGAATCTCCAGACACTGCTGCGTGCGCTGCCGCACCTGCCGGCGCTGCACCTAGTGGTAGCCGGAGATCCCACGGGCAGCTCAGCACCGGCTGAGGCCAAAACACTTGGTGTCGCGGACCGGGTGCACTTTGTGGGCAAGACCTCGAAGATCCCGTCGTTGATGCGTTCCGTCGATCTGTTTGTCTTTCCTTCGCGCTATGAGCCGTATGGGCTCGTGGTCGCAGAGGCCATGGCCAGCGGCCTGCCTGCGCTGGTTTCGAAAAACGTGGGCTGTGTGGCGACCTTCCGCGACGTGCTGGAGGTCCTGGACGACCCCGAGGACGCCAAGGAGTTGGCTCTCCACATCCAGCGCCTGCTGCACTCTCCGGAGCGGCTGCGAGAGCTGAGCGTGGCGTCGCGTGCGCGGGCGCTCGAGGTGTCCTGGGCCAGCACCACGGCTGCCTATCTTGCCGCTTACGAAGCTCTCGCACGAACAACGTAAAGAGCGCCCGGCTGGGTTAGCCCGGGCGCTCTCCTTGTTGTTCTCTTGCGTTATCGAGGCAGTGGTGCCGTTCCGCGTACGGTGAAATCGGCGGCGCTCTTCTGGGCTGTTTCGGTAGGCTGCGCCGAGCCGAGGCTGAGCTCGTAGTGACCCGCCAGCACGGCACGATCGCCCTTGTCATCCACACTAGACATCGCACGTGGATCAAGTGTGAGGGTCACATCGCGGCTCTCGCCGGGTTCCAGCCGCACCCGTTGGAAGCCAGCCAGCGAATGACGCGGGCCACCTTTCTGCGGTGTTTTCACATAGGCTTCGACGACCTCGTCTCCTGCCAGCGCCCCTGTGTTGCGGACGTTCACCGTGGCCGTCAGTGGCTCGCCGGCCTTCAGCTCTTTGTCGAGCTTCACAGGACCGTAGGCGAAGTTCGTGTAGCTGAGCCCGTAGCCGAAGCCCCACAGCGGCTTGCCCGTGTAGTAGCGATAAGTCCGGTTCTTCATGGCATAGTTGGTGAACTCGGGAAGATCCTGGGTGTCCGCGTAGAACGTGATGGGCAGACGACCGGCAGGATTGTTTTCGCCCGCGAGCGTGCGCGCCACGGC
>CAXTVC010000087.1:0-13602 GCA_964247615.1 uncultured Acidobacteriaceae bacterium
CGGATCTCCGGGTCGGGTGCCTTGTCGGAACCCATGGCATCGAGAACGATGTCGATTGGCATGCGGGCAGCAGAAGGCTCAGGTGGGACAGGAACGAAAACAGGCCCTCCCGCAAAGTACGCGAGGGCCTGTTACGGGAAGATCAATCTACTGGGCGTCCTGTGCAACAAGAACGGCACGACCCTTGTACTGACCGCACTTCTTGCAGGCGCGGTGGGGAAGCTTGCGCTCGCCGCAGTTCGGGCAGGCGGACACGCCCGTAGGCGTGAGAAAGTCGTGGGAGCGACGCTTGGCGGTGCGCTGCTTGCTGTGGCGCCGCTTCGGATTCGGCATGGGATTGACCTCTCAAACTCGAAATTGCCGTCCAAAGGCTTGAGCCCCGGTCAGCTTGATACAAGATTTGTCGCGAGACTCAGGCTTTCGTCGCGCCAGGCAGGCTGATACCGGCCAGGGCACCCCAGCGGGCATCCGTGACGTTTTCGCCGCAGGAACACGCTGTTGTGTTGCGATCCACCCCGCAGTGCGGACATAGACCTTTGCAATCCTCCCGGCAGAGCGTCCGTCCAGGCAGGGTTAACAACACCTGCTCACGCACGACGTCCTCCAGCGGTAGACCGCTCTTTTCATAATACCCGATTTCCGTCTCGTCTTCCGTAATCGCGTGTTCCCCGGTCTCGGCATCCACGCCGCCGGGCCGAAAGATCAGGTCGAAACTTGCTTCTACCGGCGTTTCCACGCCCACCAGGCAGCGTGCACACAGCACCTCGAACGTCCCTTTTACGTGGGCACGGATGCGGATATCTTCCACGGTTTGCTTGTGTCCGCGGTGCTCGACCAGGAGCTCGGCGCGGCCGTCCACGGCGAGCGGACCCGTTTGCTGCACGTCCGGGGCGTAGTCGATTTGTTCTGCGGGAATTTCGAGGTTGAGCGAAAGAGGCTCATCCACCAGCTGGGCCGGTTTAATCAGCATCACTTCTCCATTTTCTCATGGCTGGGCGTCTGCCCGAACGCGCCAGGTAGGGGCAACTCCGGCGAAAAGCCTGATACCGGCTACCCCGGCGGCGCCTGCATCCCGGCAGGCCGCCATCGTGGCCTCTGTCACACCACCGAGCGCCAGCATGGGGACGCGGCCAGCAGTCTGCACGGCAAGCGCAAGCCCGTGCAGGCCGCTCCCCGGGACGACGACCTGCCCACCCACCCGCTTCTCAAACACCGGGCCGAAGAGGATCAGGTCCGCGCCGCCATCCCGGGCCGCTTCAATCTCTGCGAGGGTATGGCAGCTCACACTGATGACGCACCCCGGCAGCCCCGCTGCGGCAAACACCTGCCGTACCTGCGCGGGCCGCAGCTCCCCGGGCCTGCCCGTCAGGTGCACCCCATCGGACCCCGCCGCCGCGGCCAGGTCGGGCCGTCCATTCAGCAGCAACCGTGGGCGGCCCGCGGCGGGAGGCTCGCGCAGGAGACCCATGCCGCTCGCGGCGAGGCGGTACACCTCCCCCGCTCCCAGCTCTTTTTCCCGTAGCTGAACGAAGTCGATCCCTTCCGCGGCCCAGCGCCTCAGATCGCACAGCCAGCGACCCTGTCGGTTCTTGGGCGTGTCGAATACCGGGACATCGGCGGCGCTGTTCAGGTTCGTTATGGCGTAGCGCACAGTTTGGCTCCCCTTGGCTCCGGGCTACCACCATCCTGCCAGACCCGTACCTCCCCAGCACACCAGCAGAGGGGGCAATCGGGTCTATGATAGTGAGCGGCACGCGGGAAAACGCTTTCAAATGACCCTTTGTACGCGTCGCCTGCAAGGGCCTGCCTTTCACCCGAAGAGAGTCAACCCACCCCTATGGGCACTGTGTACGACCTAATCGTTATCGGCTCCGGACCGGCAGGACAGCGCGCCGCCATCTACGGAGCAAAACACGGCAAACGCGTCGCGCTCATCGAAATGCGCGAAGTTGTCGGCGGGGCGTGTATCAACACGGGCACCATTCCCTCCAAGACCATGCGTGAGGCCGTGCTTCACCTTTCCGGCTACAACTACAAATCGATCTACGGCATGAACTACCGGGTCAAGGAACGCATCACCATGGCGGACCTCGCCTTTCGGGTTCAGCATGTGATCAAGACCGAGATCGACGTCACGGACGCCCAGCTGTCACGTAACAACGTGGACATGCTGACCGGGACGGCCAGCTTCGAAGACCCCACGCACATCCGGGTGACCAACACCAAGGGTTCCACGGTCTACGAAGGCAAGAACATCATCATTGGTACGGGCACCAAGCCCGCTGCCTCGGCCAAAGTGCCCATCAATGGCACCACGGTCATCAACTCCGATCTGGTCCTGAATCTGACCAACCTGCCCAAGACGATGATCATCGTGGGCGGCGGTGTCATCGGCGTCGAGTACTGCTGCATGTTCGCCGCCCTGGGTGTGCGCGTGACGCTGATTGAGCGGCGGCCAAGGCTGCTGGAGTTTGCCGATCAAGAGATCGTGGAGGCGCTCAGCTACCACCTGCGTGACGCGCGGGTCACCATGCGCCTCAATGAGGAAGTGGAGTCCGTAGAGGCCGTGGAAGGCTCCGTCATCGCTCACCTTGAGTCCAAGAAAAAGGTGCAGGGTGACGCTTTGCTCTACGCCGTTGGCCGTCAGGGCAACGTCGATGAGCTGAACCTCGGGGCCATTGGGCTTGAGGCTGACAATCGTGGGCGCATCCCGGTGGACAAGGACTTCCGTACCAAGGTCCCCACGGTTTTTGCGGTCGGCGACGTCATCGGTTTCCCGTCGCTTGCCTCGGTGTCCATGGAGCAGGGTCGCATTGCCGCGGCACGGTCGCTGGGCGACGAAAGCATCGTCTCTAACCCAAGCTTCTACCCCTATGGCATCTGGACCATCCCGGAGATCAGTTTTCTCGGCAAGACCGAGGAGCAGCTCACCGAGGAAGATGTGCCTTACGAGGTTGGAGTCGCCTACTACCGCGAGATCGCGCGCGGACAGATCCGGGGCGATACCACCGGTCGGCTCAAGCTGATCTTTCACCGGGAGACGCATGCGCTGCTGGGTGTGCACATCATCGGCGAAGGCGCCAGTGAGCTTGTCCACATCGGGCAGGCTGTCATGGCGCTCGGCGGCAAGCTGGATTACTTTGTGGAAACAGTCTTCAATTACCCGACGCTGGCGGAATGCTACAAGGTCGCTGCCTTCAACGGGTTGAACCGTCTGTCGAAGTTCGATTAAGTCCCGGGGGCTCGCCCCGGGACCACGGCCTCACCTTCTAGTGCCGATCCGTAAATCTGGTTTCGTTTGACGAATGAGGGGCAGTCAGGCTAACGTCTCTCCACGCTGGCCCAACGGCACGCTGTATGCGCGCTCCCGCCGAGTCTTTCCCGAAAACGCCGCCAGGAGGCATCGATGCTTGCTACCGACACACCCCAGTCCACAGGGCATGCCCCGTCAGCATCCCGCCTTACCCTAGGTGTTGTCGTGTCAGAGCGGCTATACGCTGGTCAGGTTGTCGATGGTCAGTTGAAGGGCGAGGTGTCCATGTTCCCCGAGAGCGCCATTCCGCGCGACCCTGAGGATGACAACTCCCTGGTGGAATACCACACGGACGCCCTGGTCGCAGCGGTCTGCGACATTGCGCTTCGCACTGCGGATGGACAGAAAGAGAGTGTCACGGGCGTCGGTGTGGCCATTCCCGGGTTGATCCGCAACGGCGTTGTTGAAGAGGCGCCCAACCTGCCGCAACTGAAAGGCGCCCGCATGGCCGAGGTCCTGACGCATGCGCTCTCCTCCCGCGGGTTGAATGCCACCGTGACCATCTCCAACGACGCGGATGCGATCGCGGCAGGCCTCGCGGCGAGGCATGGCAAACTGGACAGCCGCATCCGGGTCTGGACGCTGGGCACCGGTATCGGCTGCGGCATCTATCCCTTCGCCGACGGTGTATGGGAGGGCGGCCACAGCGTTGTCACGCTGGATGAGCGCGAAAACTACTGTGGCTGCGGAGGCCGCGGGCACCTGGAAGGCATTATGGGGCATCGGGCGATGCGGCTCCGCTTTCTCGATATGGAGCCGGAAGAGGTCTTCGAGGCCGCGACACGCCGAGGGAACCCCGACCCTCGATGCGCTGACTTCCGCAATCTCTGGCATCGCGCCCTGGCCGCCGCCACTGCCTCCAGCATCCACGACATGGGCCCGGGACGCTTTTACTTCACGGGCTATAACGTGCGTTTTCTGGAGCTCAATCTGCTGCGGAACTACCTGCATGAAATGGTCAAGATGAGCCCGCTGCAGAGCTATCAGTTGGACATCGTGCCTGAGGACCAAAGCACCCGCGTCCTGGGTGCGGCCATTGCTGCGGAGCAGGCTGCTAACCGCTGCTAAGCCGTTACTTCTGACATTTTGGGCAGTAGATCGTCGTTCGGCCGCCCACAATGATTTTCTTCAGCGGCGTCCCGCAGTCGCGGCAGGCTTCGCCGGCACGGCCGTAGACTTTGTGCTCCTGTTGGAAGAAGCCCTTTACTCCGGCGGCATCGACGTAGTCCGAAACCGAGGAGCCGCCCAGCTCGATGGCCCGTGCCAACACCCGCTGCAGCTCCTCATGCAGGCGATGCAGCTGGGCGCGGGTTAGGCGGCCAGCAGCGGTGCGAGGTCGAACGCCGGCCCGAAACAGCGCCTCATCCGCATAGATGTTGCCGACCCCGTGCACGAGTGACTGGTTCAGCAGTGCGGCCTTGATCGCGATTTTGCGCCCCCGGAACAGATCCGCAAACGCGTTGGGACTGATGGTGGTGGGCTCCGCGCCAGGGCCGGCGTAGCCCGCTTCTTCACGCACCACGCTTAAGCGCCCAAAGCGGCGCGGGTCGACGAAGCGCAGCTCCCGGCCGTCGCCAAGCGTCAGCACAGCGTGCGTATGCGGCGGCCAGGGCACCTCAGCGGAAGACACCAGCAGGCGCCCCGTCATGCCCAGGTGGACCAGAAACTGCGCGTGGTCCGCGTCGAGATTCCTACCCCGCAGAAGGTCCAGAACGACCGTCTTGCCGACGCGCCGCACCCGCTCAATCCGTGCACCCGTCAACGTTTCGGCGATCTCACCTTCGGGTGATTTGAAGGTCTGCGGCTTGCCACTGGTCCACACCCTGTCAACCCGCAGACCTGCCACGCGATCGTGAACGCCATTGGCAACTGTCTCGACCTCAGGCAATTCAGGCATCCGGGATTCGATGCCCCAGCCCCGGGAAAAGCTCTTTGGGATAAATTTTGCGTTTTGGTGACCCCTTTTCGCGAAGTGTCACGCAATAGGAAACAGCTGGCCTTGTGGGGACGGAGGAACACACCCCGTATCAGGCGCACTTGCTTCGGAGGTCTCCCATGCAGCTCTTCACGATGCGTCCCGGTCTGAGTCGTTTTCCCGTGTATCAACCCACCCTGCCCGTCTGCGAGGACACCGCGCTTCCACGGGACATTGCCAGCCGCTTCGGCAGACGGGTGCGCGAGCTACGCCACGCCCGGCAGATGACGCAGATCGAGGTTGCCGTGACCTTCGGGATCGACCGCACCTTTATCTCTGACGTGGAACGGGGCAAAAAATCCGTCTGCCTGCCCACCATGGAGATCTTTGCGTTGGGTTTCGGCGTCAGCCTGTCGGATCTGCTGCGGGGTCTCTGACCGGCAACCCGGCACGGGGACCTCGGCTGCGGAGCCGATAGAAGAAGTAGCCGATCAGGTTCAACACCAGCGTCGTTCCAAGGATCTTCAGGGCAAAGACACCCGGGCTGGCCACATCCACGAAAGGGTAGGCGTTAAAGGCCAGGCAGAACAGAATGGCCACCACGCCCAGGCCGCAGATGGGCGCTACCCAGCGCGGCAGCTGTTTGCGCAGGGCTGCGGCTCCCAGAATCGGAATCAGAAACATGGCCAGGTAGGCAAGCGCGTAGAGCTCGGAGGAAGTGTCGTTGAGCACGGCAAACGCCTCTGCCGCGTGCACTCCCGCAAAGCCGAGGGTTAAGAGTGCCGCGATCACCGCCGTGCTCACCAGGATGGAGTTTCCCGGTGTCCGGTAACGGGGATGCAGACGCGCGAACCACGCGGGCACAAGGTGGTCCCAGCCGGCCGCCATGGGCAGCCGCACCACGCCGGTAAAGATAAAGCTCGCCGCGCCCAGGATGCGGATCTGCAGGAAGAGAATGGCGATTTTGCCGATCCATGCGCCGTAGCCATGCTCGCCAAAGGCGAGGCTGAGCGCCTGCGGGATGGGTGCCACGTAGTTGATCCGGATGCCCGGGTGCAGCTCGTGGAAGCTGAGCACCGATGCGGTGCCGAGCACAAACATGAGGAAGATAATGGGCGTGGCAATCAGAACGGAGCGGCCGATATCGCGGTTGGCGGCATGCGTCTCGCCCGCCATGATGGCGATGTACTCCAGCCCGGAAGCCGCGAACAGCACCTGGCCCAGCAGGCTCAGCGAGGTGGGATCGCGCGCCGGCAGGTGGAACGCAAACGGGACATAGTGCAGCCGCTCCCCATGAGCCAGCGCCCACAGCGGCGCCACGATGAGCAGGCAGAAGGTTGCCATCATGGCCGCGCTGGAGACGTTATGGATCCATTTGCCAAGCGCCAGGCCTCGGCGGGCGGACCACGCCAGCAACAGCAGAAAAATCACAAGCAGAGCCGCGACGGCTGGCTTATTCTCCGGCAGACCTGCCGCACGCGGCCCGATCAGGTAGCTCAGTTCGCTGGGGATCTGGAACAGGAGCAGAGCGATCACCACCAGACCGTAGGCCCAGATATTCCAGGCCGTCATGAAGCCAGGCGCATCCCCGAACGCTCGGCGCGCCCAGACATACAGCCCGCCCTCAAGCGGCATTTCGCGGTTCAGGTAGTACACCGCGACGGCCATGGGCAGGTAAAACAGCCCAAAGGCGCCAAGCCACGCCACCAGCTGCGCCCGGCCAAGCCCCGCGGCGATGCCCACCCAGGAGCTGCCCACCACGGTAAGCACCTGCGCCAGAACAAGATCGCGCAGACGCATCTGTTTGGGCAGAATATGGTTGCTGCTAGGGGACGCTCCGAGGGCGGGGCTGGCTGCTGGTTCTGGGCTCACAGTAGCAGCATGGTCGCACAAAATAGAAGCGCGCCGAAGACGTTCCGAAAGCTACCGCGGAAGATCCTCAAAGCCTGCCGGCTGACGACGATGATGCGTGGCCTCCTCATAGCTGAAGGCGAGTTTGAAGAGGAGGCCCTCACTCCAGGGTCGCCCGAGCAGCTGCAGGCCAGCGGGTAGCGTGCCGTGGGTAAAGCCCATCGGTACCGTGATGGCCGGGAAGCCGCTTTCGGGCGAGAGCACCTGGTTGTTGTCTCCGTCAGGAGTCTTCCTGTCGCCGATCTTCCGGGGCGCGTTGCTCCATGTGGGGTACAGCAGGGCATCCAGGTGCGCGCCGTCCATGGCCGCGAGCAGTGCCTTGCGGAAAGCGATCTTTTTCGGATCGTGCCAGACGTCCTGGCAAGGCGTGGCGGGATTTTCCCTGGTCTTGCCGCGATTCAGGGCGTCTTCCATCTCCGCCTTGATGTACGGCAGGTACAGGCCGGAGTCGTAGATCGCCTGCAGCGAGCCGAATGGCGCCTTCGGAGCATGGACGGTGAGGTACTGGTTCAGATCGCCCTGGAAGTCACCGCAGCCAAGGTCGCCGGTCAGCTTGTCGTAGTCGGGCAGGTCGACCGGATCGACGATGGTTGCGCCCGCCGCCTTGATCTCGGCGATGGCTTGCTCGGTCAGAGCCTTGATCTCGGGATCGGTCTTCGGGTCGTCGATGAAGCGGCGAAAGACACCGATGCGCGCCCCGCGCAGCCCGTCTCGTACCAAGTACTTCGTGTAATCGGCTTCGATGTGTCCTGTGGCGGACGCCGTGAGCGGATCGGCCGGGTCAACGCCCGCGACTGCCGAAAGGACTGCCGCCGCATCGGCCACCGTGCGCGCAAGCGGGCCGCCGGTGTCGGCTGTGAGGAACAGGGGCACGATGCCGTCCCGACTGGTAAGCCCCAGGGTGGGCCGGATGCCTACCAGGTCATTGTGCGAGGCAGGCCCTCGAATGCTGTCCCCGGTGTCGGTGCCCAGCCCGACCTCAGCAAAGTTCGCAGCCACTGCAGCGCCCGTCCCGCCCGATGAGCCAGCGGGCACGCGGGAGAGGTCGTAGGGGTTGCGGGTCAGGCCGGCGATCGAGCTCTCCGTGACCACGGGGCTGAACGCCCACTCGGCCATGTTGCTCTTGAACAGAACGATCGCGCCGGCCTCGCGCAGCTTCTTCACCATAAAGGCGTCGTCGGTAGGGAGGACCCCCTTCATGGCCAGTGAGCCGCCCGTGGTCTGCAGGCCGGCCGTGTCGTAGTTGTCCTTTACCGCGACAGCGATGCAGTGCAGTGGACGCAGCTTGCCGGTTGCGGCGAACTCCCGGTCCAGGCGATCGGCGTCGGCGAAGACCTGTGGGTTGAGCGTCACGACCGTATTCAGGTGGGTCGGCTGATCATAGGCGGCGATGCGCTCCAGGTAACCCTGTACGAGCTCGTGGCAGGTCAGGATGCCTGCCTGCAGCGCGGCCTCAGTCTGGGCGATCGTGGTCTCCGGCAGACTGAAGGCCGGCGGTGCCGAGCGCATTGCCTCGGAGTTTGTGGACAGAAAGGCAACGGGCAGCGCGAGGAGGCCCAGGTACAGGCCTCGGAAAGCAAAGGGCATGCGGAGGATCTCCCGGCGGGCATTTTTTGGGTGCTGACTCCACCTTAGCCCACCCGGGGCAGGAGATTGCCGGAGTGTTTCAAAGAAGGACACAGCCTGCCGGGACCGCGTGCTCAGGGACCCGGGCGGAAGGAAACGCGACGGAGCGCAGTATAGAATCTGGCATGGGCGCGGGCTATCTGGCCGGCGCACTCCTCTCCTGCAGGAACCGGATTCCCCTTGATAGAAGCAAGCAGCAAGCCCCACGCCAAAACCTCTGCCGTCATCCTTGGAGCCCAATGGGGCGATGAAGGCAAAGGCAAGATCGTCGACGTCCTGAGCGAAAAGTTCGACATCGTGGCCCGCTACGCCGGTGGTCACAACGCCGGGCACACCGTCATCATTGAAGGCCGGAAGTTTGTACTGCAGCTGATCCCGTGCGGCGTGCTCCGTCCAGGCTGCAAGGGCGTCATCGGCAACGGCGTTGTGCTCGATCCTGCCGCGTTCCTGGGCGAGGTGAAGAAGCTGAAGGATGCCGGGCTGCCGATCGACGGGCAGCTGTTCATCTCCAATCGTGCACAGGTCATCCTGCCGTACCACCGCATGATCGAACTGGCCGCCGAGACGGCTCCGGGGCGTCAGCCCATCGGCACCACGCGGCGCGGCATCGGCCCGGCTTACGAGGACAAGATTCACCGCAACGGCCTGCGTGTCGTCGATCTGCTGAACCCGTCCCTGTTGCGGACGCACATCAACAACGCCTGCCACGAGAAAAACACCATCGCGCACGCGCTGTTTGGCACCGAGCCGCTCGACCCCAAGCAGATGTACGAGGAGTACGCGCGGCTCGCGGAGCAGATCGCCCCCTTTGTGACCGATACCGCCGTGCTCCTGAACAAGGCGATCGACGAGGGCCAGAATGTGATGTTTGAAGGCGCCCAGGGCGCGCTGCTGGACATCGACCACGGGACCTATCCCTTTGTGACCAGTTCCTCGGCCACCTCCGGCGGCGCGGTCACCGGCACAGGCGTGGGTCCCACACGGATCGGTACGGTGATCGCCGTCACCAAGGCTTATGTCACACGGGTTGGCGAAGGACCGTTCCCGACAGAGATTGCGGACGCCTCGGGCGACCTGCTACGGGCGCGCGGGCAGGAGTTTGGTGCGGTCACCGGGCGCCCACGCCGTACCGGCTGGCTGGATCTGCCGCTGCTGCGCTATTCCAACATGATCAATGGCACCGAGTGGCTGGTTGTTACCAAGCTCGACGTGCTGGATGAGTGCCCGGAGATCCCGGTGTGCACGGGCTACAAGATCGATGGGGTGTTGACCGATGTTATCCCTGCCGACGTCCGTGGTTTCAAGGCCATTGAGCCCGTTTACACCACCATGCCAGGGTGGGGCACAAAGACCCTGGGCATTACGAATTTCGAGGATCTTCCCCGTGCGGCACAGGATTACATGCGCTTCATCGAGAGTGAATCCGGGGCCAAGATCGGCATGATCTCGACCGGGCCGGACCGGGTGCAGACCATGGTGCAGCCCGGCTTTGAGGAGGCATTGTCTTGATTTCCTTTACGGTGCGCCTACGGTTTCGGCAGGAAGATCGGGAAGAGATTGCCAACATTTTGCGGGAGTTGACCGCGGCCACGCGCGCGGAGCCAGGCTGCGTCAGCTACATCCCTCACACGGTTGAGTCGGAGCCGGATACTGTGCTGATCTACGAGCAGTATCGGGACGAGGCGGCGAGGGAGGCACATCGCACCTCGGCGCACTTTCAGCGGTGGGCGATTGGCGGACTGTACCAGCGCATGCTGGACCGGGCGATGGAGAACCTGACCGCCCTTGCCTAGCTGCAACCTGCCGCCGCTATCTACCGCCGCGAAAGTGCCTATACAACCCTGTCCGAATCTCCGGGTTATGGGTGGTCACACCATGGTTGCAGGGCGCTCGCGGCTTTTGTTTTGACTCTCAGGGAGGCATGGCGCTAGTATCCGCGCATGCGGCGGTGGATGAGCCTACGGCGGTGTGTGATCAGTCTGGTGCTTTGCGGCACGGCGTGGCCGGCCCATGCTGAACGCCATGAGCACAAGCGGGCAGAGCGTGCGGAGATTCTGTTGCTTGAGAGCCGGTGGCGGCAGGCGCAGATCGCGGAAGACATTCCCACCATGGACAAGCTGCTTTCCGATGAATTTTTGGGCATTACGGCGTCCGGTCAGGTTGTCACCAAGTTTCAGCAGCTGGAACGCATGCGGACCAGGAGTCTGGACATCCGACGCATGGATCTATCCGACACGAAGATCAAGATCAGCGGCAATCTGGCCGTGGTCACGTCCCTGGCCGACCTTGATGGCGTGGCTGACGGGATGCCTTTGCATGGCGCGTTCCGCTACACGCGTGTGTACCATCGGCTTCCCGGGGACGGATGGAAGATTACGAACTTTGAGGTGACGCGGGTTGGCCATGGGGGAATGCGCTCTCCTCAGGCAACGTCCTCAATGCCTGCCGCAGGCGTTCCCAGCTCCCATCTAACATCTCTGGCAAAATTCGTGTCTCGGCGACCACCGTCATAAAGTTGGTGTCCCCGGTCCATCGTGGCAGGGCATGAATGTGCAGGTGGGCTGCGACGCCCGCCCCGGCAGATTCCCCGAGGTTCAGGCCAAGATTCAAGCCGTCCGGCGTATAGACCAGGCGCAGCGCACGCTCCGCGCGGCGGGCGGCACGCATCATCTCTTCCGCCGTAGCGAGGGGAAGGGCCGCCAGGCTGCTTTCGTGCTGATAGGGCACAACCATCAGGTGGCCGCTGTTGTAGGGAAATCCGTTCAGCACCATGAAGCAGGTCTGGCCGCGTTCCAGCAGGTGAATGGCGCGTTCCGCGTTGTCCGAGGGCATCCCGCTGTCGATCGCCCAGTCCAGCGCGGCGATCATGTTGCAGAAGACGCAGTCGCGGTCGCCGGGCCAGCCGGAAAGTTCCTCGGGGACGCCCTTTCGGAGCCCCGGCCTATGATCCCCGGCGATGTAGCTGTAACGCCACGGTGTCCAGAGTCTATCCATCCGGTGAGTATAGGGGCGCAGTGAGGGTGATGAAACTGGTGGCGGGCCGGCATGAATCGATTCCGAAAGCAAACGCGTCCAAGACATCTGTATGTCAAGATCCTTCGGGGTCAACCCTACTCCTCCTGTGGTCACGAGTTTGCGGTCATTGACCGTTTTTCGTCGCGACTGCTACACTTCAACCTAGCCGCTGTGTTGCGGGATCTAGTCGCAGCCGCTCTTACATGTTTCACCCGACTCCCTTCTGACATGATCGCGTAGTTCGCCAGATGACAATCTCTGGGCGGACCCATTGCCGTCCGCAGTCAGACCGGAGCCACACTGGATCCCGGAGCTTTACCATGGCCGACTTCGACCACACTTCCTTCATCCCCGAGAGCAAACCCCTGAACACAACATTGGAACCCACCTCCCCCGAAATCGTTGAAACTGCCACCCCCGAGCTGGGCCATCAGCTCCCCAACCAGACCGCAGGGGACCAGATCACCGATCAGCCCGAGGCCATCCATGGTGCGCAGGCACCGGAAGGCCACGTTCTCTCCGACGAGTCCGCTGCGCGAAGCGCGAGCGAGTTCGATCCCGAGTACGACCCTGACGACTTCGCCGCTGCTCTCGAGAGCTTCGATCGCGAGCAGGCGGCCGAGAAGGACGCGGCACAGTCGCTGACTTCGGAAGAGACCGTCGTCACGGGTACCGTGGTCAAAATCACCGACAAGCACGCGGTGATCGATATCGGTCTGAAGTCTGAAGGTTTGATCCCCCTGGACCAGGTGATGGATCACACGGGTACGCCCAAGTTCGCGGTTGGCGACACGATTGAAGTCGTTGTCGAGCGTGAGGAGTCCGAGGGCGGGTACCTGGTCAGCTACGAGAAGGCTCTGCGCCACAAGGTGTGGGACAAGCTCGAAGAGGCGGCCAACACCAAGATTCCGGTGAAGGGTATTGTCGTCTCCCGTGTAAAGGGCGGCATTACTGTTGATATCGGCATCAAGGCGTTCCTGCCTGGTTCGCAGGTGGAGATTCGTCCCGTACGCAATCTCGATGCCTACATTGGCACCGAGATCGACGTCCGCGTCATTAAGCTGAACAAAAAGCGCGGCAACGTGGTCGTCTCCCGCAAGGAGATCCTCGAAGAGGAGCAGAACGCCAAGAAGGACGTGACGCTCGCCAATCTCGAAGAGGGAGCCGTGTTCACCGGCGTTGTGAAGAACCTGACCGACTACGGCGCGTTCGTTGATATGGGCGGCCTTGACGGCCTGCTGCACATCACGGATATGAGCTGGGGCCGTCTGACTCACCCGCGTGATCTGGTGGGCGTGGGCGACGAGATCCAGGTCAAGGTTCTCAAGTTCGACAAGGAAAAGCAGCGTGTCTCGCTCGGCTTTAAGCAGCTGACGCCTGACCCGTGGCTGGATGCTGTGGAGCGCTACCCAATTGGTGCGCATGTGCGCGGACGTGTCCTGTCCGTTACCGACTACGGTGCATTCGTGGAGCTTGAGCAGGGCATTGAAGGCCTGGTTCACGTCTCCGAGATGACCTGGTCCAAGCGGATGAAGCACCCCAGCAAGATGGTCAAGCCCGGCGACGAGGTCGAGGTGATCATCCTGCAGGTGAACCCAAACGACCGCCGCATCTCGCTCGGCATGAAGCAGCTCCAGGACAATCCCTGGGAGGCGCTTGAGGACAAGTACCCGACCGGCGCCATCGTCGAGGGCCGTGTCCGCAACCTCACTGATTTCGGTGCTTTTATCGAGATCGAAGACGGCATCGATGGCCTGGTACACGTCTCGAACCTGAGCTGGACCAAGCGCATCAAGCACCCGTCCGAGGTCCTGAAGAAGGG
>CAXTVC010000088.1:0-11749 GCA_964247615.1 uncultured Acidobacteriaceae bacterium
AGAGCCTGTACCTGCCTCGCAGGCACAGGCTCTTGTTTTTGCTATCGAGCAAAGTATGCTGGACCGATGAAACGAACAGTCATTGTGACGGGGGCTTCGCGCGGGCTTGGGGCTGCCATGGCCGTGTCGCTGGCAGAGGCCGGGCATCGTG
Organism: uncultured Acidobacteriaceae bacterium; assembly: GCA_964247615.1. GTDB lineage: Bacteria > Acidobacteriota > Terriglobia > Terriglobales > Acidobacteriaceae > Granulicella. The sequence continues at coordinate 152 of CAXTVC010000088.1, forward strand.
TTGCCGTCAACTATTTCGCCAGCGCACAACGGGCGGAGACGCTCTGTGCGGGCTTACGCGATCGCGGGCTGCAGGCCCAGGCGTTTGCTGCTGACGTCCGTGACGAGGCCGCCGTCGAACGCCTTGTAGCCGAGACAGAAGCGGCGTTTGGTCCTGTTGAGGTGATCGTAGCCAACGCAACAGGACACCAGCCCATGTTGTCTGTGGAGGAGCAGACCTGGCAGGCTTATCTGGATCAAATGGAGTTCTTTGTGAAGTCGCCGCTGCTGCTCCTCCAGGCAGTTCTGCCAGAGATGCGCGCAAAACGCTTCGGTCGTGTCATCCAGATCGGCAGCGAGGTTGTAGAACTGGGCAATCCTCGCTTTGCCAACTATGTTGCCGCGAAAGCCGCGCAGCTTGGGCAGACGCGATCGTGGGCAAAGGAGCTTGGCCCCGATGGCATCACGGTGAACCTGGTCGCCCCTGGATGGATCCCTACAGAGCGTGCCTTTGATGCAAGCGAGGAAGACAAGCGGGCGTATGCACTGGGAGTGCCACTGCGACGTATGGGTCTTGCCGAAGAGGTTGGAAGGGTTGTGACATTTCTTGCAAGTGACGATGCGGGCTTCATCACAGGCCAGAAGATAGCCGTAAATGGCGGCAATACGCTTGAGTAGATGCCACAAAGCAAAGAACCCGGGAGACCCGGGTCCTTTTGCAAAACAGAAGATCTACGAAGCGTTCTTCGGTGGGAAGTGGTCAAACATCTTGTCGACGGTCTTTTGTACGAGCTTGATGTTCTTCTCCGCATGCTTATGCATGTTGGCCTGAGCGCGTCCACGGAAGACGAGGTTGTGCGTTTGCGTGTCGTATAGATCAACGACCAGAGTGCCTACAGGAATCTGCTGCACCGTGGTGTTGGTCACGCCATCACCACCCCATCCACCGCCGCCCCAACCGCCCCATCCGCGCCAGCCATAGCCGGAGCCAAGGCCGCTGTAGAACGTGTTGTACTGCTGCTGATCATGCACGCCGCCAATGGCGGTGACAGCCAGATCGCCGCCCGAGGGCACCAGCTGCATACCATGCTGCTGCAACTCGGTCGTGATGTTGTCGCGAAGGCGCTGCTCGTAGAGCGGGTCTTCGGTGTGGATCTTCGCGAAAGAAAAGGTGTGGTACTTCTCAAACTGCGCGTTGTGGTCGTAGTCCGTGTGAACGTCCTGCGCCAGAAGTGCAGGCGCCGCGAAAACGGCGGAACCCAGGGCGGCGCCCAACAGCGCGCGACGTGCACTCTTTTTCAGATTCATGGTGTCTCCAGAGCAGGATCCACGAGGATGCATGCCTGGTATATGTGATGCCATGGCGGGCATCGGGGACGTGGTTACCTGGCAGACGCGCGTGCGATCAACGTTGCCGTATAGGCTGCACCGAAGCCGTTGTCTATGTTCACCACGGTGACGTTGGGACTGCAGGAGTTCAGCATGCCCAGCAGTGCTGCAGCGCCTGCAAAAGATGCCCCATAGCCGACCGAGGTGGGCACGGCAAGGACAGGCACCGACACCAGGCCACCTACAACCGAGGGCAGAGCGCCTTCCATGCCCGCACACACAATCACGGCATGGGCCTGCGTAAGCTCTTCACGAACCGCAAGGATGCGATGCAGGCCCGCCACGCCTACGTCATAGAGCCGGGTGACGCGTACGCCAAAGGTTTCTGCAGTACTCGCAGCCTCTTCCGCAACAGGCAGATCGCTTGTGCCTGCGCACAGCACAGCGATATGACCAAGAAGCGGCGTCACTGTCTGACGAAAAGCCACGGTGCGCCCCGTTGCGTTGTACGTCGCCTGTGGGTACTGCATGAGGATGGCCTCTGCAGTGATTCCATCGACACGCGTCGCCAGGACGTCGACACCATCCTGCGCAAGGCTGTTGAAGATCGCAGCCGTCTGTGCCGGCGTCTTCCCTGCGGCATAGATGACCTCGGGCAGGCCCGTACGCAGGCTGCGATGGTGGTCTACCCGCGCGTGGCCAAGGTCTTCAAACGGCAGAGCTGCCAGCCGTTTGGCTGCGGTCTCGGCGGATACCTGGCCGCGTTCAACGTCGGCTAACAATGCAAGGAGATGTGCCTGCGTCATGGCTGGCCGTGCTCGCTTTGCAGATAGGCCGCAATCGCACTTTGTTGCACCTGCTTCAACGGAACGCCATGCTGCAGGGCCGCGGATTTGCAGTCTTCATACTCCGGGGCCGCGTTGCGCACAGCTCCCTCTGCCAGCCCAAGTTTGACGCGAATCAGTCCGTAGGCCGTGTCAACGGAACGGTGTTCTCTGTCTAGGCAGATGCGCTCTTCCTGTCGTACACGAAGACCGAGGGTCGGGGTCTCGCGCAGCAGAAGGGCCTGCATCGCGGCACTGCTGCCCGGCGTGCAAAGCAGGGTCAACAGCGTGCCGGGGCGACCCTTCTTCATGATCACCGGCGTGAGCATCACGTCAAGCGCGCCGCCCGCGAGTGCCTGCTCGGTGACATAGGCGATGAGTTGCGGCGTGGCGTCGTCCAGGGCAGTTTCGAGCACAGTGACCGTTTGTGTTGAATCGGTCGCTATGGCAGCCTCGTGACTCCCGCTCTCGCTCAAGCGCAAGGCAGGAGCCTCAGTCTCGCCGATGCTGAGACGCAGCACATTGGGAAAGTCTTTCGGATTGCGGGTGCCGGCGCCATAGCCGATCTGCTCCACGTGCATGGCTGGTTGCGCCCCGAACTCAGGATCCAACGCACGCAGCAGAGCGGCACCTGTAGGCGTAACGAGCTCCTTCTGAATGTGTGCAGAATACGTAGGCGCACCGCGCAGCAGATCCGCTGTGGCGGGTGCCGGAACAGGGAAGGTGCCATGTGCGCAGTTCACCATGCCACCACCCACGTTGAGAGCCGAGCTATACCACTTGCCGATCGCGAGATGATGAATGCCCGCTGCGGATGCAACGATGTCTACGATCGCATCGACCGCGCCCACCTCGTGGAAGTGGATCTCCGCGACAGGCACGTTGTGGATCTTTGCCTCTGAATAGCCGAGCAGCTCAAAGGCGCGGATCGCTGTAGCTTTCACTGCCTCGTGCAGGGACGCTGCCTGGATCAGGGCGCGAATCTCTGTGAGTGACCGGCCATGTACATGGGGGTGGTCGTGAGCATGGGTGTCGTTGTCGTGGGTGTGCGGGTCATGGCTGTGTTCATCACCATGTGTGTGCGCCACGCCGATCTTATGGAGGTGTTGCGTTTTGGGCTGCGGCGAGAATGGCTGCTGCGCATGCGTATGCTGTTCGAGTGGCTCATCGTGAGGATGCGTACCGTTCTTCGTTTCGGCTAGTTCGCCCCCTTCGAGCACATGCACCTTCGTACAGGAGATGCCGCTTCTGTCCACACGCTCCACTCGCAGACTGGCGTTGAGAGACAGCGCCTTGACAGCATCGTGCAGGATTCCTTCCGGCACACCAGCGTCCAGCAGGGCACCCAGAAACATGTCTCCGGCGATACCAGCAAAGCAGTCGAGATAGGCGATACGCATAAAAGGCTAAGTCTCCTGGCCGGAGGGTGTCGCGGCCTTAGGGTGTAGGTTGCCGCGGCACACCGGCCAGGGCAGACACGGGCAGGATGTCATTCATCGAGCCGGAACGATAGCCCTGGGTATCCAGGGTGACGTACTTGAAGCCAAGCGACTTCAAGGCTTCCGTGATGCGATCGAGGACAGGCAGGGATAATGCCGCGGAGAGATCAGTCCGTGCAATCTCTATGCGGGCGAGATCGCCATGGTGGCGCACGCGGACCTGCGGGAAGCCGAGTGCATGCAGAGCATCTTCAGCCTGTTCCACCTGCAGCAGGTTCTCTCGCGTGACAGCACGCCCATACTCGATGCGCGAGGACAGACAGGCGCTTGCCGGCTTGTCCGCCAGCTGCAGGCCTGCTTCACGCGCCAGCTCGCGTATCTCGCTTTTCGTAAGCTGCGCTGTCACCAGCGGCGCCTGCGCATGGTGCATGGCAGCGGCCTGCTGCCCGGGGCGAAACTCCCCCTTGTCATCGAGGTTCATGCCGTATGCGATATGCGCATAGCCGAGATCGACACGCTTGCGTTCCATCTGCGCGAAGAGCTCGTCCTTACAGTGAAAACACCGCTGGGCATCGTTGCGGGCGTAGTCCGGGTTGGCCAGTTCCGCCGTCTGCAGGATCTCAAGCGGCATACCTTGTTGTTCCGCAAAGGCTACCGCGGCGGCGAGTTCCTTGCGTGGCAGAGACGCAGAGTCAGCAATGACGGCCAGCATCCGCGAACCGAGGGCGCGGTGTGCGGCAAAGGCGAGATAGGCCGAGTCCGTTCCGCCGGAATAGGCCACAAGTACGGAGCCGAGGCCGCACAGGGTCTCCTGCAACAACGCCGATTTTTGCTGGAGATTCACTGTGTCGATTCTAGGTCAATCGTGTGATGCGCGCCGAGCTCTTCAGCGAACCAGGGCAGGAAGGCGATCGCTGAGTCCAAAGAGGAAGATGGTTCCCACCGCAAAGCTATATACGGCGGTGAGGGAACTTACGGCGGCCTGTAGCCGAGGGCGTGCAACGCTGCTCGCAAAGATGCCGCTGGCGCCGGCTGTCATCAGGGTGTTCATCGTCAGCAGACCCGCGATGAACGCAAGCAGGCCGATGAGGCCGAGGCTTGTGCCGCCGAGATTGGCGGCCAGCAGAAACAGCATCAGCTGCGAAGGTGTTTCGGCGCCCAGGCCATGGATGATGCCCACGGTGAAGACGGAGCTGCGGTCATAGCGGAACGCAAACGGATCAGGCTTTTGCAGGCCAGGGTGAATGACGCGGCGCACCCCCCAGAACGCATAGCGTGCTCCCGAGACCAGCAGGGCAATGCGGCTGCGGTGCAGGTGAGCTGCGCCGTGTGCCTGGGGGTCCGTGAGGTGTGCACGGCGACGCCAAAGTGTCATCAACACGTAAACCGCAAGCGCAATCAGGGTCGCGCCGACGAGACGTTCACCAACCGAGTCCAGCCGTTGCGGAAGGGATAGGTGCAGAAAGATCACGCCCACCCCCAGCACGGCAACGGTGAGCGCGTGGCCCAGTGCATACAGCAGACCCAGCCGCATGCCTTCACGCCAGCCGCGCTGCACGCTGGTGATGTCAGTGATTGCAGCAAGATGGTCGTAGTCAAAGCCGTGGCGGAACCCCAGCAGGAGGCAGGAGAACAGCGCGAGGTGCAGTGTGGAAAACATGCGGCTCGCCTAGGGTAAATCAACATGGGCAAGCTTGCGACGTGGACGCGATCTTTGCTGAACTAGAGGCAGGCAAGTTCGCGTGTAACACGCGCCAAGCGACGCTTTTTCAGGTATGCGGAACATCTTTTCTGCATCGCTCGCTGCCTCGTTCGAATCTGAACCTCAAGATTCCACCAGGTCTACGTCCAGACTGGGCCTTAAGGATGATGATTGAACACGACGACATCGAACCATCTACGCCGCGCACGGCGCACCTTTGTGAACATCACTGTAAGTGCCGGTCTGCTCGCCAGCGTCTTTGGCTGTAGCGGTAATGAGGAAAAGAGCAAAGCCGCAGGCCAGCCTGCCATGGGACCGATGCCAGTCTCGGTCACGACAGTGCAGCAGGCCGACGTGCCGCTGAGCGGGGAGTGGGTTGGCACGCTGGATGGCTACGTCAACGCCCAGATCCAGCCGCAGGTGAGTGGATACCTGATCCGCCAGACATATAAGGAAGGGTCCGCGGTGAGCAAGGGGCAGGTGCTCTTTCAGATTGATCCCCGGCCCTTTCAAGCAGCCCTGGAGCAGGTGCAGGGACAGGTAGGGCAGGCGCAGGGACAGCTCGGACAAGCCCAGGCACAGCTTGGGCTGACGCAGATCAACGTGAATCGTGACACGCCTCTGGCGGAGCAGCGCGCTATCGCACAAAGTCAGCTCGATAACGACAAGCAGCAGGCATTGCAGGCGCAGGCCGGCGTACGGCAGGCACAGGCGCAGATTGCCGCGGCCCAGGCCAGCGTCGCTTCGGCTAAGCTCAACCTCGGTTTTACGCAGGTGCGCTCGTTGATCTCGGGCGTTGCGGGTCAGGCGACTACGCAGGTAGGCAACCTGGTTAGTCCGCAGTCGGTGCTAACAGCCGTATCCCAGCTCGACCCCATCAAGGTGTACTTCTCTATAAGCGATACCGAGTATCTGGCGCTTACCAAGCGCGCGGCGGGAGGTAAGGGCGATCTGTTAAAGAGCTCCTCGAAGCTTCCGTTGACACTCATGCTCGCCAACGGCACCAGCTACCCGCACACAGGGCATGTGGTGTTTGTAGACAGGCAGCTCAATCAACAGACAGGTGCCATACGTGTTGCGGCTGCATTTCCTAATCCCGGCAATATGCTGCGACCAGGGCAGTTTGGTCGCGTACGTGCGAACACCGAGGTGTTGCATGGTGCACTGCTGGTGCCGCAGGCGGCCGTGCAGGAACTGCAGGGTATCCAGCAGGTGTACACGGCTGGCGCGGACAACAAAGTGCATGTCGTGAATGTTCAACTGGCCTCGCAGTATGGCAATCAGTGGGTCGTGAAATCCGGCCTGCAGCCTGGTGAGCGCGTCATCATGGACAACCTTCAGAAGTTGAAGGAAGGCATGCCGGTCAACCCGCATCAAGTGGAGGCGACCGCTCCGGTGACCTCCACGAACAACGACGCGACGGGACGGTAGGCGATGTCGAAGTTCTTTATACGCAGGCCCATTGTGGCCATTGTTATTGCCATTGTTACGGTGATTGTTGGGCTGGTCTCGCTGTTCAGCCTGCCGACCTCGCAGTATCCGGACATCGTGCCGCCTGAGATCCAGGTGCAGGCGACCTACCCCGGTGCCGATGCAAAGACGTTGGAGCAGGCGGTAGCAACGCCGATCGAAGAGCAGATGAATGGCGTAGACAATGCCATTTACATGTACTCGCAGAACGCCAACAACGGGCAGTCGACGTTGTATGTGGACTTCGACGTCAAGACCGATCCCAACATCGATCAGGTGTTGGCCCAGCTGCGTGTTTCCCAGGCGCAGTCACAGCTGCCACCACTGGTGAATACAGCGGGCGTGACAGTGCAGAAGGCACAGACCTCGCCGATGATGATCGTCACGATCAACTCGCCGTCGAACAAGTACGACGCGGAGTTCCTGACCAACTACGCCATCATCAACGTGCAGGATGAGCTGACCCGTGTAAAGGGTGTGGGTAAGGTGCAGGTATTCGGTGGCCAGTACGCCATGCGCATCTGGGTACAGCCGGACAAGATGGCCCAGCTGGGCGTAACAGCAACCGATGTCGTCACCGCGCTCGCCACACAGAACAATGTGTACCCGGCGGGACGCATCGGCGGAGAGCCTGTTCCTTCAGGCCAGCAGCTGACCTATACGGTGCGTACGCAGGGCCGTCTGGTGCAGCCGGAAGAGTTCGAGAACATCATCCTGCGGTCCAACCCAGATGGTTCCGTGCTGCACTTGCATGATGTGGCTCGGGTGCAGTTGGGATCGCAGAACTATGATCTTTCGGCACGCTACAACGGGGCACCTGCAGGCATCATGGGCGTATACCAACTGCCCGGATCGAACGCCGTACAGACGGCTGCTGCGGTGCGAGCACGGCTGGAACAGCTGTCACAACGGTTCCCGTCAGGGTTGAAGTACTCCGTAACACTGGATACGACCAAGGCCGTAACGGCCGGTATTCACGACATCACGGTAACGCTGGCGATCGCGCTGGTGTTGGTGATCCTGGTCACATACCTGTTTCTGCAGGGTTGGCGGGCGACGCTGATTCCGCTGCTGGCTGTGCCCGTTTCGTTGATCGGCACGTTCGTCCTGTTTCCGGTTCTCGGGTTCTCAATCAATACGTTGTCCCTGTTTGGCCTGGTGCTTGCCATTGGCTTGGTGGTGGATGACGCCATCATCGTCGTGGAAGCGGTGGAGCACCACATCGGTGAAGGCATGTCACCGCGGGATGCTACGGAAAAGGCGATGGAAGAGGTGGGCGGTCCTGTAGTCGCGATCGCGCTCATTCTTGCAGCCGTGTTCATTCCGACAGCCTTTATCCCGGGCATCACGGGACGGCTTTACCAGCAGTTCGCGGTGACGATCGCGGTTTCGGTGCTGATATCCGCCTTTAACGCTCTAACGTTAAGTCCGGCACTGGCGTCACTTCTGCTGAAGCCCAAGGACGAGTCCCGCAAGCCCGGGCTCCTGCAGCGCTTCTTCAACTGGTTTAACCGCGTGTTCAACCGCACGACCGAAGGCTATGTTTCGACATCGAGTTTCCTTATTCACAAATCGGGAATGTCGATGATCGTGCTGGGCTGCATTGCGCTACTTGCTGTGTTTCTTGGCTCGCGGTTGCCAACCGGCTTTATTCCGACGGAGGATCAGGGCTACATGTTCGTGGCGCTGCAGCTACCGAACTCCGCCAGTCTGGAGCGGACTGATAATGCTGGTCTGAAGGTGACGAAGGCACTACTGGATACGCCGGGAATCGGCGGGGTGATGCAGGTCAACGGTTTTAGTCTGCTCACGTTGACGGAGAGTACCAACACCGGATTCTTCTTTGTCGCGCTGAAACCGTGGGATCAGCGAACAAGCAAGGAGCAGCAGCTTGCGAGCATTCAACAAAGCGTGACAGGTAAGCTGGGCGGCATCAGTGAAGGACTCGCGTTCAGCTTCCCACCGCCCGCAATTCCAGGCATTGGGACCTCCGGCGGCGTGACGATGGTTCTGGAAGATCGCTCGGGCTCTGACGACCCGAAGTTCCTGACGCAGAATATCTACGCCTTCCTCGGAGCAGCTGCCAAGCGACCGGAGATTGCTGCTGCAATCCCGTCGTTTTTGCCTGCAGTACCGCAGCTGTATGCCGATGTAGATCGCGAAAAGGCGAGCCAACAGCAGGTCGATCTAAACAACGTTTACACAACGATGCAGACGTTCCTTGGCGGCTACCTGGTGAACTACTTCAACCGATTTGGCCGCCAGTGGCAGACCTACGTGGAGGCCGAGGGGTCTTCGCGCACCAACATCGCAAATATCAGCCAGTTTTATGTGCGAAGCGCCAATGGAAGTCAGGTACCGCTGAGTTCGCTGGTGCACACCAAGCAGATCACCGGACCCGAGTTCACCACCCGCTTCAACGAGTATCCAGCGGCCCAGATCAATATCTCCGGCAAGCCAGGGTACAGCTCGGGTCAGGTACGCGCGGCGCTTGAACAGGTATATGCGCAGACGATGCCTGCAGGGATGGGCTTTGACTACTCCGGTATTACGTACCAGGAGCAGCAGGCAGCGAAGGGCGTTCCGGCTTCGGCGGTCTTTGGGTTGTCGCTGCTGTTCGTTTTCCTGATCCTTGCTGGCCTCTACGAAAGTTGGAGCTTGCCGTTCAGTGTGTTGCTTTCGACCCCGGTAGCCATTCTTGGGGCGTACATCGCGTTGAGCATGCGTTCTTTTGAGAACGACATCTTTGCGACCATCGGGCTCATCATGCTCATCGGTCTCTCGGCAAAGAACGCCATCCTGATCGTGGAGTTCGCCGTGACGAACTACAAGGCGGGGCAGTCGATCTCTGACGCTGCGTTGCATGCAGCGAGGCTGCGTTTCCGGCCCATTGTGATGACTGCCCTGGCATTCATCTTCGGCTGTCTTCCGTTGTGGACCGCGACGGGGTCCGGTGCGGCCTCGCGCCAGATCCTGGGCACGGTCGTAATCGGAGGCATGTTGCTGGCGACCGTAGTTGGGATTCTGATGATTCCGGTCACCTTTTCGGTGGTCGAGTATCTGAGCCACCGCTTCTCACGGGGTGGCAAGGGAACCACGATGGATTCGTCCCCCGATGTCGACCCTCGCGAGCTGGGTAAGAAGGCGGGCGGCGCACCGGAGCCAAAGGGAGAGCACGCGTAATGCGACACAGGAACAAGAGCTTTGCAGTCCATGCTCTGGCAGGCAGCTTGCTGCTTTTGACTGCTGCGGGATGTAATGTGGGGCCGAAGTACACGCGGCCGCAAGCGCCTGTGCCTCCGAGTTTTCGGGGAGCGGACAACACCTCGGTGTCGAGTGACCCGAAGGGCTCGCTCGGCGACCAGCAATGGTCGCAGGTGTTTCGCGAGCCTGAGCTGCAGGATCTGATGCGCAAGGCGCTGGCGAACAACTTCGACCTGCGCATTGCAGCCGAGCGGGTGTTGGAGCAGCAATCGCAGGTGCAAATTACACGCTCGCAGGAGTTTCCGCAAATCAGTGTGGGTGGTCTTGGTGCGGGGGCGCGGCTGCCCAACTCAGTCACAAGTGGGTCGTCGTCCAATACCTCCTCTTCCTCCTCATTTCCGAGTCCGTTTGTGGTGGGTTCGTTGAGCCTTTCAGCCTCCTGGACCCCGGACTTCTGGGGTATGTACCGCAAGCAGACGCAGGCTGCGCGGGACACGCTGCTGGCGCAGGAGTGGGCACAGCGAGCCGTCAGAATGACGCTGGTGCAGCAGGTGGCGACGACCTACCTGCAAATCCGTGCGCTGGATGCACAGCTCGCCATAGCGCAGCAGACATTGAAGACTCGTCAGCAGTCGGTGGACCTGACCACGACGCTGGAAAAAGGTGGAGCGAACCCGCTGTCGGATGTGCGGCAGGCGGAGCAGTTGTTGTACACGGCTTCCAACCAGATCCCTCTGCTGGAGCAGCAGATTCAGCAGAACGAGAACGCGCTGCAGTTGTTGCTGGGCGAGAATCCGGGACCTGTTTCGCACACCGATCCGAATGCGCTGGCACCGCCGCCGCAGGATTTGCCGGTGGGTTTGCCGTCGCAGTTGCTGGAGCGTCGACCGGACATCCAGCAGGCCGAGGCGCAGTTGCGGGCGGCGAACGCGCAGATTGGCGTAGCGAAGGCGCAGTTCCTGCCGCAGCTGCCGTTGAGTGCGTCAGGCGGCTTTGGCGGCAACGAGTTTTCCAACTTCTTCGATCCGGGTGGAGCGACGATCTATGGGCTGGGTCAGTTGACCCAGGCCGTGTTTACCGGCGGCAAGCTGCGTGGGCAGCTGAACCTGACGGAGCGGCAGAAGGAAGAGATGGTGCTGGATTACAAGAAGGCCATCGCTACGTCCCTTCACGATGTCTCGAACGCGCTCATCGCGGTGAACAAGCAGCGGGCTGCTCGCGTGGAGCAGGAGAAGCTGGTGTTTGCGGCGCAGGATGCGACGCGGCTGGCGCGAATACGGTACCAGGGTGGTGCGACGGCTTACCTGGAGGTGCTGACCACGGACACGAATCTGTTTTCGGCGCAGCTGAATCTGGCGGGCGCGCAGCAGAGCGAGGCGTTGACGCTGGTGCAGCTTTATAGTGCGTTGGGTGGAGGGTGGCAGTAGGGTACCCTCCCCTACTTACAGGTCAAAGTCTTCAAACGAAACCATTTAGGGTCGTACCGGGGAATGGCGTTGTGGGGTGGTTGGTCCCGGGAGCTTTCTTAGTAGTTTAGCTATCCACTTCTATTAATGTGCAGGTGTGGGGCACGGCTTTAGCCGTGCCCCTTGTTTTTGGGGTGGGTTGTGGAGGCTAGGTACGGGAGCAGATCCCCTGCGGGGATGACAGAT
>CAXTVC010000088.1:11849-13300 GCA_964247615.1 uncultured Acidobacteriaceae bacterium
AGCAGATCCCCTGCGGGGATGACAGATCAGGCGGGAGAGACGATGGTTACGGGCCTGCCAGTGCAGGAGCAACTGCCACTGCTGACGCTACGGGCGCGGAGGTTTCGCCAAGGTACGCCACGGTCTTTGAGGCGAGGCAGGGTGCGGGTGACTGGGCTTATTGGTTGACACCGCTAGCGAGGAAGCCGCCGTCTACGGCGAGAATCTGGCCTGTGGTGAAGGATGTGCTGTCAGAGGCGAGGTAGAGGGCTGCGGAGACGAGTTCTTCGGCGCGGCCGAAGCGGCGCATGGGGGTGCGGAGCTGAAATTCCAGGCCGCGTGGCGAGTCGAGCAGGGCGCTGTTGAGGGCGGTGGGGAAGACGCCAGGGGCGATGGCGTTGACGAAGACGTTGAAGGGGGCCCACTCGACGGCGAGGGACTTGGTGAGGGCGCCGATGGCGGCCTTGCTGGCGCCGTAGGCGGCGACCTCGTGCAGGGCGACGAAGGTGGAGAGAGAGGCGATGTTGATGATGCGTCCGGAGCGCCTCGCGACCATGTCGCGGCCGAAGATCTGGCAGGCGCGCAGCGTGCCGTTCACATTGACGTCGAAGATGGCGTTCCAGGCTTCGTCGGTCCAGTCGAGGGTAGGGATGCGTTTGGTGACCCCGGCGCAGTTGACGAGGATGTCGACGGTGGGGAATTTCGCGAGGACGGTGTCGTGGAGTTGCTGGAGTGAGGCGCGGGAGGTGACGTCGGAGGTGATGTTCAGGGACTGCCGGCCGAGAGCTTCTATTTCCTGTGTCATTACGGCCGTGCCCTGAGGAGAGCGGGAGGTAGCGACGACGTCGGCGCCGGCCTCAGCCAGGCCGAGAGCGAGAGCCTTCCCGATGCCTGTGGTGCCGCCGATGACAAGGGCGCATTTGCCTGTGAGATTGAAGGAAGTCATGGTCGTAAGTTGTAGGTTCTAAGTTGTAAGTTTTGATGGTTTGTAGTGGTTGGTTTGGTGACGGGTCTTGGTTGGGAGTGAGGAGCTGATGGGTGCTACGGCTTGGTTGGGGTGATTTGTTGGACCAGGACTTCGTCTTTGGCTTTGTGGAGTTGGCGAACTTTGGCTAGTTCGGCTTGAGCTTCCCCTGTTTTGCCTGCCGATTGGAGGAGGCGGGCGAGGCGGTAGTGGGCGTCGGGGTCTTCGGGGGCCATGGCTACCGCGTGGTTAAAGTCGATTTCTGCTTCTGTGTTGCGTTTGTCGTGGGTGTCTACGAGGCCGAGGTCGAGCCAGGTGAGGCGGACGGCGTTGGGCTGAGCAGCGGCGTGGGCGAGTGCGATGCGGGCCGAGGGCCAGTCGTTTTTCTTCGTGGCGAGGTCGCCGAGGTAGGTGAGGGCCTGGGTGTGATTGGGGTCGAGCTTGAGCTCGGCCTGAAACTCGCGTTCCGCTTCGTCGAACTGGGCCTGCTTCCAGAGCAGGTAGCCCA
>CAXTVC010000089.1:0-12622 GCA_964247615.1 uncultured Acidobacteriaceae bacterium
CCCGTACCTTCCAGCTCGGCGGCGATCTTCTGCGCCAGCTGCTTGCCCAGCTCCACGCCCCATTGGTCAAAGCTGTCGAGGTTCCAGATAACGCCCTGCGTGAACACCGAGTGTTCGTATAGCGCAACCAGCTTACCGAGCATCTCCGGCGTAAGCTCCTGCGCCAGCAGTGTGTTGGACGGCCGATTGCCCTCAAACACGCGATGCGGCACCAGCCAGTCGGGTGTGCCTTCCGCCTTTACCTGTTCGGCCGTCTTGCCAAAGGCAAGCGCTTCGGTCTGGGCAAACACGTTGGCCATCAGGATGTCATGGTGGCTGCCGAGCGGGTTCAGTGTCTTGAAGAAGCCGATGAAGTCGCACGGAATCAGCCGCGTGCCCTGGTGGATCAACTGATAAAAGCTGTGCTGTCCATTGGTGCCGGGCTCGCCCCAGTAGATCGGACCGGTTTCATAGGTGACATGCTTGCCGTCCAGCGTGACGTGCTTGCCGTTGGACTCCATCGTGAGCTGCTGCAGATACGCAGGGAAGCGCTTCAGGTATTGATCGTAGGGAAGAATCGCAACGGTCTCGGCCCCGAAAAAGTCGGTGTACCAGACCGTAAGCAGACCCAGCAGCACGGGGAGGTTCTTTGCCAGCGGTGCCGAGCGGAAATGCTCATCCATGGAGTGGAACCCAGCCAGCATGGAACGGAAGTTCTCGGCGCCGATGGCGATCATGGTGCTCAGGCCGATCGCCGAATCCATGGAGTAACGCCCGCCCACCCAGTCGGAAAACGGAAACATGTTGGCCGTGTCGATGCCGAACTTTGCCACTTCCTTGCTGTTCGTGGACATGGCGGCAAAGTGCTTGGCGATCGCATCCTGCGGCGCGCCGGACTTGAGGAACCACTCCCGCGCGGTATGCGCGTTGGTCATGGTCTCTAGTGTCGTGAAGGTCTTGGAGGCAACCAGGAAAAGCGTCTCGTCAGGACTCAGGTCGCGTGTGGCTTCGGCGAAGTCGGTCCCGTCAACGTTGGAGACGAAGCGAAAGGTCAAATCGCGCTGCGAGTAATGCTTCAGGGCCTCATAGGCCATCACCGGACCCAGGTCGGAGCCGCCAATACCGATGTTGACGATGTTCTTGATCGGCTTGCCGGTGTACCCCTTCCATGTGCCGCTGCGGATCTTCTCCGAGAAGGCAGCCATCTTCTCGAGCACCTCATGCACCTCGGGGACGACGTTCTTGCCGTCCACCTCGATCACGGCGTCCTTCGGCGCACGCAAGGCCGTGTGCAGCACCGCGCGGCCTTCGGTAATGTTGATCTTCTCGCCGGTAAACATCGCCTCCGTACGAGCCTTGAGACCAATCTCGTCCGCCAGAGCGAAGAGAAGGTTCAGGGTCTCGTCGGTGATGCGGTTCTTGGAGTAGTCAAGCAGCAGACCCTCGGCCTCAAACGTGTATTTGGGGCCCCGATCGGACTCCTTCGCGAAGAGGTCCTTCAGCGTCGTGTTCTTCATCTCGGCTGCATGCGCAGCAAGGTTCTTCCAGGCCTGACGGTCGGTAAGCAATGTTTCGGGCTGGCTCTGTGACGGTGTTTGCGTGGCGGGCATGTCTGTCTCTCCGGGTCGAGCGTTACCCCTGCGAGGGTAAATCAACCGGGAGCTTCTCGGGGCACGAGCGGCAAGCCAGGCGCCTGGTGGCCGTTGAGGGCGATCTCTGCAGTGAGCCCTCTTCCGCCAATCAGCTGTGCTGCTGTGTCGCCAGGAACTGCTCGTATTGCCCCATGGCGCTCTTGAGTAGATCGTCGTCGGAGCGAACGACTGTGCGGCAGAAGTTCAACAGAATCTCGATCTGCGCCGCCGGGGGAAGAGGCGAACCTTTCTTGTTAATGACTTCCATGAGCACAGCCTATCGGTAACGTGATCGAGGTAACGTGGAAAAGTCCTCCACAACCCCCATACGTACAGCTTTCGTGGTAGCATTTCCCGCATTTGTCCGGGTCTCTTCGGTAATTCTGGGCATTGCACTCAGCCTGAAATGTGGAAATGTTCACTAACGCAAACCGGCTTGCACAGGGGGTGCGTCGTTGCACGCCACAGAACAGGAGCAATCGCATCTCATCAGCCATGTCGCTGGTGGAAGAAAAAAAGAAGAGTGCCCGTCGTGCCAAGGCATTAATTGAGCCCCTTGCCGTGGCGGCAGTGGCCGTTGCTGCGGCAGCAAACGCAAGTGACCCGAAGAATGACGGGGATATGGAGCCCCTGGATCCAGAGGCCTCGGCCAGGGCAGCTGGTCTGCGCTACGTCACGGACCATAAGCCAGGTATCCGGCGGCACGCGCGGGGTGAAGAGACCAAGGCCTTTGATTACACCGCTGATCCACACGGCAGTGACGTCACCGATGACGCCACGTTAGGGCGCATAAAATCGCTCGTCATCCCACCAGCATGGACCGACGTATGGATCTGCAAGCAGCCCAACGGCCATCTGCAGGCCACAGGCCGGGATGCACGGGGACGCAAACAGAGCCGCTATCACCCGAAGTGGCGCGAAGTGCGTGATGAAGGCAAGTATGAGCGCATGGTGCGCTTCGCCACAGCGTTGCCCAAGGTGCGTGAACGCGTAAGCGCCGACCTGAAGCTCCACGGCATGCCCCGCAACAAGGTATTGGCTACCATCGTCAGCGTGATGGAGCTTACGCATATCCGTGTGGGCAACCAGGAGTACGCCCGCGAGAACAAGAGCTACGGCCTGACCACCATGCGCAACAAGCACGTCGAAGTGCACGGCGCGGAGGTTACTTTCTCCTTTCAGGGCAAGAGCCGCGTCCACCATACGATCAGCCTGCATGACAAGCGCCTCGCACGCATCATCAAGGCCTGCGAGGAGATTCCCGGTTACGAGCTGTTCCAGTACCTGGATCACGAGGGCAACCACCATGCGATCGACTCCACAGCCGTGAACGATTACCTCCGCGAGATCACAGGAGAGCACTTCACGGCAAAGGACTTCCGCACCTGGGCAGGCACGGTCCTCGCCGCCGAGATGCTGAGAGAGATCGGCCCCTACCAGACGGCCAAAGAAGGCAAGAAGAACGTACTCGAAGCCATCAAGGCCGTAGCGAAGCAACTTGGCAACACACCTGCTGTCTGCCGAAAGGCCTACGTTCACCCCGCCGTGCTGGAGGCCTACCTCTCGGGCAAAATTAGCGCTGAAACCGCCAAGGAAGAGATCGAAGAGGAGATTGCCGAGCACCAGGACGCCCTACGCCAGGAAGAGCTTGTCCTGCTGGACCTGTTGGAGCAAAGGACCGTGCTCGACGTGACTGCCTGACCGCATCGTTCGTAATAGCTGGTCACCTGGGAACTATGGCCCGTCTCTGTAGGATCGTGCGCTTACCTGATTGAAGGCGTAGCAACGCCTTCGAAAAGGAGTATCTCCATGAGCACGCAAAGCATCATCAAGCGCTCCATTTTCTGCGCGACCCTGTTTGGTCTCGCATGGCTCGTACCCGCGGGTTGCGCACAAACGTCGTACCCCGTGGCACGAGCGAACATCCCGTTCGCCTTTCAATACAGCCTGGGTAGCCTGCCGGCCGGGGTCTACACGCTGAGCATGAACTCAGCCGGCATGATGAGCATGACCGGAGCCTCTGGGACCCTGACCGGGCTGGTTCGCCGTAGTGACGGAGACCGGCAGCCAACTACGGGCAAACTGGTTTTTCTGCATCAAGGGGCGGAGTACCGCCTGGAGCAGATCTGGTCCCCGGAGCGCAACATCCACTTGATGTGTCCGCAACCCCGGCACAAAGTCGTGAAGCGGCCCGAGGTAGCATCCGTTGCCGAGGTGCGGCCCGTGGAGGTCGCCATTGCTGAAACTGCGCGTTAGAGGTGCCGGCGAGCCGCGCCAGAGCAAACACCTGCGGCTCGCATGTTCCTTCCCAGGAGCCACCGTTACTTGGCCGGGGCTCCTGTAGCGGCGGATGCCGAGGTAGCTGCGACAGGCTTCAGGATGACGGACTCCTGATCCTTCGACTCGAACTGGGAGTAAAAAGACCGGAGCTGCGGATACTTCTTCGGTTCCACAAGAACGTCATTGAAAATGAAGTCGCGTCGCGTGGTGATGTTGGTCGGCGCCTCTGTAACTTGCAGCGAATAGAGCCCTGTGTTGGGCAGATCGTACTTTGCAGGGGTTGGAACGGCCTCGATAGCCAGGGTGGGCGGCAGGTTTACCCGCACGGCGTCCCGTATCGATTGCGGGTAGTCAAAGTACACGGCCGTGTCCCGCTTTTCGTGCGAGAACGTGGCTGAGGGATTTGCAAGGAATACGTCGGCAGGCACCATCGTGCGTTTGCCCATGGCGTTACCCAGCGGTCCCTTCACCTGGTAGTGAACCGTCAGAGGCTTCTCGAAATCGGAGATGCCCTGTACCTCGGCAACCTTGATATCGAGGGTTCGCGGCAGCATGCCTTCAGCAGACTCACGCAGTTGTTTGCGCAGCTCTTCATCGTCACCTCGTAGCGCGGCCTGCCGCCAATACAGTGCAGAAGAACCGTTGAAGGTGAGGTCAACCTTGCCGGTCACCTCGCCGTCCGACCCCATGGTTAGATTGGCAACACGGGTGACCTGGTTCGTCTTGTACGACGTGGACGCCGTTTGCCCGAAGTCAGTACCACTCTCTGTCTGGCGCAGGCCCTGAACCAGCGTGTGTTGCCACGCAAGTTGCCCATACGCACAATACCGTGAGCCCGGATCAAAGAGAATGTCCTTCCCCCCATCGTTCACGATCACGATGTAGTCATCCAGTTGCCGGGTGCTTAGCCAATTGGAGAGAAAGATTTCATCTGAGCGATCGGGCACCCACATGAGGTATGACTTAAAACCAGCTGCACGTGTCATTCCTAGAAAGAGTTCGGCCAGCTGCGACGGTGTACCTCGACCGTGTGTCAGCACATCGGAGGCGTCCTTAAGCTGGCCCAGGCCCGCTGCTTTGTCCTCGCGCTGATCACGTGCGCGCGTGTACTGAGTATTCTCCAGAGCCATTACGGCTGCATAGATCTTGTGCAACCTCTCGTCGGACGTGCTCGCGCCGGCAATCACCTTTTCTGTCTTCTCGTGCAGAGCCCCACTTGGTCCAGCAAAGCTGTTGACTCGTTTTGACCAATCTTTCCCAATGCTCTGCCAGTAATCCTGCGGAGAGTGGTAGGGCGTGAAGCTGAAGTAGACACGGTAGCTGAAGCTGCCGATCGGAGGCATATGTTCCTCCTTCACGCGTGGAGGAATGTCCTTCACATGGACTTCATAAATCTGAGAGTCCCCACCAAACAGTCCGGATTTGTGTAGGTCACGATTTTCAATCTTCGCGCCGGGCGGCAGAATAGGGAACCATGTAATCGCATTGATGACCTTCTGATCACCATCAACCAGAGACTGGGTCGTGGGCCACCACGCGAAATAGGCGTCTTTGACGAAGAGGTTGTCCTGAATCATCCAGGTCGGTGCTTCGTAGCGGTTGTCGTTGATGAACGTGGAATAACGGTATTCGATGATGCTGCCGACCTCAGCTTCCGGTAACGTGAAGATCTTCTGCTGGATCTTGTAGCCGCTCGTCTTTTCCAATACCTTCAAGTAGGGCTTGCCGTTAAAAGGGATGATCTTCCCATCTGGATGGATGGTTCTTGCTGAGATCTGCTCGAGTTTCTTATCGTCCCCACCGCTGTAATAGGTGCCTAGAGAGCTGAAAAACCCTAGCTCAACATTGGCGTACTTTTTTCCCTCCTCTGTCAGGATCTTGATGCGCTCGTAGTGCTGAACAGAGTGAAGATCATCCTTCGTGATCTCTTCTCGATAGAGAACTACGGCAGGGACTCCTGGGTAGCCGGGCAGAGAAGTCATGGATAGTTCTGCTGCCGTAGGTGGCAGGAAGTCACTTGCCAATACCTTGGACGGATAGAAGAACGACGTGGCTACTAGACAGCCGAACGCAGCATACTGGAGGAGGAGGAACGATCTAAGAGAACAAGGGCGGTTCGGTGTCACGGGACGTTCCTTTGTTTTACCCAAGAAATGGACTACGTTCTGCATGATCTACTTGCTGCGTTTCAGGATGGCGCGATTCTGTTCATCGGCGGCAATCAGGCCGGCGAGCTTTTGCAGTTCGCCGTACTTCTCCGCAGGCAGGCTGACTTCCTTGAGCCGATAGGTACGCGCGTAGTGCAGGGTGTGCCCGTGCAGTTCGGTGGAACTCTCATACGTGGCGAAGCCGAAGTCCGCCTTCACAGGATCAGGTAGCTCGTCGACGGCATAGCCGTCCGGGAGTTCGATGTCGAAGCTGTCGTTGGCCTGCATCGTTTCACCTAGATCGACGGGCACCGTGCGCTCTTTACGATCAATCGGGAAGCTCTCGCTGCCCAGGACTCGCGTACGCACCATCAAGAGCGGTCCCGTGGCAGCGGCAAAATGGCCCGCCTCCAACTGATACTTCAGTGTCAGATCGTCGCCGAGCGAATCCACATTTTCTACTTTCAGGTTCGACACCGAGACCGCCATGAAATCGCGCGCGATACTTCGGTCAAGGTAGTTCTGCTGCTCCTTTGCATCTTTTCCAAAGTAGTACCGCCGCCCGTCGGCGAGGTCGCCGAAACGCTTTTCGGTTACAGTGCCTTGCAGGGTGCCATCGCTGGCCAGGTGAAAGCTCCCGGAGCGCTCGACACGGTTCAGCTCGGGGCTTAGCACCGGCAGCTCGATGACCTGGCTGGCCGAGCCTTCCAGCAGGACGCCGTAGCTCCCCTGCAGGTTGGCTTCCAGCTGCCCGAAAGGCGTCCGCTCCCAAGTCGGATCGAAGATCAGGTAGCGTTTGCCTGTTTCGGCTGTCACCACGCTGTGCAGCCTGGGCGAGGTGTAGCCCGCAGGAATTTCGATGGCTCCAATCATGTGATTGCCGATGATCGACGGCGCATGGGGATCGACAATGCCTCGATGCGTGTCCACCATCATCAGCGCGCTGTGGATGCCCACGCTGGAGAGCATGGCCGAGAGCAGCGTCGCCTTGTCCTTGCAGTCGCCATAACGACCGCGAAAGATGTCTTCTGCGGGATGGGGCTGGTAGCCACCGATACCCATCTCAACGACGAAGTAGCGCACCTTTTTCTCGACGAATTCGCCGATCGCCTGAGCTTTGTCGTAAAAGTCCGTCTTGCCCGCGGTCAGTTCGGCAGCCTTGGCCGCAATGTCCGGCGCAGCAACAAGGCGATCATGCGCCAGCATGTCGTACCACTGGCCGATGCCCTTCCATGTGCCTTCCTGCGGCGCGACGAGACCCGGTCCACTGTAGTGAATCGTCATTCGCGAGGCCAGCGATCGCTCGTCGGGCGAGAGCGGCACCTGGGAGAGTTCAATGGCCTGCTGGTGATCCATCTGCCAGCGCAAAGCGTTCCCCGGCAGCTCGGTAGGCTCCACCTTGGCGTGATGAGACCACGTCGTGGAAAAGCGAAAGCCTGGAGGCAGCACCAGGGTGAAACTCTGCGTCTGGCGCGGCAGATCGTCCTGAAAGGACCAGTTTGTCTCCGCCAGGTAGGGCCGCTCGCGCTTTTCGTACTCCAGCGCAACTACCCCGCCCGGATCGCGGCCCGGAGGGGATGCCACGCGCGCCCGTTCATCGGAGTAGAGCTCGCCTGCCTCACCCGGCGCGCCCATATCGACGATCTCGTTGTCTTTCAGCGAGTACTCGTGCCCGGCTGGATCGATGCTCCACACATGCATGGAAAGCACCTTGGAGTCCTTGTCGTACGGCACGAAGGGCTCGGCGTAGCCGCGGCCCTGCGGACGCAGGATCTTCACGACCTGTCGCACATGGATCGTGGCGCGGCCGTCCGGGCCTACGGTGTAGGTCTGCTCATCCAGCAGCACAACGGCTTTGGTGGACGAGGGGAATGGGGGTAGCGGTTGCGCTGCAGCGGTCCGCACCCAATCGGGCGCATTCGTCGAGCTATATGCGGGCGGTACCAGCGCCAGGAAAGCCGTAAGGAACAGAGACAGGGGCGCTAGAAGAGAGAGTGGTCGTTGGATGGCAGCACGCGCCTGCCCGGCACCGGGCAAACAGTAGGCGAGAGCGTCAGCGAGCAATCCCTGGGCGACGCGGGGCCGAGCGAACATGGTCCACTGCAAGCGATGCAGGCACGGATGACTGACAGCGCAAGTCTTTCTGGATAGATTTCTCTAGAGCCTTATATCGCGCGGCAGCAAGAGAGTTCAACACGTATTTGGTGTTGTGCGGAACTCAATAGTTTTCGTCCAGGTGACCTTTGGGTCAGGTTCTTAGCCCTGAAGCTTCACCCCTCGGAGACAGAATCGTCAACCAATGCACGCAGTGCGAGCTCGGGCTCAGGCCGGAGGCGGTGATCCGCAAAAGTCTGCGCAAACAAAATCTCACCGCGCGGACTAATCACATAGGTTGCCGGGAGCGGTAGTCGCCACGTCTCCTCCCCGTTCATAAAGGGGATATTCACCAGCATGGAACGCAGATATCGCCGCGAGGTCTCCGGCACCGTGTAGGCCAGGCCAAAGGCTTCGGCCACAACGCACCCCGGGTCCGACAGGAGCGGAAAGGTGATGCCGTGCTGATCCACCGTGAAGCCGTTCTGCCGGGGCAGCTGTGGGCTGATACCAATCAGCAGTGTCCGGCGATGACGCAACTCAACCTGCAGCTTCTGCCACGCATCGAGCTCGGTGATGTCGTAGGGATCCCAGCGTCCCCGAAAGAAATTGATCACCAGGGAGCCGAGGCCTAAAAGATCCTCTGAACGCACCACCTTGCCGTTTGCCCCCTTCAGCGTAAAGGCGGGCATGTTGGCCCCGACAGGCAGGATGCGGTTTTCCTGGCCCGTCGCGTGCAGTTCGGCGACCAACTGCTCGGTGCCGGCGAGTCTGTCGGCGGGGACCAGTGCGCGGGTGGTCGCGGTGATTTCGTCCAGTTGCTGTTGAAGCGGGCGCGGCGGCTCGGCAGGGGAGGTCACAGGGGCAGTGTAGGCGATGCAGACCTCCTCATGCGGCTCTCAGATCTGTGAACAATCCAGCGGGCTGAGGATCAGATTGCTGATGCGGCTAACGATCGACTCATAGGCATAGCGCGGCGCAGTGGAAAGCTGCTTCCAGGCCGGATCGGCAACAAAGGTAGCCCAGTTGGCCTCAAGCTCCCGGGTATCGGCAAAGGACAGCATATAGGTGAGGCTTGGCATGCCGGAACCAATCAGGGTCTGGCCAAAGAACACTGGATGTAAGCCGCAGCGGCGAAAGATGTCAAACTCGCCCTGATTGAACATCTCGAGCTTGCGCATGTGGGCAGCATGGCTCGGGCTCTCGTAGGTGCGCAGCTGGAAGATGCGTTTGGTCTTTGGGCCGGCACTGGGCGGCGTCATTTTTGGCCAGCCCTCAAAGGCAAGCAGGAGCGTGCTTTCGAAGCGCGCGAACGCCGGTGCAGTCGCCGGAGCGGCCCAGAAGGGCTGCCCAGCTTTCAGGAACGCCTCGTCGGCGGCAAGCTGGTTGTCCAGGGTGACAAGCGCTGCTGGCGACGCAGCGGGGATCAGCAGGTAGTACGTGGGCGTGTCCGGGCCTATGTCGAGCTTGAAGGCCCCTACGGGACCCAGCCCGAGGCGTGTCAGTGCAGGTAACAACGCCTCGGCAAAGTAGTGCTCGGCAACCGCCGTCTGGGGTCCCATCTGCATTCCGTAGCGACGCAGGTGGTAGAACTCACGAACAGGTTTCGATGGGTCAGGGCTCATGGCCGGATGGGATGCCGTTTGTGCCGTAAGCGCCGCAGCGGATGACGCGAGCGAGGCTGCCAGGAAGTGACGTCGTTCCATGTGGCCTATTGTAGTGGTCCGGCCCCCAGCCAAACACCGGTATCATGATGCAAGAGGGCTCGAAAAGGTGGTCCGACCATCTGGGAGAGTCTGGGCATCTAAACTAGATGAATACCGCGTGTGAGTTTTCTGGATGCGCTTTGGACACAGGCTGCCAGTAATCAAGCAAGTCAGCCACACATAACATCATGTGCGTGCCTTCGTTTGTCGTTCTCATCAACCGTAATGGAGGCACCATGGCCGTTCCCGCACAGGACAAGTACTTCTTAAGATCGCTTCACCAGGAAATCGATCTGTTCGATCGCAAGCTGGCGCATATGCTGCGTTACGACAGCTTTGCGAACGAGACTGAGCGCAAAGCCTCGGCAGGCAAGCTGGTTGCCAAGCGTGAACTGCTGGCCAAAGCCGCACGCAAGCTCGTTGAAAGCGGCATCGAGTTTAAAGACTCTGAGCTTCCGCGCAGCTTCCGCACCGACGATCTGCCCCGCGAGTCCGAACCCACCGACCGGGCCGCAACCCCGGCCGAAGAACCCGGCAGCCTCAAGGAAGTCCGCAAGGCGCAGCCTGTTCCTTCTCCGTACGCTGGCACCATCTTCGACGTGCAGGCTGATGTGCAGGCGTACAAGCGGAATCGCAGCAAAGTCGCCCGCCCTCAGGCCTGATCGCACGCTTTTACGTGTATGCCGGCTTTGACGTACTCCTTCCACTCCGGAAGTGCGTCATAGCCAGCAACACTTCAGGGGCACCTACCTGAAGGTGAATTACGGGAGTCTGCACGGAGTGAAGGCAAACGCGCGGGGGAACACGGCCCTCTGTCGTAGGAC
The DNA here is from genome assembly GCA_964247615.1 of uncultured Acidobacteriaceae bacterium. Lineage (GTDB taxonomy): Bacteria > Acidobacteriota > Terriglobia > Terriglobales > Acidobacteriaceae > Granulicella. The sequence goes on from CAXTVC010000089.1 coordinate 10,662, forward strand.
AGGTCAGGAGTCTCCCCTAAGGCAACTTACGGCACTGACGGTCATGCTGCTGCTCTTGCTTGGCAGCGTGACTCTCGCCGGCTGCGCCGGTTTCTTCATCAGTACGACCACCAAGACGACCCTGATGAGCGCCAGTGCCACCGTAACCACGGGAGCTTCGCTTACGCTGACTGCAACGGTGGTAAGCTCGGCCGCGACAGGAACCGTGACGTTTTATGACGGAACGACGTCTCTCGGCACAGGCACTCTGAGCTCCGGGACCGCCACCTACAGCACTTCATCACTCGCCGCTGGAACGCACAGCCTGACTGCCGTTTATGGGGGGGACACCACCTTTAATGGCAGTACCTCCGCAGCTGTCACGGTGGTCGTGGCGGGATCCCTGACCGCGACTACCACGACACTTTCGCCCTCATCCACCTCTGAGGCTGCGGGCATGTCGCTGGTACTGACCGGCACCGTATCCAGTACCTCGGCAACAGGAACCGTCACGTTCTATGACGGCACAACGACGCTCGGAACCGGAGCCCTGAGTGCAGGCGTCGCGAGCTTTACCACCACGACCTTGTCGGTAGGAACACACGCGCTTACCGCGACCTACGCGGGGGACGGTACGTACGCGACGAGCACGTCCGATGCGGTAGCTGTCACCATCACGGCTGCCACCGCGAACTGATCCCTGCGGTCCGAAGGGTGGCACTGCAGCAAACTCGGGATGCTTGCAGGGCATGAGAATAGGGCCGGGGTGTTGTCACCCCCTCCCCCCTATCTTTCTTGTAAAATCTTCCATCCAAAGGGTTTAGCGGAGGCTTGTTCCACGGTCGGGTGATGCATGCCCCGGACGGGTAACAGGCTGCTTGCGGAGTTGGCAGCGGATTTGGCCCTCGTATCAGGATAGAGAACCTGGGGTTAAAACACGCAAACGATCCCGTTGCGGTTGTGCAAAGCAGGTTGCGAGGGGAGTTGTTGCCGAGGTTCTGGTTTGCCGGGCTATGTTTCCGGCCCACTGCGTGGCGTCCCACTCATGCGCGATGAAACTGCGCATGAAGGGCACTTTCGAAGTTGGTGGCCCATATGAGTAGGACATTGCGGAGTTGTCGACTATCACCGACGCCGAGCGGTCCGGATGCCAGGTAGGCTGGCTGCAAGTTGTTCAGGAGAACTCTATGCGTACTTTGCTTGCGCTTTCGGCCGTTGCTGCTGCGATGACGGTCCTCCCTGCCTTTGCCGACAGTACCTATAACTTTACCTTGACCGATGCGGAGAGCCAGGAGACCTTCCAATGGTCTCTGAGTCCCCAAACGCCCTATACGTCCAGCTACCCCGGCGACTTCTTTTACGAGACCGTGCAAGGCATGGCAAGCGCAAACCCGAATGTTTACAGCTTCTACCCGGACACGTTCTCGGTCGATGCGGCGACGGTTGGGTATGGGGAGGAGCTGGAGGTGACTGACTCGATCGGGTTGGACGCGTTCGGGTTCTTTACCGGGCAGTTTCTGTCAGGTCCCGCGGATGGCAGCCAACCCACCTTCACCCCGGGCAGCGTTTCAGGTTCTATCCAGTGCGATGCGGAGCTTCGGTCGCCGTTTGTCTCTTCCGCGTTGCCGTCCGGCCTAGCGTTCTTTCAATTTCAGATGCCGGTCGGATTCAACTGTGGGGATGGCTTGCAACTGGTCGTCACCGGGAGTGGAACACCCGCGCCCCCCAGCAGTGTGACGCCGGAGCCTTCCAGCTTGGCCCTCTTAGGCACGGGAGTGCTGGGGGTAGGGACGATCCTGCGTCGGCGGATAAGGGCTCAGGTGTCGAACTAAATCACGCCACGTTCGAGATTTGGGATGGAGTGGACGGCTGAAGGGGTTCTCGACTTGGATGGGACTCCCCTTCGGTGGCAGCTTGTGAGTGGGCCGCAGTGGACGACGGAACATGGGGCCAAGGGCATTTGCTTTTCGGTGCAGGCGGGG
>CAXTVC010000090.1:0-12612 GCA_964247615.1 uncultured Acidobacteriaceae bacterium
GCTTCGCTCCCCCGCGCGGCGTAATCCAGTTCTTCTGCCGATCCCACGTCACCCGTGGCCGCAGCTCTGCGAACTCGTCGGAAGGGTAGCGCCCCGCCAGCATATCCAGCACGCCATCGAACACCGCGTCGCTCAGCCCCGCATACGGCGCCGCACTCCGCACCACGGCTTTCAGCGCGTCATAGCTGATGCCCGGCGCCTCTTCCTCCTCCACCTCTGCCTCATAGCCCGTAGCCACACCATGCCGATTGCGCGCCTTTACTGTCTTCTTCTTCCGTTGCTGCCGAGCTTCCACCTCTTCCACCGGCAAAGGCGGCTGCGCGGCAATCGCCACCATCTGCTGCGCCAGTACATCCAGCGGATTGCGCAGAAACCGCGTGTGCTCCACATGCCCCTCGTGCATGGCCTGCGTCACCGCCGCACACGCTACCAGGTCCGCCCGATACTTCGGGAAAATGATGCCCGTGGACGGCGCGCCCACCTGGTGCCCCGCACGCCCGATGCGCTGCAGACCACTCGCCACACTCGGCGGCGCTTCAATCTGGATCACCAGATCCACCGCGCCCATATCGATGCCCAGCTCCAACGACGACGTGCACACCAGCGCCTTCAGCCGCCCCGCCTTCAAGAGCTCTTCAATCTCACTCCGCTGCGCCGAAGCCAGCGACCCATGGTGCGCCCGCGCCAGCTGCTCCCCCGCCAACTCGTTCAACGCACCCGCAAGCCGCTCTGCCACCCTCCGCGCATTCACAAAAATCAGCGTCGAGGTCCGCTCGCGCACAATCTCCAGCAGCCGCGGATGGATGCTCTGCCATATGCTCGTCCGCTTCGGTCCCTGTGACGCAGCCCCACTCGGCAGATCCTCGATCTCGCCCAGCTTCGCCATATCCTCAACAGGCACCTCAACGCGGATCTCCAGACGCTTCCGCACCCCCGCATTCACAATCGTCACAGGCCGATACCGCGGCCCCGAAGCCCCCCCTAATTCACTCGGCATCACTGTCGTGTCTTCGGCTTCCTCCACGGACGTGTAATCCTCAATGGCCTCACGCGTCGCTTCGTCCCCACCTTTTTTTTTGCCGTTCTCCGCATGGAGAATCTGCTTCTCGGCCTTCTTTTTGTCATTCCCCGCAGGGGGAACCTGCTGTTTCGTCTCAGCAGCCGCCGCCCCCTCAGCCCCACCCAGAAACCGCGCCACCTCCTCCAACGGCCGCTGCGTTGCACTCAACCCAATCCGCTGCAACCGCCGCCCGCACAGCGCCTCCAGCCGTTCCAGGCTCAGCGCCATGTGCGCCCCACGCTTGGTCGGCACCAGCGCATGGATCTCGTCGATGATGATTGTCTCCACCGACCGCAGCGCCTCGCTTACATCGCTCGTCAGCATCAGGTACAGCGACTCCGGCGTCGTAATCAGAATCTCGCCCGGATGGCGCTTGAACCGAGCCCTCTCCTTCTGCGGCGTATCGCCCGTGCGCACGCTGATCTCCGGTATATGCACCGGCACCCCCGCACGCTGCGCCATGTTCGCCATACCCTGCAACGGCGAACGCAGGTTGCGCTCCACATCCACGGCCAGCGCCTTCAACGGGCTGATGTACACCACCCGGCAGCCAGGATTCTCGCCATACTCCGCCGGCCGCTGCAGCATCAGCTTGTCCAGGCACCAAAGGAAAGCCGTCAGCGTCTTGCCCGTACCCGTAGGCGCCAGGATCAGCGTCGACTCACCCTTCGCAATGGCCGGCCAGCCCTCCCTTTGCGGCGGCGTCACATCCTCAAACACCGCCCTGAACCACTCCGCCGTCACCGGATGAAACAGCTCCAGCACATGGGCCTGCGCCGCGTCGGTCGCCCCTTCCACACCCTCGCTCTTCTTTTTGTCATTCCCCGCACGGGGAATCTGCTGTTCCCCAGGCGCGCCGACGCCGTCCTGCGCCACAGGCCCACTCGACCGCTTGCTACCCTTCACCGCCGAACCCTTAGCCACGTACGCTCCGCCCACTCTCACCGGTTGAGATGCCGGGCAAACTACCTCATCCCTCGCCCATCCCGCACAATCAAACAGCATTCACTCACTCAGCGGCAAAGTGAAGCTGAACACCGACCCATGATCCACCTGGCTCGTCACCGTCAACGCGCCATGGTGCGCGTCGATAATTGCCCGGCTAATCGCCAGTCCCATACCCGTCCCCGGCGTCTGGTCGCGCTGCGTCTGCGAGCGGTACAGCCGGTCAAAGATCAGCCCCTGCTCCGCCGCCGAAATCCCGATCCCGCGGTCCGCCACGCTGGTTACCGCAAAGCCGTCCTTCTCCTCGGCCGACACAAAGATCGGCGACCCCGCATCCGAGTATTTCGCCGCATTCTCCAGCAGGTTGCACATCACCTTCGCAATCATGTCCCGGTCCGCCACCACCTTCAGCGCGCCCGGCAGAGTCACCGTCAACGGATGCGCAGCCCCCACCCACGCACAGCTCTCCTGAGCCTCGTCAGCAATTTCCTGCAGGTTTACCGGTGCAAACGCCATGTGCACCTCCTGCGACTCGATCTGCGCCATCTCCGTCGCGCGGCTCACCAGCCGGTTCAGCCGGTCCGCCTCTTCCTCAATAATCACCAACAACTCATGCCGAGCCTCCGGGACCACATCGTCCATCGCCAACAGCGCCCCGGTCGCACCCTTGATCGAGGTCAGCGGCGTACGCAGCTCATGCGTGATCGAATCCAGGATCAGCGTACGCAGCCGTTCGCTCTCCTCCGTCGCCTCGCTGCGCGCCACGTCCTCCAGTGCCTGCGCACGGTCCAGCGCAATGGACGCAAGCCCTCCTACCGCCTCCAGCGTCTCCCTCGATAGCCGCACATCCCGCAGTCGCAGCAGACCGCGTGGCCGCACACCCGCGCGCAGGGGGATATCCACGTCACCACGCAGCACCACCTCCGGGGCCGTCAGCGTCAGTGCAAGCTGACGCAGATGCGGTATCTCCACCGGCGTGGTCCGCTGCACACCCGACTGATACATCCGGTCGCCATCCAGCAGGTACAGCGTCGAGCTCTCCGCACTCACCGCCATGTTGATCAGGGTCGGCAGTGCATTCACCAGCTCCGCTACATTCTGCGTCTGCAGTAGCTCGCGGCTCAGCGTAAACAGCACCTCCAGCTCACGCTGCCCCACCCGCGCCTGGTCCGCTTCATCGCGTGCTTTTTGCGATAACCGGCTGCCCACCACGCTGGTCGCCAGAAACGCCAGCAGGGCCAGCCAGTTTTGCGGGTCGGCGACCGTAAACGTGCCAACCGGCGGCAGAAAGTAGAAGTTGTAGCAGGCCGTCGCCGCGATGGATGCCGCCGCGGCGTACCGTAAACTGGTCCGCGCCGCCACCAGCAGCACATACAGCACCAGCGTCAGCGCCACCGTGGTCGGGTTAACATGCAACCAGCGCCGGTACACCAGTACGATCCCGGCCAGGGCGCCGAACGTCGTGACCCAACGCGCTACTGTCACTGTCTGACGCGAGTTCATGGGAGTCATTCTAAGCTTGCAGCCACGAGAGCCATCCCCACGCAAGAGCCCCGAAGACTGGTTACAGACCAGCTCTGCCGAAAGCAGCACCTCCGAAAAAGAACGCGGCCGCTTCAAAGTCTTTCTCGGCTACGCTCCCGGGGTCGGCAAAACCTTCAGCATGCTCAGCGAAGGCATACGACGCCGTGGCCGTGGCGAAGACGTCGTCATCGGCATCGTAGAAACGCACGGCCGCACCGGCACCGCTGAGCTCGCAACGCAGCTGGAGCATGTACCCCTCCGCGAAATCGAATACAAGGGAACACTCTTCGTCGAAATGGACGTGAACGCCATCCTTGCCCGTGCGCCGGGGATCGTGCTCGTCGATGAGCTCGCCCACACCAACATCGAAGGCAGCCGCTTTCCCAAGCGTTACGAGGACATCCTCCTCCTCCTGGAAGCGCGCATCGATGTCCTCACCACGGTGAACATCCAGCACATCGAAAGCCTCACGCCCCGCGTCCAGGCACTCACTGGCGTCACCGTCCGCGAACAGGTCCCGGACTGGGTGCTCGACCGCGCCGATGAGCTCGTCATCAGCGACGTCACACCCGAAGCCCTCGTCACGCGCATGCGCCGTGGCGACATCTACCCTGCCGAGCGCGTCGAGCGCTCGCTGACCAACTTCTTTCGCCGCGGCAACCTCATCGCCCTGCGCGAGATGGCCCTGCAGCGCGTCACCCGCGCCGTCGACCGCACACTCGATGAGTACGTCAAGCGCAAGAACCTCGGCCCCCACTGGGCCGTGGCTGAAAAAGTCGCGGTCTGCATCAGCGCCGGTGGCCAGGCCCGCGACCTCATCGCCCGTGGTGCCCGCCTCGCCGAAGCGCTTGGTGCGGAGTTCTACGTGCTGCATGTAGCGCACAAACGGGATGCCGAAGACGAGCGTCGCCGCACCCTCGACAACAGCCTCGCCTTTGCTACCCATCTCGGCGCACAGATCATCAACCTGCCGGGCGGCGACACACCGCGCTCCACGGCGGGCTTCATCTGCGAGCACCGCATCACCCAGGCCATCGTCGGCCGCTCCGCCACCCACGGCCTGCGCTCCTACCTCTACTACCTCGCCCTGCAGAAGTTCATGTCCGCCGCACCCCACGTTGATCTGCACATCGTCACACAGGAGAACCGTTGAAACGCATCCTGGTCGTCGACGATGAACGCCAGATCACCCGCATGCTCCGCACCGCGCTGCAGGTCAACGGCTATGCTGTCGAAACCGCGGCCAATGGTCTCGAAGGCTTTGAAAAGTTTGAAGCCGCCGCCCCCGATCTCGTCATCACCGATCTCGCCATGCCCGAGATGAACGGCCTCGATCTCACCCGCGCCATCCGCCGCATCGCAGACACGCCCATCATCGTGCTCAGCGTCCGGGATACAGACGCCATGAAGGTGACCGCGCTTGACGATGGTGCAAACGACTACCTGACCAAGCCCTTCAGCATGCCCGAGCTCCTCGCCCGCGTCCGCGCCCATCTCCGTAAAGCGCACACGATCGCACCGCCGGAACCTCAGATCGTCGCCGGCGACTTCGTCATCGATACCGATGCCCACACGGTCACCGTTGCCGGCGCACAGGTACACCTGACTCCGAAAGAGTTCGATCTGCTGGTTCTGTTCGCCCGCAATCCGGAGCGCGCGCTTACCCACAAGATCCTGCTCAGCGGTGTCTGGGGCCGGGCCGGCGAAGACCAGCCCGAATACCTCCGCGTGCTCGTCGGGCAGCTGCGCAAGAAGATAGAAAGCGGTTCAACACCGCGCTACATCGTCAGCGAGCCATGGGTGGGATACCGCTTTCACCCGGCTGGCGACGGGGCCAAACTTACGTCTTCTTGATGTTCTCTCTACGGACTTCCTACGGTCTCCGCTTCTTTAATGGGTGTCGAGGCGTTTTGCTGTCATGTTCCGTCCGCATATTGCTTTCACCCTGCTTGCCGCGGCCTTGATGCTCCGCTCGACGATATCTCCTTCCCCTGGCACGAAGGACCCCGTTGAACGCATGGGGCAGTACATCTCGGCACCCGGTGTCAGCGCGCAGCGTGCGCCCAATGCCTCCACCGGCTCGCATTCTCTGCTCCACACCATCGCCCCCTCGCCGCTTGTGACCTGGGCACCAGGCCCACCCAGGTCGGCGTCGCCGGCGACTTTACGCACCCCTTCTGAACGGAGCTCTCCATGGATCTCGTCGCCCTCGTCATTGTTGTTGTTTTTTTCAGCCTTGGCCTCGCCTACACGCGTGGCTGCGACCGCCTGAAAGGAGATCGCCGATGATCCTCAATGGCATTCTTCTCGTGCTCTCTGCCTTGCTGATGGTCTATCTCGTCTACGCCCTGTTGCGGCCGGAGAAGTTCTAATCATGACGCTGAATGGTTGGCTGCAAATCACTCTCTTCATGGTCGCGGTGCTCTTACTCGCAAAGCCCATGGGCACCTACATAAGCGCCGTCTTCGAGCGTCGCCGCACGTTCCTTGACCCGGTACTCATACCCTGCGAACGCCTGCTCTACCGCATCACCGGCATCGACCCCAAGCAAGAAATGCACTGGACGGGCTATGCCGTCGCCATGCTGGCTTTCAGCGCGGCCACGCTGGTGCTCACCTATGCAATGCAGCGGCTGCAACACCTCCTTCCGCTCAACCCGCAACACCTCCCCGGCGTCGAACCTCTTCTCGCACTCAACACGGCCATCTCCTTCACTACCAACACCAACTGGCAGGCCTATGTGCCCGAGACCACGATGAGCTATGGCACGCAGATGCTCGGCCTCGCCACACATAATTTCTGGTCCGCCGCGGTCGGTCTCTCCCTCGCTATCGCCTTTGTGCGCGGCATTGCCCGGCGCGAAACAAAGACCCTCGGCAACTTCTGGGTCGATCTCACCCGTGGCACCCTTTGGATCCTGCTGCCCCTCTCGATCGTCTTCGCGCTCGTGCTCGTCTCGCAAGGTGTGGTGCAAAACCTGCGCCCATATGACACCGCCAAGCTCGTCGAAGCACAGACCATCACGGGTGCCGATGGCAAGCCCACCACGATCACCACGCAGACCATCGCACAGGGCCCCGTCGCCTCGCAGGAAGCCATCAAGATGCTGGGCACCAACGGCGGAGGCTTCTTCAATGCCAACAGCGCCCATCCCTTCGAAAACCCCACGCCCCTCACCAACTTCCTGCAGATGCTCTCCATCTTCCTCATCCCTGCAGGGCTCTGCATCACGCTCGGCCAGATGGTGAACTCACCAAAGCATGGCTGGGCCGTGCTCGCCGCCATGGTTGTCCTCTGGTTCGCCGGAACGTTCACCACCTACTGGGCTGAATCACACGCCACACCCGCTCTCCATAACGCTGACGCCCAGGTCTCCACCCTGCAGGCCGGCGGCAACATGGAAGGCAAGGAGGTCCGCTTCGGCATCGCGAACACCGCACTCTTCGCCACCGTCACCACGGACGCAAGCTGCGGCGCCGTCAACGGCATGCATGACAGTTTCACCCCACTCGGCGGCATGGTGCCCATGGTCAACATCCTGCTCGGCGAAGTCGTCTTCGGTGGCGTGGGCGCGGGCCTCTACGGCATGCTCGTCTTCGTCGTGATGGCCGTCTTCATCGCCGGCCTCATGGTCGGTCGAACCCCCGAATACCTCGGCAAAAAGATTGAATCGTATGACGTCCAGATGGCCATGCTCTACCTGCTCATCTTCCCGCTCATCATCCTCGGCTTCGCCGCGGTGACGGTGCTCATGCCCAATCTCGGCCTCAGCAGCCTCGCCAATCACGGTCCCCACGGTCTTAGCGAGATTCTCTACGCCTACACCTCGGCCACCGGCAACAACGGCTCCGCCTTCGCCGGCCTTAATGCCAACACACACTGGTTCAACGGTTCACTGGGCGTCGCCATGTTCTTTGGCCGCTTCATGATGATCATCCCCATGCTCGCCATCGCCGGCAACCTCGCCGGCAAGAAGACAGCGCCTGCCACGGCCGGCACCTTCCCGGTCACGACGCCTCTGTTCACCGCCCTGCTCACGGGCGTCATCGTCATTGTCGGTGCCCTTACCTTCTTTCCTGTGCTCGCGCTCGGGCCGGTGCTGGAGCACCTCCTCATGCGTGCCGGCCAACTCTTCTAACCGAAGGAAAAGAGACCTCATGTCTACGCAAGCGAAAAAACGCTCGCTGTTCGATCCAAAGATCATGCGGCGCGCCTCGGTCGACGCGCTCGCCAAGCTCAACCCCCGCGTCATGATGAAGAACCCCGTCATGTTCGTCGTGGAGCTCGGCAGCGTGCTCACCACCGTCCTGCTCGTGATGAACCTCGTCACGCACAGCGGACACACAAGCTTCAATCTGCAGATCACCCTGTGGCTCTGGTTCACCGTGCTCTTCGCCAACTTCGCTGAGGCCATGGCCGAAGGCCGCGGCAAGGCCCAGGCCGATGCTCTTCGCCTCGCCAAGTCGGAGACCTCCGCCTACCGCCTCAACAGCGCAGGCACCCTCGAAGAGGTACCCAGCTCCCAACTCCGCGTCGGCGATGTCGTCCGCGTCACCGCCGGCCAGATGGTGCCCGGCGACGGCGAGGTCACCGAGGGCGTAGCCTCCGTCGACGAGTCCGCTATCACCGGCGAATCCGCTCCCGTCATCCGCGAAGCCGGTGGCGATCGCTCCGCCGTCACTGGTGGCACACGCGTACTCTCTGACGTCCTCACGATCCGCATCACCTCCAACCCCGGCGAGACCTTTCTCGATCGCATGATCGCGCTCGTCGAAGGCGCGGAACGCCAGAAGACCCCCAACGAGATCGCCCTCAACATCCTGTTAGCGGGCCTCACCATCATCTTCCTTCTCGCGGTCGTCACCCTGCAGCCCTTTGCCATGTACTCGGGCGCGCCGCAGACCGTGTTCGTCCTCATCTCTCTGCTCGTCTGCTTGATCCCCACCACCATCGGTGGCCTGCTCTCCGCCATCGGCATCGCGGGCATGGATCGCCTCGTGCAGCACAACGTGCTCGCCACCAGCGGCCGCGCCGTAGAAGCCGCCGGCGACGTCAACACGCTGCTGCTCGACAAGACCGGCACCATCACCATCGGCAACCGTCAGGCCTCCGAGTTCGTCCCCGCCCCCGGCGTCACAGACGCCGAACTCGCCGATGCCGCCCAGCTCTCGTCCCTGCCCGACGAGACCCCCGAAGGCCGCTCCATCGTCGTCCTCGCGAAAGAGCGATACGGCCTCCGCGGCCGCGACCTCACCCAACTCGGTGCCCCCTCCGACCTCCAGTTCGTCCCCTTCAGCGCCACCACCCGCATGTCCGGCATCGACCTTCTCCGCGACGACACGCCGCGCTCCATCCGCAAGGGCGCCGTCGACGCCATCGCCGCCTACCTCCAGGAGCGCGGCAGTCGTTTGCCCGACGAGGTCCGCGCCTCCGTCGAGGCGATCGCCCGCTCCGGCGGCACGCCCCTCGTCGTCGCCGAGAACGCCCGCGCCCTCGGCGTCATTCACCTCAAGGACATCGTCAAGGGCGGCATGCGCGAGCGCTTCGACCAGCTCCGCGCGATGGGCATCCGCACCGTCATGATCACCGGCGACAACCCCCTCACGGCCGCCGCCATCGCCCGCGAGGCCGGCGTCGACGACTTCCTCGCCGAGGCCAAACCCAAGGACAAGATGGACCTCATCCGCCGCGAGCAGGCCGAAGGCAAGCTCGTCGCCATGACCGGCGACGGCACCAACGACGCCCCCGCGCTCGCCCAGGCAGACGTCGGCGTTGCCATGAACAGCGGCACACAGGCAGCGAAAGAGGCCGGCAACATGGTGGATCTCGACTCCAATCCGACCAAGCTCATCGAGATCGTCGGCATCGGCAAGCAGCTCCTCATGACCCGCGGCGCCCTCACCACCTTCTCCATCTCCAACGACGTCGCCAAGTACTTCGCCATCATCCCGGCCATGTTCGCGGGCGTCTTCCCCGTGCTCAACGCACTCAACATCATGCACCTGCACAACGCCGAATCCGCCGTCCTGTCCGCCGTCATCTTCAACGCGCTCATCATCGTCGGTCTCATCCCCCTGGCGCTGCGCGGCGTGGGCTACCGGCCCATGTCCGCCGCGGCTCTGCTGCAGCGCAACCTCCTCGTCTACGGGCTCGGCGGCCTCGTCGTCCCCTTCGTCGGTATCAAGCTGATTGACATGCTGATCGTCACCCTGCACCTCGCATAAGTGCTGGAGCACACCATGAAACTCATTCGCATCGCCTGCCTCTACACCTTCTTCACGGCCATCCTTCTCGGCGTCGTGTATCCCCTGGCCATCACCGGCATCGCCCAGCTCACCATGCACGACAAAGCCAATGGACAGCTCATCACCCACAATGGCGAAACGATCGGCTCGGCCCTCATCGGCCAGCCCTTCACGGGGCCCGGCTATTTCCACAGCAGGCCCTCCGCTGCGGGCACTGGCTACGACGCTTCAGCCTCCTCAGGCTCCAACTACGGTCCCACCAACAAGGCCCTCGCCGACCGCGTAGCAGCCAGCATCAAGTCAGAATCCGGCTCCGGTCCCGTCCCCGTAGATCTCGTCACCGCCTCCGCCTCCGGCCTCGACCCCGACATCACCCCGGCCGCCGCGCTCTACCAGGTAAACCGCGTTGCCACGCAACGCGGCATCAGCCCGGCAAGCCTGCGAAACCTCATCACCGACGCTACGCAGCCTCGCCAGTTCGGCCTCCTCGGCGAGCCCCGCGTAAACGTACTCCGCCTAAACCTGGCTCTAAACGCAACCCACTAACCACCGCCACAAACCACAAACCACAAACCGCCTTCCCTCAAACACAATCGATATACAGTGTCCCTAAGCAACGGAGCACCAGGGACCACCATGCCCCACACCAGCCGACGACACTTCCTGCAGCAAGCCGCCCTGGTAGCCGGTACCAGCGCCCTGCCAGCCCCATCCTGGGCGCAGTCCGCCGCGCCCCTTTACTCCCTCTCGCTCGCCGAAGTCGCCGCCCGCATCCGCCGTCGTGACCTCACCTCAACAGCCCTGATGCAGGCCCTTCTCGCGCGCATCGACGAACTCAACCCCAGGCTGAACGCCCTCATCACCGTCGCGCGCGAAAGCGCTCTCCGCGACGCCGCCACCCTCGACGCCGAAGCCGCAACCGGACACTTCCGCGGCCCGCTCCACGGCGTTCCCCTCGCCATCAAAGACAACATCGACACCGCCGGCACCCGCACCACGGTGGCCAGCCTCGTCTTCGACGACCGCGTCCCCACCCAGGACGCCTTTGTCGTCTCCCGCCTCCGCCAGGCCGGCGCCCTTCTGCTCGGCAAAACCAACCTCCATGAGTTCGCCATGGGCGGCTCCTCGGCCACCAGCTACTTCGGCCCCGTACACAACCCATGGGCGCTCGACCGCGTTCCCGGCGGCTCCTCGGGTGGCTCCGCCGCGGCCGTCATCGCCGGCCTTGTCCCCGGCGCACTTGGCACCGATACCGGCGGCTCCATCCGCATCCCCGCAGCCTGGTGCGGCCTTGTCGGTCTCAAGCCCACCTATGGGCTTGTGTCTCTCCGAGGCATTTTTCCGCTCATCTACTCGCTGGATCACTGCGGCCCCATGACCCGCTCCGTCGAAGACGCCGCCCTGCTCCTCACCTCGATGGTCGGCTACGACAAACATGACGTCGCCAGCATCGAGCACCCACCGGAGAACTACCTCGGAACCATGCGGCAGCCCGTCGCCGGTCTCCGCCTCGGCATCCCCCGCCAGCCCTTCTTCGACCGCCTCGATAGCAACACCGAAATCGTCATCGAAGCCGCTATTCAGATCCTCAAAGGCCTGGTCGCCTCCGTCAAGGATTGCCACCTGCCCTCTACCGACGCGCTCGACTGGACCATCCTCCGCGCCGCCGAGGTCGCAGCCGTTCATGAAGACACCTTCCGTCGCCACGCCGGCAGCTACTCCCTGCAAACTCGCGGCGTCGTCGAAGGCACGGTCAAAGAACTCAATGACCCCAGCGAAACCGGGGCCAGCCGCGCCGCCGACATCGTCCGTGCCGGCTGGCAGCTCGCCGAGCTTCGCAAAACCATCGACGACGCCTTCGATGACTTCGATCTCGTTGCCCTCCCCACAAATCGCGTGGGGCCCCGCCTCATCACAGAGGAACTCGCCCGCGAAGAAAAGCCCTCTCCGCTCGAACCCGAAAACACCTTCAACTCACTTGCCTTCAATCTCTACGGCATCCCGGCCATCAGCATCCCCTGCGGCTTCACCCCGGAAGGCGTACCCATAGGCCTCATGATCGCCGGCCCACGCTTCTCAGAAAGCAAAGTCCTCGCACTCGCCGCAGCCTTTGAGCGCGCCTCCCCCTGGCATACAAGGCGGCCGGCGTTTCCCCCAACGTCGTCCTCGGGCAACGGCACACGTTCCTGACCTCCCGCTCCACGGGCGGGGGCTCAGCATAGCCCTGCGGCTGCCTCCACGTCTACACTACGGCGACAACCAACTGAACCCCCTGGGGAACACGTGAAGAAGCTTCTTTCAGCGGCAACTGTCATCACCGCGCTAGCCCTCGTCGCCCCGAGGCTCGCTGCCGCCGGGAACAAGCCCACCTCCAACACCGTGGCCATCGTCGGTGCCGCAGATGCATTCTTGGCTACGTTGACGCCGGAGCAGCGCACGCACGTTCTGTATGCCTTCAACGACACCGGGCAGCGCGGGCGCTGGTCCAACTTCCCCACCGGCGTCGTCCCGCGCGGGGCATAAGCCTCAAGCAGATGAGCGCCCCGCAGCGGGAAGCTACGATGAAGCTGCTCTCAATCGTCCTCAGTCCCATAGGCCTTCAAAAGTGAACGAAATCCGCGAGGCCGACTCCGACTTCAAGGCCAACGGATCCAGGCACCACGGCGGCGGTCCCGGAGGCCCAGGTGGCCCAGGTGGTCCCCCACCTCAGGGCCAGAATGGCCCCCCCACCCGGCGGCTTCCCCGGTGGCAGTGGTCCCGGCGGCGGCGGCCCCCCGGCGCTTCTCAGCCGAACCCGTGTCTACGACCTTCACGCATCGGTGGCGCCTGCTTCGCCAT
>CAXTVC010000091.1:0-12448 GCA_964247615.1 uncultured Acidobacteriaceae bacterium
TCGTGTACAAAGCGGGAAAGGAGCTCCCGTGGTGGAAATCGGAGCGGACTCGCAACTGCGGATCGGTCGCGACCTGCGAGAGGAACGCGAGCGACGTAAGGTGTCGCTGGAACAGGTCGCCAAAGCGACCCGGTTTTCTATGCGCCATCTCCAATCACTGGAGGCCGACCTCTTTGACGAGCTACCCAGCGGCGTCCTGCGCAAAGGCCTGGTGCGTAGTTATTGCAAGCATCTGGGCATCGACGATGAGCACTGGATTGAACGTTTTGCGGCCTCTGGCGCCTTTGACCAGAGCGAGCCGGACCTGGCGCAATTTGCGGAAAATGTGCACCGTGCGCGGCTGGAAGCGATGCCGCCCGTGCGACGCCGATGGTGGGGTGTTGTCCTGATGCTGGTGGCGCTGTTCGCGCTGGCATATGCCGCCTGGCACTATGTTCTGCAGCCGCGCCTTGGGGCTCGGCACCATGAGGCCGCCCCGACGTCGACAGAGCCCGTTACCCAGCAATCGCCGGACCGATAACACCCACTTCTAGCACCCACTTCGTCCTTTGTGGCTGATTTTCAGTACAGCCAATGAAGCTCATCTTCCCGCGGCCGACGCGGGAGGTAGAATGAAGCTCGTCCCTTGTTGCCATACGGCAGGGGCGGCCCGGTCGTCTGCCACCGCAGCGTTCCTGGGCGTCGGGCGTCCGTACAAAGGCGGACGGGTCCGGCTATCTCATACGAGGAGCACCTCACTTTGTCTATAACCGACCGTTATCTCTTTACCAGCGAAAGCGTCACCGAAGGCCACCCGGACAAGATTGCCGATCAGATCTCTGACGCGATCCTGGATGCCTGCCTTGCGGAAGACCCCACCAGCCGTGTCGCCTGCGAGACACTCACGTGCACCGGCCTGGTTGTTGTCGCCGGCGAGATCACCAGCAAGGCGCATCTGGATGTGCAAACCCTGGTGCGCGAGACGATCCGCAGCATCGGCTACGACGACGCGCAGAAGGGCTTTGACTGCAACACCTGCTCGGTCATCTCGGCGCTGAACAAGCAGTCGCCTGACATTGCACAAGGTGTGGACACGGGCGGAGCCGGCGACCAGGGCATGATGTTCGGTTACGCCACCAACGAGACGCCCGAGCTGATGCCCGCGCCCATCTCGCTGGCGCACCGGCTGGCCGAGAAGCTGAGTGAAGTACGCAAATCCGGCAAGCTCGCCTACCTTCGCCCCGATGGCAAGAGCCAGGTGACGGTGGAGTATGACGCCGCGGGCAAGCCCGTACGTGTCGATGCCGTGGTGATCTCCACGCAGCATGCCGAGTTCTCCGACCGTGACCCCCAGAGCAAGCTCACCAACGAGCAGCTGCATGCGGACATCCAGGAGCATGTCATCGAGGCTGTCATCCCGGCCGAGTTGCTCGACGAGAACACGAAGTACCACATCAATCCGACTGGACGCTTCGTCATCGGTGGACCCATGGGTGACTCCGGCCTGACAGGCCGCAAGATCATCGTGGACACCTACGGCGGCATGGGCCGGCACGGCGGTGGTGCGTTCTCCGGCAAGGATTCCACCAAGGTGGATCGGTCGGCTGCGTACATGGCTCGCTACATCGCCAAGAACATCGTTGCCTCGGGTCTCGCGGACAAGGCCGAAGTACAGCTGGCATATGCCATCGGCGTCGCCGAGCCTGTCTCGATTCGTGTCGATACGTTTGGCACCGGCAAGGTCTCCGAGTCACGGCTCATCGAGCTGATTCGCGAAAACTTCAAGCTCACACCCAAGGGCATCATCGAAAGCCTCGACCTGCGCCGGCCCGTCTTCAAGGCGACCGCTGCGTACGGGCACTTTGGGCGTACCGGTGATGCCTTCACCTGGGAGAAGACCGACAAGGCTTCCGCGCTGAAGGCCGGGGCGCAGGCTGAATTGACCGCGCGTTAAGCCGTCCGGAGCAGTACAGAAGGCAGGGCGGGCTTCGGCTCGCCCTTCCTTATGCGCCCACCAATACCCGGTTTCGCCCGCCTCGCTTGGCTCTGTAGAGCGCCTCATCCGCGCGTACCAGCATGTTTCCGACCTTGTCCTCGCCCTCGCGATAGGTTGCGGCCCCGATGCTCACCGTGAGATAAGCCTGCGTGGACCGGTCCGGGCAGATGGCTTCCAGCGGCACGCGCATGCGCTGAATGTTTTCGCGGATACGCTCGGCCACGATGCGGGTCGCCTCCTCGTGGGCGTTCGGCAACAGCACGGCAAACTCTTCCCCGCCCCAGCGGCAGAGCACATCGATTCCCCGCACCGAATCCTGCATGCGTTCAACGGCCGCTACCAGCACCTCGTCCCCACGCCCGTGCCCGAAGTTGTCGTTGATGTTCTTGAAGTGGTCGAGATCCACCATGAGCACGGAGAACGGTACCCGCATACGCTGACTCCGCGACAGCTCCTTGTCGCACCACTTCATGAAGACCCGACGGTTGAAGACCCGTGTAAGCGGATCCGTACTGGCGATGTGTTCCATCTCCGCTGTCAGGGTCGCGGTCGTCATCCAGAAGAAGCCGAAGGCAAGGCCAAGTGCGACGGCGAGGTACAGCGAGATGGCGGCCAGCGTGAGCAGATCTCGCCAGTCCGAACGGGTGGGAACAAACGCCACGGCCGCACTGCGCAACAGGTTGAAGGCTCCGAACCCCAGCAGCAGGGCAACGCTGTAGGTAGCCGGCGCCCGTACCTTCTCTCGGGACAGCTGCCACAGCGTCCTGGCGGTCGTGACTGCCTGAATTGCCACCACCAGCCCAAAGGCGACGATCCTTGGCTGACCACCAATGGTGCCCATCAGCTGCAGGACGTCCACCAGGGCCTGACCGCAAAGCAGTGCAACGCCAGGCCACAGGGAATCCCTGCGGTCCGGAAGGAGCTGCAGGACGGCCACATGGAGCAGGATGAACGACCCAAGCAGTGCCATGTCGGCGAACAGGACGTTGGCCAGAGGATGCCGGCACAGGAGCAAGAGTGCGCCCCCAAGGGATCCGGCGGCAAAGGACGCGCTGAAACGCCCCATACCCTGCAGGCCCGGGCTGGCAAGTCGGACAACCAGCATGGACAGGCTGCCAAATGCCAGCAACAGGGTATCCATCCATAACATCAAGACCATCGCCGACTGTATACCCTTCAACGTCCAGCCCTCTTTGCACGCGGCACCGCTTGATCGTCGGAGCTCTGCTCCCACGTTTATCGGCGGCTGGGCAAAGAACTTTAGCGCACGGAGGTTGCAGTTTGGGGACCGCGTGCCACCGTTTGGTAACGCGAGAGGCTGGCCCCTCGTAATCCCACCCGTGTGGCAGATTGCCGTGGCTTGAAAGGGATTTGCGTCAGGGGTAGACGGGCTGTTCCCGCCAGGTGCGGCGGTCACCAGCTAAACGTGGTCTGCAGGAGGATGGTGCGATTCGACGCGGTGATCGGGCTGAAGTCGTTGGCCAACGATAGAGACCTGCCAAAGTACGGTGATGGCACGAGGGAGCAAGGCGTAGCTGTACATCGGCATGTGGCCCCGCTGCTCACGCCACAGCTCCCTGCGGAAATCACGCCCACAGGCAGACCGGGGTTGTTGTGATTTGTGACATTGTGGACTTCCAGCGCGAAGTTCAGGTCCCATGGCCGGTCCGGAGCGGATGCGGTAGCCCCACCGTGTTCCCCCGCCCTCGGCCTTGGTCCCAGGTGGAAGTCCTTGCTGATCTGCAGCTGCAACCAGAAGAAAGCCGGCGCAGTCCCATTGTTTCGCGACAGCACTGCCTCCCCAGGCCCCGGTGCCACGTCAAAGTTTCCCAGCGAGGTAGCGACCACCGAGGTTCCCGCGACTCCCGTCGCCCGCGCCGGTCGATCGTTATAGATCGTGTCGCCATTCAGGTCAGACCCCGTGGTGATGTCGAAGGGCGCGCCGCTGTGTGCGCTGAGAAACGGCGTGATCTGTACCCCAAGGGGCATCATCCACTGCAGGCCTCCGACGTAGGCCTGTGCCCGGTCTGCGGCGGCGCGGGCGTAGTCCTGCCGGAGGTTGTACTCGTTGGAAGGAAAGCGATCAATGCCATCCGCTTCGCCCAAGTTCTTATCAGCGTCAAAGACGCCAAACACAAACAGACGCGAGGTGATCTGCAGGTGGTAGTTGAAGTAGAAGCGCTCCAGGTTGCCATTGGCGTCGGAGGAAAACGCATACAGATTGTCCTTGCCCAGCGGACGAACACCACCGCCTGCCCCCCCCGGAAGAAACGTCCCGGGTAGCGGCGCGTTAACGTTCCGGGTCAGAAAATTGTGCGTGTTGTGCTCATAGAGCAGGTTGGCGGAAACCGTCCCGTAATGGCCAATCGCGCGCTCCACGGAGAAGCCGGCTGCCTGCGCATAGGAGGATTTAAGCCTGGGGCTCACAAAATAGACGGTGGGCTCCCCCGACGACAGCACGATGCCAGGAGGCGGACCATGGGGATCAAAACCCGTGTTCTGGGCGAGATACGCCACCTGACGCGTGCCGTTTTGACGAACAGACTGCAACAGCTGCGCGGCGGGAAAGCGGTCGTAGAAGATGCCGTACCCACCATGCAGGATCACCAGCGGCGTCTTGCTCTTGCCGTGCATCACCGCCCAGGAAAAGCCCAGGCGCGGGGCGGGATCGCTGCCGTCAGGGATAGCGGTCTGGCTCTCGAAGCGCAAACCGTAGCTTAGGGAAAGATGGGAGCTCACCCTCCAGTCGTCCTCCGCATAAATGCCCAGGTCTTCTGTTAGCAGAAGAGCATTCGGCTGGCCGAAGGTCTGGCTGTACTGCGTCGCCCGGCCCGCGAGGTAGGCCGCCGCATCAGGGAAGATGTACTGCCCGTTGAACCCACCTGTGGAGAGATTGGCGTCCCGCAGGACGCGAATGCGCACGCCTGCGCGGATCGAATGCGCTCCACGATCAAGGTCGAACAGGTCCTGCATCTCGTAGCTGTCCTGCTTGTCATGCAGAATCTGTGAGGGATTGCCGCCGCTCTGAAAGGCACCCCCCACCACCACGGACGGCAGGGTGCTGTTCGGCTCCTGCACCAGCCGCGTGCGCAGGTACTGAAACCGCGCTTCGTTGAGCGCGTGGGGCCCGAGGACCTGCGTGTCGACGGCCTGCAGCGAGTTCGTCAGCGTGTCCGACGAGAAAGCCGACTCCGGCAGGACCAGCGGCACGATACCGCTGTTCGTAAGGCGCGTCTGCGTCCACTCGTCGCGAAGAAACCCATAGTTCCCTTCGTTGAACTGCCGATCCAGACGGGCGGAATAGACCTGCGACCGCTGGGGCGAGGCAACGGACGTGGAGATCTGGGTAGCCGGGTCCAGCGGACTCGCCGCGTTGACGACGCTGTTGTTGGCGAGCTGCTCCACGGTATCGGCCACGAAGAACGACATCTTGCGGCCCAGCGGCCCGTTCAGGTTGCCGTCCTGCTGGAAATCGTAGAAGGGCGGCTGCACAGAGGTGTAGGGATTGCGTGCATCGAGCGGCTGATCGGTGCCCCTGAAGGCCATCGTGCCATGCAGGCGCTCCGCCCCGGCCCTGGTGGTGATCTCGACACGGCTGCCGTAGTCCGCATAGGCAGCGGAATAGAGGTTCTCATTGATGCGGATGGAGCGTATCGACGACTTGGGCGGAAGCCGTCCGCTCGTGAGGCCGTTGACCAGAAAGGTGGTAGCGCCACCCCCGCCCGCCAGGGCCCCCAGCTGCTGGCGCAGCGTGTCCCGATCGTTGGAGAGCAGATTCAGGCCCTCGCCCTCAAACACGAGCGAGCCACCGGAGTGGCCCAGGCCCGGGTTAGCTGTTCCGTCCTCAAGTACGGTGATTTCCTGGTGCAGACCTGCCACACTCAGGCGAACCGGTACACGCAGGGCTGACTTTGCTTTCAGCGTGAGGGACTGGCTCTCGTAGCTCGCGAAGCCAGGCGCCGCTGCGTCCAGCACATACGCGCCGGCCGGCACGCGGAAGGTGAAGTTCCCTTTTCCATCACTGGACTGTTCGCCTTCGGGTTTTCCGCCCGGCCCACGTGCGCGAGCAAGGTGGAGCGTGGCCCCGCGGATCACCGCACCTGTCGCATCCGTCACCGTTCCCGAAAGCGTAGCCGTCTCCGGACTCTGCGCATCGCTCGCCCTGGATGGCACCAATGCGATCGAGCCGAGAGCGCCGTAGAGACTCAGGAGGCGCAGAATGGAGTTCAACCTACCCAGAAACAGGCCCCCAGTGCATGTTCGCGACGGCTATGAAATGGTTTTTTTGCCACAAACAGCTTCGCATAAACCCACTTTTTTACAAAGAAAATAGCTTGGTTTCGCTCAAATCGCTCATTACCGTTGACGAGTTTGCGCAAGCGGCGACCTCACGCGACCGACAGAGGGGCGACTAAACTCTCAGGAGGGCGTTTAAGAGATCGAGCGCCGCCCCTGTGAGCCGACTAATCATGAAACTTCGCCCCGTCCTGCTTGTGCTGCTGATCCTGCTCGGCTTCTACTACCTTTCCGCGAGACTGCTGCCCGCGTCGGGAACACTCGCCGGGCTGCTCCACCCCGCTGCCGACACCGCTGTCACGCAGGAGGTAGGCGGACCCCTGGCCCGGTTCAACCTGACTGTGGCTAATGCCGCGCCCTCCTTTGACTCGGAGGAGCAGCAGAACATCGGGGTCTATAAAAAAGGCCTGCCCAGCGTGGTGAATATCACCTCCACGCAGGTGGCCTATGACTTCTTTTACCGGGCTGTTCCCCAGCAGGGCCAGGGCTCCGGCTTCATCCTGGACAAGCAGGGGCACATCCTGACCAACAACCACGTCATCGAAGGCGCGCAGATCGTTGAGGTCACCACCTCCGACAAGCACAAGTACAAGGCCCAGGTGCTGAACCGTGACAGCAATCACGATCTTGCGCTGCTGCAGATCCAGGGCTCCTCGAACCTGCAGCCGGCCACCCTCGCCGAGAGCACCAACCTCGTCGTTGGCCAACAGGTCTATGCGATCGGCAACCCTTTCGGCTTTAACGGCACAATGACCCGCGGCATCATCTCCGCGATTCGGTCGATTGAGATGCCCTCTGGCAACAAGATCGAGGACGCCATCCAGACCGATGCGTCGGTGAATCCCGGCAACTCCGGCGGTCCCCTGCTCAACTCGCACGGCGAGGTCATCGGCATCACCACACTGATCGCCTCCAACCCCAACGGCGGTGCCGATCAGTCCGCGGGCATCGGCTTTGCCATTCCGATCTCCACCGCCAAGGCCGTGCTCAATGATTTCGCCACCTACGGCCGCGTGCGCCGGCCTTCGCTCGATATCGTCAGCCTGCAGATCGGGCCCGGCATTGCCGAGCAGATCGGGCTGCCTGCCGACTACGGCATCCTCGTAGAACGCGTTCTGCCCGGGGGTGCCGCGCAGCGTGCCGGCCTGCGTGGCGGCACACAGCAGGCCTACATGGGCAACGAGCCGGTGAAGCTCGGCGGCGACCTGATTGTGGGGCTTGATGGCAAGGAGATCACCAATGCCCAGGATCTCTCCACGGCCCTGAACGCGCATCGCATCGGCGATGTGGTGACGCTGACCATCTATCGTGCCGGGCACCGCCTGACGGTGCGCGTTACCCTGGACGACGCGAAACAGAATGCCAGCGACCAGGCTGCCTGATCGTTCTGCGTTCGCCCTAAGAGAAAAGGCCCCGCACGCGGGGCCTTTACTCTTGGGGCGTAGATCGTTCCTAGAAGATGAATCGACCCAGCAGCTGGATCTGCCGCGCGCTGTAGATCACGTTGGAGGTGCTCGACGGCGTCATGAACTGCGCCGAGGACGCGGGCAAGGGCGCCAGACAGCCGACGTTGCCGGTCGTCGCCGCCGGGCAGCCGCTGGTGCCAGGGGCCGTGTAGGCCACGATCGGCGTATTTACCGAGAGGATGTTGCGGTGGTTGACGAGGTTGAACGCCTCTCCAGCCAGCTCGAAGTGGTACCGGTCTCCAAACACTGGGAACTCACGAGAGAGGCGAGCGTCCAGGTTGTGCACGCCGGGGCCGGCAAAACCGTTGCGCCGGGCAATAAAATCCGGCACACGGGCGCTTGGCCCCGAGGTGAAGGCCGCGTTCGTCACACCGGCATCGGTGGTCAGATTGCCCAGGTTGCCGCCGGTCAGGTACGTGATTGCGCCACTGACAGTGGCTGTGACAGGCTCGCCGGTCTGCGCGGTGTAGGTTCCTGAGAGCTGCCAGCCGTTCACGGCGTAGGCGGCGTAGCGGTTGCCGATCGGCAGCTCGGACTTGCCGATCAGCGTGCCGACAAACCGGCCGCGGATGTCTAGATCGGAGCGGGAGTACTCCGCACCGAGTCCCTGGCGATGCCCCTGGCCGAACGGAATCAGCGGAGCATCGGTTCCGTTAAAGGTGCCGTTGCCTCCATACGTCTGTCCGCCGTCCATGGCCTTGGCCCAGGTATAGTTCGCCAGCAGCTCCACGCCGTGGCTCATCGGCTTGCGCACCGTGACCACCATGGAGTGATAGTTCGAGTTCACCACCGAGAAGCCCGTCGCCACCGTGCCGGTCGTCGTATACAGGCGGTTGGTGTAGATGGGCACCACCTGGTTGGAGACCTGGCCCGTGTTCGGGTTGGTGTACTGGTAGCTATGGGCCATCGTCACCGAGTTCGGGTCGACGTTGGTGTCAACGTACACCGGCAGCCGCAGCGCGCGGTTGCCCACGTAGCCGACGGTCAGCGTGGAATGCAGCGGCAGCGCCTGCTCCACCGTCAGGTCCCACGAGTGGGAGAGAGGGTTGGTGAAGCTCGGATCGAGTCCACGGATGGTGATCGTGCCGGCCAGCTGCGACGGGATGCCGGCCGGAATGCCGATAGGCGCCCCGGTGACGGGGTTGGTGGGCGCTGGGCCGGGCGGGGTGTAGATCGGCACGCCGCCGACGGGAAGATAGGTGTTGTAGACCCCAGGGTTCTGATACGTCACCGCGCAGGCCACACCGGCCTTGCAGGCGCTGGTGTTGTAGGCCTGGTTGGCCGTGGAGGCGCTGGCCGGACCGTATTGCTTCTGGTACACGCCGTTCTCGCGGCGCAGCGTGTAGTACGACGAGTTCGAGATCTGGCCATAGAACATGCCGTACCCGCCGCGAATCACCGTTCCCGACTGCGGGTTCCAGTTGAACCCGATGCGGGGCTGGGCCATGTGCAGGTTCGGGTTGATCTGGGACGTCGCGTTGAAGGCGACAGGGCTGGGATTCAGCGGCAGCGCGCCGGCCGGGTAGTTGGCCGCCTGCGCCGCGGTGCCGGGGTACGGCAGGTCCGGACCGGGTACCAGCTGCACGTCGTAGCGTACGCCCAGGGAGAGCAGCAGCTTGGGTGTTGCCTTCCAGGAGTCTTCGGCGAAGCCGTCGATGTTCTGGTTCCAGAAGTCGTCCGCGCCCACGCCGGTCAGCTGATCGACCGTCTGGCTGAAAGAGTTGTAATGGCGCACGTTGCCGGCCGCTCCGCCTACGCCCGCCGTCGGGTTCACACCCAGGGCATCCTGCGCAAAGTTGGCGAAGTTGATCTCGGTAATCGCGTTGTTGTAGGTGAAGCTGCCGTCCCCACCAAAGAGGTTGGCGATCTGCTCGTGCACCAGGTTCATGTCGAACCCGGCCTTTACCGTATGACGACCGCGGGTGAAGCTGTAGATATCCGTGAACTGCCAGCGGTGCTCGTCCGGGAACTTGCCACGCGGCAGCGCCGAGGTCTCACCAAAGGAGACCAGGCCGGTCAGGCTGTTGAACGGCCCACCCGCATTGGTGCCATCGGTTTCAAGATCGCGTCCCCACTGGAAGTGGACGACGTTGGTCGAGTTCGAGGTCAGCGCCGTCTCGGCATTTGCTATGACAAACCGCTCATGGAAGTCCGCCGTGCCGTTGTTGCCAATGCCGCCGTTCGACGCGGTCACCGCTGTGTTGTAGCCGTTCGGCTGGTGGAAGTCCTGCCACAGGAACTCGCCGGAGAGGTGGGTCTTCTGATTGAGCTGGTAGTCCAGGCGCGGGAAGAAGATGTTCTGGTTGATGTTGCGTCCAAAGGCGCCGAGCTGGCCCTGCACCGCCGCCACGACCGCCGTGCACTGCGCCGGGCTCACGTTCGGTATGGTCGTCGGAAAAGTGACCGGTGTACGCACACCGCCGATCGTGACGTTATCGCTCAGTGCCGTGGTGCCGCCATCGCACAGGTGCACCAGGTTGGCGACCGTGTTCGTCGCGCTGTTGAATGTCGACGTGTACACGATCGGATTGACGCGTCGGTAGCCGTCATACGTGAAGTGAAAGAACAGCTTGTCGTGCACGATCGGGCCGCCGACCGACACACCGAACTCGTTCTGCACCTTGATCGGCTGCGAGAGAAAGATGGGGTTGTTGGCACTGCGGCCCTGGAACTTGTTGTAGGGGTCGAGCGCGTTCCAGCCGGGCGTGCGGTAGTACTCATACGCATCGCCGTGCCAGGTATTCGTGCCGCTCTTGGTGATGGCGTTGATGATGCCGCCCGCCGCGCCGCCCAGCTCCGCCGAGTACCCCGAGGACGACGACTCAAACTCGCGAATCGCATCCACCGGAAAGACGTACGGCGCGCCGATCGACCGGCCCCGCGCCTCCGAGAAGAACTGCTGGTTGTTGTTCGCGCCGTCGACGATGTTCTGGTTGTACACACCGGACACGCCGCGGTAGCCCAGCAGCCCCGTGTTGCCGTCGGGAACAACGTTGGGCGTCAGCAGCACAAAGCTCTCAAAACGGCGGCTGTTCACCGGCACATTCGAGACCACCTGCTGATCGATGACCTGCGACTGCTCCACGCGCTCCGTATCGATGAGCGGCGTCTCCGAGGTCACCGTCACCTCCGTCGACACGCTGGCCGCCGGCAGCTCCGCATCCACCGTGATCGGCGCACCTACCGTGACCGGCACGTTCTTGCGGTCCAGCCGGCCGAACTGGGCGCCCGCACTCACGATGACCTCATAGGTCCCAGGCTGCAGATCGCGCGCCTCGTAATGTCCATCGGAGTCGGCAGTCAGCGTCCGCGACGCGCCCGTCCCCGTGTTGGTCACCACCACCGTCGCCCCGGGCACAACGGCCCCGGTGGTGTCGCGCACAATGCCGCCAACGTTGCCCAGCGCTGCCGTCTGGGTATAGCCAGCGGACGGGGTCAGCAGGGCGGCGCTACACAGTGCCCCTGCGGTGAGAAGCTCGAAACGGGAACGAATAGCCATACGAAACACTCCGGGCGACCCGCCTGCGCAGAAAGCGACGCGGAGATTTTCCCGCCAGGTTCGCTGCAGATGGAACTCAAAAAAAGGTAAGGGTCGTCTGTTCAGCTTCCAGCACCCCGGGGGCCATGTCAAGGTGCTCCGGCCCGGCTCAACCTTGCCGTGAACCAGGGCCTTGCCGCAAAGGCTTGGCTATCATGGAGCTAGCGCCGTGCCTCCCCGCCTTATTCTCGGTATCGAAAGTTCCTGCGATGAAACCTCTGCCGCGGTCGTTGCGGATGGCCGCACGGTGCTCTCCAACATCGTCGCCTCGCAGATGATCCACGCCGACTACGGCGGTGTCGTCCCCGAGCTCGCCAGCCGGGAGCACCTGCGCAACATCGTGCCGGTGGTCCGCGAGGCCATGCGATCGGCAGGCGTCGCGGGCTACCGTGAACTCGCTGCGGTCGCTGTCACCGAAGGCCCCGGCCTGGCTGGTGCCCTGCTGGTCGGCATCAGCTTTGCCAAGGCTCTCGCCTTTGGTGCGGAGTTACCGCTGATTGCCATCAACCATCTCGAGGGCCACATCCAGGCCGTGCTGCTCGAGGCCGAAACGCAGTTTGCCGATGCCAGTCCCTTGCTGGCCGCCGTGGTCTCCGGCGGCCACAGCCATCTGTACCTGGCCCACCGCGACCCGGACGGCCTTTGGAGTTATCGCAACGTGGGTCGCACGGTGGACGACGCTGCCGGGGAGGCCTTTGACAAGGTCGCCAAGCTGCTCGGCCTGCCCTACCCCGGCGGCCCCTGGATGGACGCCCTCGCCGCCTTTGGCAACCCACTGGCCGTGCCCTTCCGCTTTGCGCAGATCAAGCAAAAGGCCCACGGCCGCTCCGCCCCGAAGTCAGCCGGTACGCCCGCCGACGAACCCCGCTTCGACCTCTCCTTCAGCGGCATCAAGACGGCCGTGCGCCGCCACGTTGAGTTGCACGGCATGCGCGAACGCATCGCAGCCCGCGAAGGGGCCATGCGCTCCGCCGGGCTCATGACCGCCAAGCCCGGCAACCCGGCCGCCCTTGCCGAGGCTCGCGCGCTGCTCGACCCCGAGACGCTGGACCTGATTGCCAGCTTTCAGCACTCCGTGACCGGCTATCTCACCCGCACAATCCTGAACGCCGCCGAGCATTTCGGCGCCCGGGCCATCGCCGTCTCCGGTGGTGTCGCCGCCAATCGCGAGCT
>CAXTVC010000092.1:0-12418 GCA_964247615.1 uncultured Acidobacteriaceae bacterium
CGGTGTTGTGCATGGCTTCCAGCAGCGAAAGTGTGGACGCGGTGTTGTTGCGGAAGTAGAGCTCCGGCTTCTGCATGGACTCGCCGGCTTCGATGAGCGCGGCGAAGTGCAGAACACCTTCAGCACCGCTATCGCGCAGTACCCCCTCGACCTTTTCGCGCTCGGCAAGATCGGCCTGCACAAAGGTCGCGCCTTCGGGCACGTACTTGCGCTGCGCGTGCACCAGGCTGTCGATGATCGTGACCTCGTGGCCTGCTTTGAGCAGCAGCGTCGCTACCGTTCCGCCGATGTAGCCTGCTCCGCCTGTGACAACGACCTTCATGTCTGCTCCTTGTTGTTGCTTATTCCAAGTTTAGCTGCGGCCCAGCTGAACCTTAGCGACTGAAGCCGCTCTTGCTTCGAGGCCATAGAAGAGCAGTGAGAAGTTGCCAACCCAAGGCTAACCGTTGGCTTTGGCAACGGCTATCCGTAGTGTTTCAGCAGCGTATTCCGGCGTGATGTCGCGTTGGGGCGAGCCCAGCAGTTCGAAGCCCACCATGAACTTCCGCACCGTGGCAGAGCGCAGCAGCGGCGGAAAGAAGTGCGCGTGCAAGGTCCACTCGGGATGTGCTTCGCCATCGAATGGCGCGGGGTGGAAGCCCATCGAGTAAGGGAAAGGCGTATCGAAGACCTTATTGAATCCCTTCGTTACGGTGCTTAGGATCTGCGCGAGCCCGGCTCGTTGCGCAGGGCTCTGCGCCGCCATGGTCGGCACGGACTCACGCGGGACAAGCATGACTTCAAAGGGCCACACCGCCCAGAAAGGCACGAGGGCTACCCAGGTGTCGTTCTCCGCGACGATGCGTGAACCTTCCGCTGTGCCTCCCGCGAGCTCCATCTCCAGGTATGCCGGCAGCAGCTGGCGGCCATGCTCTTTCAGGTACGCCCGCTGTGCTGCGAGCTCCAGCGCGGGTTCGTCGGGAATGTGCTCAGTGGCCCAGATCTGCCCGTGCGGATGCGGGTTGCTGGCACCCATTATCGCGCCGCGGTTTTCAAAGATCTGCACATACTGAATGCCGTCGCGACCACCGAGCTCAGTCTCCTGCGTGGCCCACTCCCCCACGACGCGTTCAATGGAAGCGACGTCCATGGTGGCCAGGGTCAGATCATGGCGAGGGTCAAAGCACAGCACACGGCATGTGCCGCGCTCCGTCGCCGCACGTAGCAGGCCGGCGTTGCCTGTGTCCATGGTGGCCGTGGGCACGTCGTTCTTCAGCGCGGCGAAATCATTTTCGAAAACATAGGTGCCGGTGTACTCGGGCGTCCTGTTGCCGCCGGCGCGCTCATTGCCCGGGCAGAGATAGCATGCGGGGTCAAAGCGCAGAGCCGCAGGGGCGGCAGGCGTCTCCGTCTGGCCCTGCCAGGGGCGCGCGGTTCTATTGGGCGAGACCAGCACCCACGAGGCGTTCAACGGGTTCCATCGCCGATGCGGCGCTTCCTTGAAGACCTGCTCGAGCTCTGCCATTTAAGACCTCACCGCCCCGGATTTTTGTGCTCGCCGAAGTGCCCCATCCACAGGCGCACACACGAATGTATCGGCTTCGATGCGGTACTTGGCAAGGTAGGCCGCGCGAAGCTTTTCGATGAACGGCTCCACCGCATCCTTGCGCACCAAGTTGACCGTGCAGCCGCCAAAGCCGCCGCCGGTAAGACGCGCACCGTAGCAGCCCGGCAGAGCGGCCGCGGTGTCCACGAGGAAATCGATCTCTGCCACGGAGCACTCAAAGTCATCGCGCTCGCTTGCATGGGCGAGCAGCATCAGCTGACCGGCCCGCTCGGCATCGCCAGCCTCCAGCGCGTCGCGCATCCCGCGCACGCGGGCGTTCTCCGTGATGACGTGGCGGCAACGCTTGTAACTCTCCGGGGAGATCCTGTCCTTTACGCCTTCGAGGTCGCTCTCGGTGGCATCTCCCAGATCCTTAACGCCTGGGCGGGATTTGACGATCTCGGCCTGTCCTGCCTCGAGCTGCTGGCGACGCTTGCCGTACTCACCACCCCCGATGGAGTGCTTGACCATGGAGTTGCAGACGACAACGGCGGACTCGGCAATCGCGCCACGGTTCATCGCAACAAGTTCATGTTCGAGCGTGCGCGTATTGAGAAGAAGCGCGTGGCCTTCCTGGGCGAGCACGATGACCGTCTGATCCATGATGCCGCACGGTGAACCCACATAGTTGTTTTCTGCACGCTGGCACAGCAGGGCGATCTCTTCAGGGGCCATCTCGGCGCCGGTGTGGGCCAACAGCGCAAAAGCTGCGGCAACCTCTACGCTGGCCGAGGAGCTAAGCCCGCTGCCCAGCGGCACATCGCCGCGAAGACTCAGCAGAAAAGGCTGGGGAAGCACGCCCTTGGCTTCGAACTCACGCAGAACGCCGACGGGGTAATCGCTCCAGTCGGAGGAGCGCCCACGCCCATCTCCGGGGGACTCTACGTGCTCTCCTTGAAAGCGTTCACTGCGAAAGCGAAAGGAACCATCAGACGCCGCTTCAATTGTCGCTTCCGTGTAGAACGGAATGGCCATCGGGAGGACCAGGCCCCCTGTGTAGTCCGTGTGCTCGCCAATCAGGTTTACCCGGGCCGGGGCCACTGCCGTACGCTTTTGTTCCACCGTTGTTGCCTCTCCCCTTGCACACAAACGCATCGGTTGACTGCGCCGTTGCCGCGTGTTGTGCGGCTGCGACAGTGTAAACGGTTTACATGAGCGATCTCCATCAACGGCCGAGAACTGGAAGATCCGGGCATAGTGAACCGCGCTTAGGTCCACCAGGGCTCGACGGCCGGTTCCCCGAGCACGACCCGCGACAGCAGGTGCGTGGCGGCCGACAGGCCTTCGTGGATGGAGAGCAGGGCGTCCTCGTGCTCGATGCTGAGCACGCCGTCATAGCCGGCCAGACGCAGAGCGCTCACGATGGCCTTCCACTCGGATTCACCATGGCCCCAGCCCACGCTGCGGAAGAGCCAGGAGCGCTCCGCCATGTGCGCGTAGCTCTTGGGATCGAGAACACCATTGCGCGCTGTGTTCGCCGGATGCATGGCGACATCCTTGGCGTGGAAGTGAAAGATCGCCCCTCCCAGCGCCGCGATGGCCGTGGGGATGTCGACGCTCTGCCACCACATGTGACTGGGATCGAAGTTGATGCCGATGGCGTCTCCCGTGGCAGCGCGCAGGCGCAGCAGCGTTTCGACGTTGTACACGCAGAAGCCTGGGTGGGCCTCGAGCGCAACGCGTACACCGGAGCTTTGCGCCACCTGGATCAACTCGCGCCAGTAGGGGATCAGGCGCTCAGTCCATTGCCACTCCAGGGATGCGGCGAACTCAGGCGGCCATGGTGCCGTGATCCAGTTCGGTGTTCGATCGCCGGGGCCGCCACCTGGGCAGCCCGAGAAGGTGACGACCGTGTGGACGCCCAGAAGCTCCGCCAGACGAATGGTCTGACGCAGTACGGCGTCATCACGCTTTGCGATCAGCGGATCCGGATGCACGGGGTTGTTGTGGCAGGAAAGGGCGCTGATGGCCAACCCGGCATCGTTCAGCCTGGAGCGCAGCTCCGTTCGGCTCGGCTCGCTTGCGAGCAGTGTTTCTACGTCCAGGTGACTTGAACCAGGCCAGCCGCCGGTGCCGAGCTCAAGGCTGCGGATCGCCGGATAGCGCTTCAGTTCGGTAAGCATTGCCTCGAAGCTCAGCCCCTGAAACACGGGCGTAAACAGACCAATCTGCATGGCTCTCCTCCGGCGGGCTTACGCGAGCTCAATCACAAACATACTCGCGCCAGGCCTCGGTTTCCGCCAGGCCCTTGAGCATGGCAAATCGCTCCCGTAGCAGCTTGCGAATGTGCGGCACGAGGACGAGTTGACCTACCAAATGCCCAGCAGCCCCAAAAGGCATGGAGAAGCGGACCTCGTCTTCCAGGCACACCGCCCCATCGGCCTCATGGAAGCGATGATCATGCGCGAAGCTCTTGAAGCGGCCTTCCAGCATGCGGTCCTGGAAGTGAAAGGGCGGCTCGTATTCAGAGATCAGCGATAGGTGAAAGTTCGGGAAGCCCAGCTGCCAGCCCTCCCACCGGACGGTATCGCCACCCCGCACACAGCCTGTGGTGCGGCCAGCCACAGGCTTCATGCCGAGCTTCTTCTGCACGAGCGCGATGTTGGTGGAGAGAGCAAAGCAACGCTCGATGGGGGCGTGAATCACCGTGCTATCGCGAAGAGTGAACATGGGTTATGGGATGCCGAAGGAGGCGCTTCTACCTGCTGAAGCCCTTCATGGAATGAACACGTGCCTTACGAATTTGGCGCGTGCTCGCAGGGGCATTACAGCTCCATGGCATGCTCGTTTACCAGAGTCTTGGCACGTTCGGTAAACTCTGCGACCGTGCTGGAGCCCTGGTCGCCCTTGCCACGAACACGCACGCTGACGGAGTCCGTCTGCATCTCCTTGTCGCCGACGACGAGGATAAAGGGCACCTTCTGCAGGCCGAAATCGCGGATTTTGCCCTGCATTTTGCCATTCGAGGCATCGAGTTCCACGCGAAGGCCGGCGGCTTCGAGGCGCTGTTTGAGGATCTCGGCATAGGGCAGGTGCTTGTCGTTGGAGATAGGAACTAGACCCACCTGCACGGGCGCGAGCCACATGGGGAACGCGCCAGCGTAGTGCTCGATGAGCACACCGAAGAAGCGCTCGACGGAGCCGAACAGCGCGCGATGCACCATCACGGGCTGATGCTTTTCGCCGTCTTCGCCGGTGTATTCGAGCTCGAAGCGCTTGGGCAGATTGAAGTCGAATTGCACCGTGCTCAACTGCCATAGACGGCCGAGCACATCGACGAGCTTGACGTCGATCTTGGGGCCATAGAAGGCGGCCTCGCCGGGGAAGCTCTGGAACGCGAGGCCGCGCTTCGTCAACACCTGCTTCAGCGCGCCTTCGGATTCCGCCCACTCTTCCGGTGTGCCAATGAACGCTGGATCTCCGGGCTTATGTGTGGAGAGCTCAACGCGGTACTCCTTGAAGCCGAAGGTCTTCAGCACGGCCTCGGCGAAGTCCAGGCAGCCTTCAATCTCTGAAACGATCTGATCGCGAGTGCAGAAAATGTGGGCGTCATCCTGCGTGAAGCCGCGCACGCGCAACAACCCATGCATGGTGCCGGAGCGCTCATAGCGATAGACATTGCCGAGCTCGGCGTAGCGTTGTGGCAGGTCGCGGTAGCTCTTGGGGGTGGATTTGTAGATGAGGATGTGACCCGGGCAGTTCATCGGCTTCAGCCGGTACTCGGCGTCATCGAGCTCCATGGGCGGATACATGTTTTCCGCATAGACCTCTTCATGGCCGGAGACCTTCCACAACTCACGCCGCATGATGTGCGGCGTGTAGACGAGCGAATAGCCACGCCGAACGCACTCATCGCGCATCCAGTCTTCCATCATTTTGCGGATCAGGCCGCCCTTGGGGTGCCAGAAGATGAGGCCTGCGCCGGCGATCTCCTGAATGCTGAACAGGTCCAGCTGCTTGCCCAGCACGCGATGATCGCGGGCCTTGATCTCTTCGAGGTGCTTGAAGTGCGCGTCGAGGTCCTTTGCGTTAAAGAATGCAGTGCCGTAGATACGCTGCAGCTGCTGGTTATCCTCTTTGCCCAGCCAGTAGGCGCCGGCGATCGACATCACCTTGAAGGCCTTGACACGGCCGGTGGAAGGGACGTGCGGACCGCGGCAGAAGTCGGTGAAGCTGCCGTTTTTGTAGAGCGAGATCTCGTCGCCGGGCTGGGTGAAGCGCTCGATGAAGTGCACCTTCATGAACTCACCGGTGCTGCGATAGTCCTCGATGCCCTTCTCGCGAGGCTCGGAGACCTGCAGGAAGGGCTCGTCACGCTTGACGACCTCGGCCATGCGCGCCTCGATGGCCGCGAGATCGAGCTCGGTGAAGGGCACCTCGCGATAGACGTCGTAGAAAAAACCGTTGTCGGTTGCCGGGCCATGGCCCAGCTTGGTCTCGGGAAAAAGTTCCAGGATCGCCGTCGCCATGACGTGCGCGGCGGAATGACGGACCACGCGCAGGGCCGCGGGATCGGTTTCCTTCAGAAGCTCCAGGGCCACATCTTCGTGCAGCGGCGCGCGCAGGTCGACCAGACGCTCGCTCCCGGCAGGCTCGGCTGCATACATGCCGGCCTCGGTCTGCTCGGCCTTGGCTTCCGCATCGGCAGTTTCTGACGGCGCGACCTGCGTTAACGGGCGGATGCGGGCTACGACGACGGCCGCCGCCAGCCGCGGGGAGATGCTGTTGGCTACGTCGAGCGGGGTTGTTCCGGCGGCGACCTCGCGCACGGAACCGTCAGGAAGCTGAACCTTGATGGAAGCACTCACATGAGCAGGATAGTCGACATGATCGCGCATGGTTCCCTGCCTCTGCTGCCAATGTTGTATCGCCAGCCAGTCTTCGGGGAATCGTGTGCCACTTGTGCCTGCCGTAGGGTGGACCCATCGACGGCATCCCCTGCCGTAGCCGAGGTCCCCTCCATGCAGATGCTGTGTAAAGTCTCCGCCGGTTTCAGTGACGTCCGTTGCCCCGTGTGCGGGCAAGGTTTTCTGGTGTACTGGACGCGTCAGCGCGAGGTAACCCGCGCCGAGCAGCGAGGAGCTCTGCAGACCGCCTTGCGCGCTCTGCACACTGGCCTGGATGGCACCAGCGGGGCCGACATTCACCCGCCGGCCTTTCAGCTGCCGGACACCCCCTTGCCGCTGCCGCAGCGGTTGCCACAAGGGCTGCCCCTGACCGCGGTTCCCGTTTACAGCTAGGCCGCCGCGCAGCCTGAACCCAGGGAGTCGTCCCGGTCCGCTACAATGGATGGCGGCGACCCGGTTCCACCCCAGGGCGCATCTGCTGTTGCCATAAGCGCCCCTATGAGCTGGTTTAAACGCGAAGACCACGAGATCCAACCCACGCCGCACCACGAGGTCCGCACCGAAGGCCTGTGGGTGAAGTGCGATAACTGCCGCAAGCTCATCTGGAAGGCCGATCTTGAGGCCAATCTCCAGGTCTGCCCGCACTGCGGCTTTCACTTCCGTATCGGCTCCCGCGAGCGCCTGAACCAGCTGCTGGATCCCGGGTACGAGGTCGTGGATACCGGGTTGCGCTCGACCGATCCACTGGATTTTTGCGATCTGAAGCCGTACAAAAAGCGCCTGGCCGAGGCGCAGCGCAAGACCGGCCTGGACGACGCCATCATGAACGCCACAGGCACCCTTGAGGGGATGCCCGTCGTGCTCAGCGTCATGGAGTACGGCTTCATCGGCGGTTCGATGGGCTCGGTAGTGGGCGAGACAATTGCGCGCGCCGTGGATCGTGCGCTCGAAACACGCACCCCGCTCATCATCGTTTCAGCCTCTGGCGGCGCGCGGATGATGGAGGGGATCGCCAGCCTGATGCAGCTGGCGAAAATCTCTGCAGGGCTGGCCCAGCTGGACGATGCAAAGGTGCCCTACATCTCCCTGATGACCGACCCGACTACCGGCGGCGTGACGGCCAGCTTCGCCATGCTGGGCGATCTGAACGTTGCGGAGCCTGGTGCTCTGATTGGTTTCGCCGGGCCCCGCGTGATCGAGCAGACCATTCGGCAGAAACTGCCGGAAGGCTTCCAGCGCTCCGAGTTCCTGCTGCAGCACGGGTTTCTGGACGCCGTGGTACCCCGCAAGGACCTAAAACCGTATTTCGCACAAGCGCTGAGCTGGATGACCGGCTCGAAGCCAGAGCCGAAGTCCGCCGCTTAGGGTGCTCGGCAGACGGTGATTGAGGCTCAACCATCCCGAACGGCTTTGCGTGTAGCGTTGCGGCGTGCGGCGCACCAGCTTGTGGATGCCCAGCCACTTGTCTTTTCGGATCGTTTTGCCGTGGCGGTCGTAGGTCCCGACGCAGCTGAGGAGCTTCGTCGCACACCGTCCGCGGAGCGGAAGCCGTTTTCCGCCGCGATGCGGTCCTGGATGGTTGCCCGCGCCCGCTTTGCAGAGGACCTGCTTGCGGACGCTGTAGAAAAGGGTGGGGTGACGCAGTACCTCGTGCTCGGGGCGGGCCTGGACACGTTTACGCTGCGGAATCCTTTTTCCCAGGTGCGGGTCTTTGAGGTGGATCATCCGGCAACACAGGCGTGGAAGCGCGAGCGTCTTGAGGCGGCGGAGTTGAGCCTACCGCGGAACGCACAAATGGTGCCGGTCGACTTCGAGAGGCAGTCGTTGGGCGACGAGCTGCTCGGAGCCGGTTTCGACTTTGAGCAACCCACGGTCACGGCATGGCTGGGGGTGGTGCCGTATCTGACCCCGGCTGCTTTTGCCGCAACCTGCCGCGTACTGGGCAGCTTCTGCGCCGGTTCGCACGTCGTTTTTGATTACAGCCAGCCTCGCGAGGTGCTGCCCGCACGCGAGCAGCTCATGCATGACTCCCTTGCCTCTCGCGTGGCACAGGCAGGCGAGCCCTTTCAGCTCTTCTTTACGCCGCCGGCCCTGGCTAAGGAACTGAGCCACTACGGCCTGCGGATGGAGGAGGATCTGGGCAGTCACGAGTTGAACCTGCGCTATTTTCAGGGTCGTTCTGACGGCCTCGGCTTGCGCGGCACGGCGGGACGGCTCTGCCACGCCCTTGTCTCGCCCGGGTGAGAGAATCTACCCTGGCCGTTTGCGCAAGGCCCCGGCAGATCATGCAATATCAAGAAGCCCTACAGACACTCGCCGCACTCGGCCCCGAGCTGCGCACCGGCAACACGCTGGCCCCCGGCACCGCACCGCGCAAGTTCTCGCTCGACCACATCCGCGTGCTGCTGGACGAACTTGGGAAGCCGCAAGGGCGCTTTCCTTCGGTGCTTATCGCCGGAACGAACGGCAAGGGTTCCACCGCCGCCACGCTCGCCTCGATCGGCCGTGCTGCCGGGCTCCGGACGGGCCTGTATACCTCGCCGCATCTGGCACGAGTCAATGAGCGCATCCGTGTCAACGGCGAGGAGATCCCTGACGATGATTTTGGGCGTTTCTTTGGGGAGGTGTATGCCTGCGCCGGGAAGCTGGTGGCGCGTGCGGCACTCCTGCACACCCCAAGCTTCTTTGAACTCCTGACTGCGACGGCGTTTCTACATTTTGCCGAGCAAAAGATTGAGCTTGCCGTGTTGGAAGTCGGCCTCGGCGGGCGTCTGGATGCGACCAACGTGGTGGAACCGATTGTTTCGGTGATTACCGATATCGGCATCGACCACACCGAGTTTCTCGGCGAAACCCTAGCCCAGATTGCCCGGGAAAAGGCGGGTATTTTGCGGCAGGATGGCATCCTGGTCACGCTGTCGCAGCACCCGGAGGCCAACGCCGTGATCGGCGAGGTGGCGATGGGGCTTAACGTACGGGGAGTCGATGCGGCGCGCTGCCTTCCACCCCGCGGCTTTTCGGGTCAGGCAGCACAGGCTGTGCGTACCGACTTGTTTTCCTCCTCACAGACTGTATCGGCAAGCGGTGGCCAAACTTTAGCCCCGTTCAACCGCAATGAGCTGGAAGGTCCCGCGCCCGTCGCGCACAAAATGGAGGGCACGGACCTACGGCCTGCTCCAGGGGTGGCTCTGAGGGCCGAGGCTTCGCCGCTCCGCCGGAATCGCTATCCGCTTTCGATCGACGGCCAGATCCTGCAGATTGATTCGCCGCTGGCCGGTCATCACCAGCAACGCAACGTCGCCCTTGCGGTTGCAACCGCACTGGAACTACGAGCCAATCATGGCTTTTCGATACCCAACAGCGCGATTGAAGACGGCGCAAGGCAGACACAATGGCCCGGGCGCCTGGAGTGGATTCCTGCCCGCCCGGCAAGCGTGCCGCCACACCCGCCACTGCTGCTGGATGTGGCCCACAATCCGGCCGGGGCCTGGACGCTGCGCGCCGCGCTGGCCGATCTGCCTGAGGAGCGCCCACGCACGCTGATCTTCTCCTGCCTTGCCGACAAACAGATCGAGGAGATAGCGCGCATCCTGTTTCCGCTGTTTGATTCGACATCAGGCGACCCGGCACGCCGTCGCGATCACATCGTGTTTGCGCCCATCCCGAACCCGCGTGCCGCGACCGTCGACCAGCTGCTGGCCGTGGCCCATGCGATGGATGTGCCAGCCCATGCTGCGCCCCATCTGCAAGCGGCCCTGGGGCAGGCGAGGGCGCTTACGCCCGTGGGCGGGGTTATCGTCGCAACCGGGTCCGTCTACCTGATCGGGGCTCTCCGGTCGCTGGTCCTGGCCACGCCGGCTACGACCCCTGCATGAGTGACGGCACCGAGGTTTAGCATAGCGGGATGCCCGAATCTGAGCTGCTCGGCGAAGCGGAGCCAGCAACCGCCACCGTCGCCGACCCGATCATCAGCCCGCAGCCGCCAGCCCTTTATCGCTGGTTCACCTACCTGGTGCTGCTTCCTCTCGTCGCCGTGGCGACCGTCTTCTGCGGAACTATCTCGTTGCTCTGCGGCCTTTGGGACAAGGGCGGCCGGCAACAACACTGGATCGCCCGGCAGTGGGCGCGCGCCCTGCTGCGCCTGGCCCTGTCACCTGTGACGGTCGTGCATCCGGAGCGGCTTCGGGGGCTTGGGGCGGCGGTCTTCGCGGCCAATCACCTCAGCTACTACGACACGCCCGTCCTGTTTGCGAAGATGCCGTTTCAGTTCCGCATCCTGGCCAAGGCTGGGCTTTTCAAGTTGCCGTTCATCGGCTGGTACCTGCAGCGGTCAGGCCAGGTGGCCATTGACCATAGCTCCGCACGCGCGGGCGTGACGAGTCTTGGGCGGGGCGTGAAAACGCTGGGCTCAGGCTTGCCGCTGATGGTTTTTCCGGAGGGTGGCCGCGCCACCGGCAGCCAGATGCGGCCCCTGGCGGCCGGGGCGGCGTGGATGGCAATCAAGGCCCAGGTGCCACTGGTGCCACTGACATTGATTGGCACCTACGAGCTGCTGCCCATCCATGTGTATGCGCTGCGGCCAAGGCCCCTGAAGCTGGTCGTTGGGGAGCCGATCTCCACCGTCGGGCTCAGTACGCGCGATGCCGAGCGCCTCACCGAGCAGCTGCGTGCCGAGATTTATCGCACCTACACCGGCGAACCTTCGGGAGCGTAGATTCGGTCAGGCTGCCCGGCGCTTCGCAGGGCTGCGGGGACGAGCGGTTTTGGCGGGTGGCTGCGTGGGTGCCTTTACGCCCTCGGCCGTGGCCAGGCTTGCACGCAGCGACTCCAGGTCCTGCAGGTATTCGCGCGAGGGCATCTCGTCCAGGATCTCGTGCAACTCCGCGCTAAGCGTACTGCTGAGCTTGCCGCGGGTCCGAAGATGGTGCATCAGCGTGCAGAGCTGATCCTCACACTGGGCGATGGTGCGCAGCGTGTAGAGGAGCGAGTTGATCCGGGTATAGACCTGTGCCGGCTGCACAGAAACCACGTCCCCTGCCTTCTTTGCGACTGCCTTGGTGGCCATACCAGCCCTCCATTTCCCTGAGATGCGGCTTTGACGGAAACTTGCCCGTTTCTTCCGCGATTCTACCTGCTTCCCCTACAATCAGGCCCATGATTGCGCATCTCCGCGGGCAGGTTTTTTCCAAGGGTCCCAGCACCGTGGTACTTGACTGCGGTGGTGTCGGCTATGAGCTTGCCATTTCGGTGACCACGTACACAGAGCTTGGTGAGGTGGGTGGAACGGCCGCGCTGCACGTGCATACCCACGTGCGCGAGGATGCGTTGCTGCTGTTCGGCTTCCACGACCTGACGGAGAAGCGCCTGTTCGAAAAACTGCTGACCATCTCCGGCATCGGCCCGAAGCTGGCGATTACGGTGCTGAGCGGCATAGCCGCAGACCGGCTGGTGACAGCGATCCGCTCCGGCGACCACGGCACCCTGACCAAGATTCCGGGAATCGGCAAGAAGACCGCGGAGCGCGTCGTGCTGGAGCTGAAGGACAAGCTGGACGACCTGGCCGGGCTGGCCCCGGCGAGCACCGCCCCCGCGCAGCCATCGCTGGGCGCGGTCGCCGAAGACGTCTTGAGCGCCCTGACCAACCTCGGCTATCCACGGCCTGTCGCGCTGAAGGCCATTGAAGCCGCAAGCAAGGATGCAGCGGTGAGTGGAGACTTCGAGCGCCTGTTCCGCAGTGCGATTGCCGCGATTCGGTAGAGAGCACCCGTTTGGGAAGTTCGCTGCCGCCCGAAACCCGCATCACGGCTTGCGTTCATAGATCCTGAAGGCCGAGGGTTGCACCTGGCGGCTCGACCAGTGCTGCAGGACCGGGGATGTCCACGTGGTTTTCAGGACGTAGTTTTGGTGCAACTGATCTGCCAGTTCCGGCCAGGTGGCGAGCTTGTCAAAGCCAGATCGGTCGCCAAAACAGAATTGATCGGTCTCA
>CAXTVC010000093.1:0-12217 GCA_964247615.1 uncultured Acidobacteriaceae bacterium
GCGGTTTCCAAGTTTGGGGATCTGTGGCAGTCTGGGCTGCATGCAAACGTTTGCCTTGGTTCGCCGCTTGGGTGTGTTCCTGGTTGTTCTCTGTGTGTGCACTGGATGCTGCTTGTCTGCGGCGCATGCGCAGGGGCCTGAGGTGATCGTGGTGGATGCGGGGGCGCCCGCTACGCCATTTCCGCACTTTTGGGAGCAGATGTTTGGGTCGGGGCGGGCAAACCTTATGCTGCGGGAGAGCTTCCGTGACGATCTGCGGGCAGTGCATGCGGCTACGGCGTTTACGTATGTGCGTGGGCACGGGATTCTGCATGACGAGAACGGTGTGTATACGGAAGATGAGCATGGCGAGCCGGTGTACAACTTCGCCTATGTGGACCAAATCTATGACGGGCTGCTAAAGGCCGGGGTGAAGCCGGTGGTGGAGATCAGCTTCATGCCGAAGAAGCTGGCGTTCAATCCGGATGACCTGCACCCGTTCTGGTACAAGCAGAATGTTTCGCCACCGAAGAGCATGGAGCGGTGGGATGGCTTGATGACGGCGCTGGCGAAGAACCTGGTGGAGCACTTCGGGATCGAGGAGGTGTCGACGTGGTACTTCGAGGTGTGGAACGAGCCGAACATTGATTTCTGGAACGGCATTCCGCGGGACAAGAGCTACTTTGAGCTGTATGCGCACACGGCGCGCGACCTGAAGGCGGTGAGTCCGCGTTTGCGTGTGGGTGGGCCGGCGACGGCGGCTGCGCAGTGGGTGACGCCGTTCCTGGCCTATGTGAAAGCGCATGATGTGCCGCTCGATTTTGTGTCGAGCCACGGGTATGCGGATGAGGAGATCGACAACATCTTTCCGGATGACGCGAGCGTGCCGCGGGATACGCCGATGGATGAGCGCGTGTGCCTGGCGATCGGCAAGGTGCGCAAGGAAATGCAGGCTGCGGGGAGAGGCGATTTGCCGCTGTTCTGGACCGAGTGGAATGTGCAGGGGCAGAGCGAGGCGCGGGACACGACGTTTGTGGGGCCGGGCGTGGCGAATACGATTCGTCAATGCGATGGGCAGGTGCAGATGATGAGCTTCTGGACCTTGGGCGATGTGTTTGAAGAGGGTGGGCCCATCGCGCAGCCGTTCAGCGGGCAGTTTGGCTTGCGGGCGGAATATGGCATCAACAAGCCGAGCTTTTATGATTTTGCGCTGCTGCATGGACTTGGTGAGCAGCGGCTGGCGAATGCGTCGAAGGACGCCATCGTGACGAAGGCGAAGGATGGGGCTTTGGTGGTTGCTGTGTGGAACATTGCCGATCCGGCGGCGAATGGGCAGCCTTCCTCCATGTTGACTGCGACAGCGAAGACGATGACGCTGGAGTTTAAGGGCGTGCCTTTACGGGCGCGGGTGAGCGTGCAGCGCGTGGATAACGAGCATGGCAATGTGTTGCCGGTGTACGCGTCGCTGGGTAAGCCGCAGTATCCGACGCCGGCGCAGGTGGAGCAGATGAACCGGAAAACGGCGCTGCCCGCGCCGGAGGCCATGGCGTTGAAGGGTGGGAGATTGCAGTTAGTGCTGGAGCCGAATGCGCTTGTGCTGGTGCGGGTAGTCGGACCGTAATGGGTGTATGTACGCGGCTCTCGAGAGTATAAAGAGCAGGAGAAAGGGCGGCTTTGGCCGCCCTTTTCTCGCGTCTAAAGCGTGTTTTATACCGTGGCGAGTTGGTGTACGGGGACGCGGGCCCATTGCATGCCGGCGGCTTCGGCAGCCTGGATGCCGGCTTCGGCGTCTTCGAAAACGAGGCAATTTTTAGGGGCTACCCTCAGCAGTTTTGCTGCGTTGAGGAAGGGCTCCGGGTTGGGCTTGCCGTGAATGTAGTCCTCGGCGGCAACGATGACCTGGAAGGCATCACGTAGACCGAGGATGTCCAGGCTGCGCTCCACGGTGAGGCGTGGCGAGCCGGAGACGATGGCCATGGGCAGAGTGCCGCGCTGGCGCTCGATGTGGGCCACAACGGAGGCGATGGGACGCAGTTGATCGACGACCTTGAGGAAGATCTGTTCCTTGTGATCCACGACCTGCTGCGGATTCATCGTGTAGCCGAAGCGCTCGTTGAGCATCTCGACGGTTTTGGGAAGAGGGATGCCGCCCCACTGCCAGAAAAGCTCCTCCGGGAAGCTGCCGCCGAAGTCGCGTGTGGCCTGTTGCCAGGAGACCAGATGCAGCGGCATGGAATCCGCAACGGTGCCATCGAGGTCAAAGAGATACGCATGGAAGTTGCCGGCGGGGATAGGGAGCAATTCGAGCATTTGGCTAGTTTAGATGTTCCAGGGCAGTCGCATTGTGAAGAGTGGATGAGAGAGATACGGTCTCATCCACTCTTTTGCCTTAAGCGGTGAGGCGACGAAGCGAGCGTACGGCGAGGGCGACGGAAGCGGAGTCCCCGGTGATGGCGACGGGCAGATCAGCGAGGCCTGCTCCGTCCGTGAGGCCCTTGCGTGCATAGAAGCCGCCGTAGGTGCCGAGCGCGGCGCCGGCTGCTCCCATGGCAATGCCGCCCGCGAGCGGACGACGCAGTGCGGTGGCGATGATGGCGCCCACCAGGCCGCCGAGGGAGAGGCGGCCGACGAGGCCCATCGGCGAGGTGCGATCGGGGGTGTTGGGGAGCTTGTCGCCGACGTACTCACCAAGTGCGGCTGCGGTAGAGATGCCGACGGCTGCCGGGTGCGCGATCCACGAAGCCCAGGTCCCCGTGACGGGAAGTTTGCCGAGATAGGCAAACCAGGAGGTGACGGCGATGGGCGTAAAGGAACGTAGCCCGGCGCTGACGCCCAGGAGGACAGGGGCAGTGTGGCCGACAACTTTGGATGGGGGCATGGGAACTCCGAGTGGCGCGGATGCGCG
This sequence comes from uncultured Acidobacteriaceae bacterium, assembly GCA_964247615.1. Lineage (GTDB taxonomy): Bacteria > Acidobacteriota > Terriglobia > Terriglobales > Acidobacteriaceae > Granulicella. The sequence continues at coordinate 2,885 of CAXTVC010000093.1, forward strand.
ACAAGGGGTTGGATGCGTCGGATGTCTGTGTCTGTTTCTATTGCATTGGAGAAGGGCGTGCCGGGGGGCCGTCTGCCGTCAGCTTGACGGGCTCGATATCCCCGTTGGCGTTGAAGTGCATGCGATCGATGGCCATGACGCGCTCGTTGGGACCGGTTGTGCCGAGCGGGTGGCGATGGTAGACGATGTACCAGTCGTCGGTGCCGGGGATGTTGAGTACGGAGTGATGACCGGGGCCGTTGGCGACCGATGGATCAGTGGAGAGGATCTTGCCGGCGCGAACGAAGGGGCCGGTGGGACTGGAGCTCCGGGCGTAGGCGACGCCGTAGCTGGAGTCACCCCAGTCGCCTTCGGACCACATGAAGTAGTAGACGCCTTTGCGCTTGAGCATGAAGGGGCCTTCGACGTAGTTCTTCGGGGTGATCTCCTTGTAGGTGGTGCCGTCAGGCAAGGGAATGACGTGGCTGAGGTCTGGAGCGAGGCGGGCGACGTTGCAGTGCGCGTGGCCGCCGTAATAGAGGTAAATGGAGCCGTCATCGTCCTTGAAGACCATGGGGTCGATAGGCTGGGCGCCGTTGTGGTATTCGCCAACGAGGGGCTTGCCGATGGCATCGAGGAAAGGACCGTCGGGACTGTTGCTGACGGCCTCGCCGATGCCGCCGGGAAAGGTATCGTGCTCCTGGATGTCGTTAGCGGCGAAGAAGAAGTAGAACTTCCCGTTGAGGTGGATGGCGGAGGGTGCCCATAGCGCGTAGGCGGCCCAGGGGACGTTCTTGATGTCGAGAATGTCGGGGTGGCGGGTCCAGTGGATGAGGTCTGGCGAGGAGAAGGCGTCCATGGAGGTATGCAGCAGGTAGACCGGGTGGACGACCTGGCCCTTGCGGAGCTTTGCCTGTTTCGGGTTGAAGGTGCGGCCTACCTGGCTGTCCGGCTCTGGGCTGGAGGAGGTGGGGTAGATCCAGTATTGGCCGTCGAAGAGGTGGACTTCGGGGTCGGCGTACCAGCCCTGTTTGGCGAGGTTTGCTGTCGCCTGTGAGAGGGCGGTGGGAGCCAGCAAGGTGAGGAGAGCGAGGGCCAGCGGGAGGGATCGGCGCACGATGGTTCATTGTAAGCAGCGTGCGGGGCCGGCGTAGCATGGAGGGATGATCGGGGCCGAAGAGCAGAAAACGATGTATCTGGCGGACATTCTGGAGCATGTGCTCGGGGTGGTGAGAGACCGCAAGCGCAGCACGGATATGCGTGCGATGGAAGCGGCTGCGGCGGCGCATACGCCGCGCGGGTTTGCGCGGGCGTTGCGGGCGAAGGCTGCTGCCGGCGAGCCTGCGGTGATTGCGGAGTTGAAGAAAGCTTCGCCGTCCAAGGGGCTGATCCGGGCGGAGTTCGATGCGGCGCTCCTGGCAAAGGAACTGGAGGCGGGTGGCGCGGCGGTGTTGAGCGTGCTGACCGAGGAGAGGTTCTTTCAGGGCTCGCTGGAGAACCTGCAGCGGGCTTCGACGGCGGTGACGATCCCTTGTCTGCGCAAGGATTTTATGGTGGATCCCTTCCAGGTTGTGGAGGCGCGGGCGAACGGGGCGGATGCGATTCTGCTGATTGTGGCGGCGCTGAGCAATGTGGAGCTGCGGACGTTGCGGGCCGAGGCTCGGCGGTGCGAGCTGGATGTGCTGTGCGAGGTGCATGACCGCGAGGAGCTGGATCGGGCGCTGGCCCTGGATTGTGAATGTGTGGGCGTGAACAGCCGTGATTTGAAGACGTTCGAGGTGTCGCTGGATCGGGCGTGTGAGCTGGCCGAGCATCTGCCGCCGAGCGCGGTACATGTGGCGGAGAGTGGGATTCATACGCGGGCGGATATGGATCGTCTGCGTGGGGCGGGGTATGAGGCGTTTTTGATCGGGGAGTCGTTGATGCGGCAGCCGGAGCCTGGGATGGCGCTGCGGGCGTTGTTGGGGAAGTTGTAGGTTGTAGGTTGTTAGTGGGTAGTTGTTATGTTTGTGAAGATTTGTGGGACTACGGATCTGGCTGATGCTCGGCTGGCGGTGGAGTTAGGGGCCGATGCGCTGGGCTTTATCTTTGCGCCCAGTAAGCGGCGGGTATCGAGTGAGACTGCGGCGTCAATTCTGCGCGAGCTTTCCTCGCGTGTTTTGTCCGTTGGTGTTTTTACGCAGCCCGATCCTGAAGAGATCGAGCGCACCGTTTCCGAGGCCAGGCTGGGTGCTGTGCAGATGCATTGGGCTTACGACTTCGCAGTGATCGACGCATTGCGTGGTCGGTTTGGACGTGCGCTGGAACTCTGGCAGGTAGTTGGCTTTCGAATTGACGCTATTGATCCGGAGGAAGCAGAACGGGAGTTTACGCGGGAGCTGCGGGTGGCTCTGCTTGACTCGAGGCTCGATCGCATTCTGCTGGATGCAGTGAAGGGCGGAGCATCCGGCGGGCTGGGGCAGGCCTTTTCGTGGGAGCGGGCGGCGGCTGTTGTGAAAGCTCTGTTGCTGGAGACCGGGCAGGTGCAAAGAGGACGAGGGCTGACGCTGCCTCACGTGATCGTTGCGGGTGGTCTGCATGCCGAAAACGTTCGTGAAGCCATCGATTTGTTGCAGCCCTGGGGCGTCGATGTGGTGAGCGGGGTGGAAGCCAGTCCGGGGAAGAAATCGCCGGACCGGCTTGCCCGGTTCATGGATGCCGCGAAGAGAAGCTGCGCGAAGGGAAGCTGACAGACCGAAGCTAGTTGGTGTGAACGGTGCCGTACTCCTGGCGCTTGCGCACGTCGCGCTTTTCGCGGGCGTGGTTGGCGATCAGGCCGCCGCCGGCACCGGCACCTGCGCCGATGAGGGCACCTTTACCGCCGCCGAGCAGGCCGCCTACCAGGGCGCCACCGGCAGCGGAACCGCCGACGATCTTGGCCTTGGTGTGGTGGTGGGCGTCGCTATAGTGCTGCTGGCGCTTGGCGTGGTGATAGGACTCAACCTGACTGACCCCGTGCAGGGGAGTGAGAGCGAAGAGTGTCAGTAGAGCAAGACTTGTAGCCTGGGATGTCTTCATGGGTGGCCTTTTCTGCGGCCGGCGCATGTTATGTCCTGCGTACCGGCGTCGTCTGGAGATTTCGATGCGGACGGTTCTGGGTAGATGCACGGGAGAAACAAATCTTGAGTAACCCACTTGCAGCACGGCTGGAGCGGATGTAGCCTCAAGAAGACGATGCGTATCGCGATCACCTTTACGTTTGGCTTTCCGTACCGCACCTGGTGGCCAGGTGCGGTATCGGCGGTTTAGCCCCTCGCGAAGACAGCAACGTCACGAGATGCGAAATGACCCCCGAGCCGCGACCCCCGAGTCGCGGTTTTGCTTTTTGGCGCAGAGCAGAGTTTTCGAGCACGTAGAGCAGCAGATGGAGTTGACGATGAGTGCAAGCCCAGTCCTGGATGTCCCGGTGGAGCAGCAAGCGAAGGCCAAGCCCGGCCGCTTTGGCGCGTATGGCGGACGGTATGTGCCGGAGACGCTGATGGCGGCGTTGCTGGAGCTGGAGGAGGCGTATGCGGTGGCCTCGCGCGACCCGGCATTCCAGGCGGAGCTTGCCACGCTGCTGCATGACTACTGCGGGCGCCCGACGCCGTTGTTTTTTGCGCGGCGTATGACCGAGATCCTGGGTGGAGCCAAGGTGTACCTGAAGCGCGAGGACCTGCTGCACACCGGGGCGCACAAGATCAACAACGCGCTGGGGCAGGCGCTGCTGGCGCGGCGCATGGGCAAGCAACGCATCATTGCCGAGACCGGCGCGGGGCAGCATGGCGTGGCGACGGCAACGGTGTGTGCGCTGTTTGGCCTGGAGTGCGTGGTGTACATGGGCGAAGAGGACATGCGGCGGCAGGAGTTAAACGTGTTCCGCATGCGGCTGCTGGGCGCCGAGGTGCGGGGTGTGAACTCGGGGTCGGCGACGCTGAAGGACGCGATCAACGAGGCGATGCGCGATTGGGTGACGAATGTGCGGTCGACTTTTTACATCCTCGGTTCGGCACTTGGATCGCACCCGTACCCGACGATGGTGCGTGATTTTCATCGCGTGATCTCGCGCGAGAGCAAGCGGCAGATCCTGGACATGGAAGGCCGTTTGCCGGATGCCATCGTGGCCTGTGTGGGCGGTGGATCGAATGCCATTGGAGCGTTTTATGAGTACATCCCCGATGCCAATGTGCAGCTGATTGGTGTGGAGGCCGGTGGGCGCGGCACGGCGCTGGGTGATCACGCGGCGCGGTTCCAGAAGATCGGCGGCGGGCTGCCCGGGGTGCTGCAGGGGACGTACAGCTATGTGCTGCAGAATGACGCGGGGCAGGTGGCGTCGACGCACAGCGTGAGCGCGGGACTGGATTATGCGAGCGTGGGGCCGGAGCATGCGATGCTGCATGACTCGGGACGGGCGACGTACACGTCGGCGAACGATAACGAGGCGCTGGAGGCGACGAAGTTTCTTAGCCGTACCGAGGGGATTATCCCGGCGCTGGAGTCGGCGCATGCGGTGGCCGAGGCGATGAAGATGGCGCCGAAGATGGGCAAGGACCAGATCCTGATGGTGAATGTGAGTGGGCGTGGGGATAAGGATATCGGGATCCTGACGCGCGAAATGGGACTGGATGCCAAGGGCGGCGGCGTCGCGACGGTGGGCGCATGAGTGCCGCCGCTGTCGCTCCGTTGTTCTTCAGTGATGAGGCGTTTGAGTTGCTGGTGCGTCGTGTGCCTGCTGAGGTGTTGCGGGAGATCCCGATCACGCACTTTGAGGCGGCGATTGGGACATCCAGGGACCGGTTTGCGGAAATTGTTGAGGCGCTGGGCGCAGATGGGCGCACGCAGGGGCTGATCGGTCCGGAGACGTGTCGTTACCTGCGCAATGCGCTGGGCGCGGCGATCCTGGAGTGCGATGCGGAGGAGTTCCTGGCGCGCACGAGCGTGGATCGCGACGACGCGATGAACATGATGCGGCAGATCACGGCGCGGCTGGAACCTTCACGAGGGACGCGATAGCCATGGTTCCTGGTTCCCGCATGATGCGTATGTTTGTGGCGGCTCTATCCGTTGCTGCGGTTTCTGCTGCCATCGCGCAGGTTCCGTATGCTGTCCCCGCGGCGGACGCCCGCGTGTTGCACGGGGTGGACTTTGCAGGAGCGCCATTGCTTGATCCACAGCTGACGGCTCTCTACCAGGCGTGCGACGCCAAGCGGGACCGAGGTGGCTGCTACGACGACCAGGCGCACAATACCGCGATCCTGCGGTTCGGGGATGGGACGGTTTTCTTCGACGCCAAAATGGCGATTGATGCGGATGGGTCAACGCTGAGCAAGCGGGCCGAACACCCCAACCAGCCGGAGACGAGTTTTCGCTATCCGGATCCGACCGGGATCGGCGTGGGACCGAGCCTGGATGCGGAGCGCGTGCCCTATGTGGTGATGCCGTTGGGGGATTTCCGGCGGGAGAGCGGTGTGAGTCTGGGTGATCTGGCGGCCGTGATCAAGAACGGCAAGGTGCAGTTTGCGATTGTCGGCGACCTGGGACCGCGGACGCACATTGGCGAGGCTTCGATGAAGCTGCATGCGCAGCTAGGCCATACGATCTGCACGGCGTATGACGCGGAGGGCAACTGCAGCACGTTCACCGATCTGAGTATCGATCCGCCGGTGCTGTACTTCCTGTTTCCAGACACGCGGAAGCTGATCATCGACGGCCTGACTGCGGGCAATATCAACGAGCGCATTGCAACTGTGGGCCAGCAGGTATGGAGCGCGTTTCTGGCGCACCAGCGGGACACACAGGGGAAGAACTAAGTTATGCCGATCCGCTTTAAGAACAAGCCGGGCCTGGTGATTTACCTCACCGCCGGTGACCCCGACCTGGCGACGACACGGGACATGGCCGTGGCCGCGATCGACAACGGCGCGGATGTGATTGAGCTGGGTGTGCCGTTCAGCGATCCGCTGGCCGATGGGCCGGTGATCCAGCGGGCCAGCGAGCGGGCCGTGGCGCGCGGCACGCGAATGAGCGATGTGCTGGACTGCTGCCTGGATCTGCGGCGTCTGCGGCCGGAGGCGGGCATCATCCTGTTCAGCTATCTGAACCCGGTGGTGCGCATGGGCTTTGCGGAGTTCACGAGGGCGGCCAAGAGCAACGGCGCGGATGGCGTGCTGCTGACCGACATGATCGTGGAAGAGGCAGATGAGTACCTGCGCTGCATGGGGGAGAACGACCTGGCCCCGGTATTTCTGGCCGCGCCGACGTCGCCTGATGAACGGTTGAAGGCGATTGCGGAGCACTCGAAGGGATTTGTGTATGCGATCTCGCGGGTGGGCATCACCGGGGCGCAGACGTCGCTGGCGGAGGATGCGAAGACGCTGGTGGACCGGCTGCGCGCCTTTACGGATCTGCCGATTGCTCTGGGATTTGGGGTGTCGACGCCGGAGCATGTGAGGACGGTTGCGGAGTTTGCTGATGCCGCCGTGATTGGTTCTGCGATTGTGGGCTTGGTGGAGAAGACGCCGGCGACGGAGGCTGCGGCGGCGGTTGGGGCGTTTGTGCGGGCGTTGAAGGGTGGGGATGTTGCGGGAAAGCAGATCCCCTTCGGGGATGACAGCAAGAAAAGCGACAGCAGCGGAGTAGGCGGGGAGCAAGACGCGGCGGGTATCGGTGGCGAGGTGGAGGCTGGCAGCGTTGCCGGCGAAGAGCCTGCCGGAGCCAGGGCGTGAGTTTGCGCCGTGCAAGCTCGTATGATCGTGAACAACGCGGGCGCGTTCTTTTGGGCGGTCTGCACTATCTCGCGAGCCGCACCCGATGCCGGCTCGCTTTGCGAGGAAGACATATGGAGATCGCCGACTGGCGTAGCAAGATCGATGAACTGGACGAGCAGATCGTGAAGTTGCTCAACCAACGCGCGGCCGCAGCGGTGGAGATCGGCAAGCTGAAGGGCAAGACCAGCGCGCCGATCTACGAGCCCAACCGCGAGAAGTCTGTCTTTGAGCATGTAGCGCAGGTGAATCCGGGACCGCTGACCGCGGGGCAGCTGCAGGATATTTATTACCGCGTGATGGATGTGATGCGGTCGTTGCAGCGGGTGGACGCGAGTGCCGGTGGGTCGGCCCAGGTGAGTGCGGTTTCTGCAGCGGAGCCGCTTTCGCGGTGAGCCGGTGATTGAGTCAGGCCGCAGGTTGCGGCAGAGAGGTCTATCGCCAGCGGGCGCAGGTTCCGCGGCGAGGAGGGAACGCAAGTGATGATCGTTGCGATGCAGGACCGCGCTACCGATGAACAGATAGCTTTGGTGATCGAACGGATGGTGGAGCTGGGCTTCAACGTCCACCGCACGACCGGTGAGGTACAGACGATTCTGGCCGGTGTGGGCACGCCCGCGCACTTTGAGGTGACCGAGTTCCAGGTGCTCAAGGGCGTGCAGCAGGCGTACCGGATTTCGTCACCGTACAAGCTGGCGGGGCGTGGTTTTCGGCCTGAAGGCACGCGCATTCACTTCCCCAATGGCGTGGTGATCGGTGGGGACGAGATCGTGATTATGAGCGGGCCGTGCTCGGTGGAGAGCAAGGAGCAGATCCAGCTGAGCGCGGGGCAGTGTGCGGCGGCGGGCGCACAATTTCTGCGTGGGGGAGCGTACAAGCCACGGTCGTCGCCGTACTCGTTTCAAGGCATGGGCATTCCGGGGCTGCAGATCATGCGTGAGGCTGCCGATGAGTTCGGTCTGCTGGTCATCAGCGAAGTGATGGAGATCTCGCAGATCGAGCCGATGCTGCCGTATGTGGATTGCTTCCAGGTGGGCGCGCGCAACATGCAGAATTTCAACCTGCTGCGGGAGCTCGGCCGGGTGCGCAAGCCGGTGCTGCTGAAGCGCGGTATCGCGGCGACCATCGAAGAGCTGCTGCTGAGCGCTGAGTACATCCTGGCTGGCGGCAACTATGACCTGATGCTGTGTGAGCGGGGCATTCGCACCTTTGAGACGTACACGCGCAATACGATGGACATCTCGGCGATCCCGGTGCTGAAGTCGCTGACGCACCTGCCGGTGCTGGGCGACCCGTCACACGGTGTAGGCAAGCGTGAGTTTGTGGCGCCGATGGCGCTGGCCACGGTAGCTGCTGGGGGTGATGGCCTGCTGATGGAGATGCATCCGAATCCGGACAAGGCGATGAGCGACGGAGCGCAGAGTTTGTTTCCGAAGCAGCTGACGGAGCTGGTGGAAAAGCTGCGGCAGCTGGCGCCGGTGGTGGATCGGACGATTGCCGCGCCGGTCAGGATGCCGGTGCATGCCTAGCCCGATTTGGTCGTTTCGTTTTGCGTGAGTGGATCGTAAACTTGTAAGGGGAGGAGCCATGACCTCGATTTCTGAAGCGGAGAAGCAAGGGCGTCGGCTGGCCGTCGAAAGCACCATCGGAACGCATGCTATGGAAGGCATTCGGCTGCACCCGAAGACACTCCAAATTATGGAACAGTACGCAGGCGGTGCATTGTCTCTGGAACAGTTCTCCTCCGCGATGCAGGAACACGCGGAGGAGACGTTACGAGCGATTCAGCAGAGAAATCTGGCAGGCGCGGCGTAAATCGTCAAAGCAGAACCGCAATATCAAGGGGCCTGCATCGCCGGACTTTGCCCTATCAGGTGATGGAGGTCAGCTGGACAGGTCTTTCAAGAACGACCCCCACTCGCAAAATGGGCAACCCTGTCCGAGGAACTTCTTCGGGATCACGAATTTTGCGGAACTGCTCGAACTCGAGTCGATCTATGTGCCGCGACGTCTTTTCGAGATGCGCGTCATGGCCGTGGCGGGCCGTTTCGACGCAGCCCACCTCCGAGGCATTCATCGTTATCTGTTCCAGGACATGTTTCCCTGGGCAGGCGAGCTGCGCGTTGTAGGACTTTCCAAGCCCGGCAGTGCGCCGTTTGCTGCTCCGCCGTTCATCGGCTCCGCGCTTGACGACCTATTTCGCAAGCTCGCGTCCGAAAGCTGCCTGGGCAATCTTCAGCCCGGAGATTTTGCCCAGCGGGCCAGCTTTTATCTGGGCGAAATTAACGCCGTCCACCCTTTCCGTGAAGGCAACGGCCGCACCCAGCGCGAGCTCATTCGCCAGCTTGCGGCGCAAGCCGGTTACACGATTTCCTGGGCGGGTTTCACACAGGAACAGATGGTCGTGGCCAGCATTTTGTCCCATACCCGCGGCGACAACACGGAGCTTGCTAGCATCATCAGAGCGGCCATTGCCCCCGGTGAAAAGGATCCAGAGGTCCCTAAATGAACACGCCCCACAGAATCGTCGTAAAGCTTGGCACCAACGTCATCATGCGGGCTGATGGCAAGG
>CAXTVC010000094.1:0-12121 GCA_964247615.1 uncultured Acidobacteriaceae bacterium
TATGGCAGATCAAGCAGCTTTGCAGCAGAAGTACGCCTCCGTAGGGCAGGTCATCGCCGACTTCGCCCCGGAAGGCGCCAAGTTCGACGGCCTCTTCATGGAAGGCGACAAGCTCATCCTCAAGGCCGACGTGCCCTCCAAGGTCGTCCTGAACTGCGTCTGGGATGCCACCAAGAAGGTCGATCCTAGCTACGCAGACTTCGAGCCCCGCCTCACGGTGACCGGCGGCGACGATCAGCCCTACACCATCAAGGCTGGCGACAACCTGAGCAAGGTCTCCGAAAAGTTCTACGGCAGCGCCAGCAAGTATCAACAGATCGCCCAGCATAATGGCATCTCCAACCCGGATCACATCCAGGTCGGCCAGACAATTAACATCCCGGCCCTTGGCTAACCAGCACCATCCGTTTACGAGCTATCTGGCAAGGGGCACGGCCTATGCCGTGCCCCTCGTCGTTGCCTTCTTTCTGTCATTCCCCGCACGGGGAACCTGCTTTACGCCCGCCGGCCACAACGTTTTCAGTCGAACCGACAGCGGGTCAAACAGCACCGGGGAACTTCCCCGCCACTTGCGTGGAATTACCATCCAGCTCGCTAGAATGGCATCATGGCATCGACTCGCAATGTCACCTGACGCGCGCGAAGCACCGCTGGCTCTTGGACGATGCTGAAAACGAACATCTTCCTCAAGATCGCCCCTGGTACGCCCGTAAATGCCCTAACGAACGTACTTTGGCCGAAGGGTACCCCCGGGAGGGTACCCCTCGAGCTCAGTACTCCAGTCGAACTGTCTGGATCATGAAGGGTGTTACAGGCACTTTCACCGTGTTGCCGCTCACCGTCAGCATCTGCCCCGCAGGCTGCTCCATCAGGTTCACCACTTCGGCTGACTTCACGCCCTCCGGAACCCGCAGGCTGACCTCGCCACCCTGTCCAGCCCACTCGTAGAACCGAGCAATCAGGCTGTTGCCAGTCTCTGCCTTCTTCAGTGCCGTTAGCACAACATGGCTGCCGTCCACGGCGGCAAAGGAGTGCTCCTCGGGCAGCGTGCCCTCGTGCTCGTTCACCTGCATGGCCTGCAAGCCGTAGTTGAACTCCCACCCGCGCTGCACGGTAGCCGCTGTCTTCCAAGCGCCGGCATGCGGATACAGCTCATAGCTGAAGCGCTGCTCCCCACGGTCCGCATCCGGGTCAGGCCACGTCGGCGAACGCAACAGGGTCAGCCGGAGCATGTCTCCCACCGCGTCATAGCCATACTTCGACTCGTTGATCAGCGAGAACCCATGCTGCGCATCGCCCAGATCGGCCCAGCGCATTGCAGGCACCTCGAACTGTGCCTTCTCGAAGCTGTTGTTCCGCGTCGTCGGCCGCTCAATCGAACCGTAAGGAATCTCAAAGGTCGCCTTCGGTCCGGAAGCTGCCAACGGAAATGCAGCCTTCAGCAACACATGCGTCTCATGCCATCCAACGTCGTTCTTCACCACAACGGCATCGGCCCCGCGATACAGGATCACGTCCTGCTGAAAGGTCGACTTGCCCCACGTCCGCTTGATGCGCACCACGGAACGCAACGGCCCCGACTCCATCATCTGGATCGAATCCACCTGGTGAATCGGCGTCGGCGCCACGTCAAACGTCCCCGGATCGACATTCCACGCGTCGTACTGCTTGGGCGTGTCCTTGAACGCCTGCAACTCATTGCCGCACGCTCCGGCAGCGAGACTCTCAAAGCCACCGCGCTTGTCATAGAGCGAGGTAACGCAGCCCGTATTCGCGTCCAAGCTAACGCGGAGCTTGTCATTCTCCATGGTCAGGTTTCCGGCCTTCAGGTCGCTCGGGAACTCCTTGTGACCCTCCACCGCATGCAGCACCGTGTAGCCCATCGAAGGAACAGCCTCTGCCTGCACCAGCAGCCGGAAGCTGTACGTCGCCGGATCACTGGATAACACCTGCGATGGCACAACATGACCCCTAGCATCTACCAGAGACACCGTGTCCACCGCACGCGGCATCTGCACCGAGACCTCAACCGGACCACCGCGCTCCCACGCGAGAGGGTTCCAGACAAACACCGGCACATCGCCCTTGCCGCGCGTATCCACACGGTCGGCGATGGTCTTCAGCGAGGCGTCCGTGACCTTGTCCGTGGTCAGCTTGACCTGGTCGTAGTCCTTCTGCGCATCACGATAGATCGTCGCAACGCCTGAACCCGCGGCCAGATCGTGGAACTGGTTGAAGAGCACCTTCTTCCAGGCCTCCGTCAGCTCCTGCGCGGGATACGGCTTGCCGTCCAGCCAGGCCAGCGATGCGGCCTTCTCGGCATTCAGTGTCCACTCTTCGCTCTCGCGCATGTTGCGCTTGTGCGCGGCCTGCGTGGTGTAAATCCCGCGATGGTATTCGAAGTACAGCTCATCTTTCCACGTGGGCACGTTGATTTGGCCCGCCGCGGGAACCGGCAGATTTGCCTGCCCGCGTCCCAACGTGTCGTAGTTCCACGTCGGCGAGTCCGGGTTTAGCTGCGCCTGCATCTCCTGGAAGTAGGGAAGCGCTGTGGCGAACTCCGACTTGGGCACGACCTGCTTGGGCTCCATCCAGTGCTGGCCCTCATCCAGCATGGTCCGCGTCGGTCCACCGCCGTGATCGCCCACGCCGTAGAGGTCCAGCATGTTCGTCATGCCCGGCGCGCGCGTGCGCGCCTTGGCCAGGCTCGCAGCCAGCCGCGTCGGGTCCAGGTTGGTATAGGCGTAGTCGTCGGGGAAGTACGTCAGCACCTTGCTGCCATCGGGCGACTGCCACCAGAACAGCTTCAAGGGCAGCTGGTTGGTGTCGTTCCAATGCATCTTCTGCGTGACGAAGTAGTCCACGCCGGAGCGCTTGTAGATCTGCGGCAGCTGCCAGTTGTAGCCGAACGAATCGGGGTTCCAGCCGATCTTGGCCGTCGTGCCGTACAGCTTCTGGAACGCGGCCTGACCTACGAGCAACTGGCGAACTTGGCTCTCGCCGTCGGGCAGGTTCAGATCGGGCTCCACCCACATGCCACCGACGATCTCCCAGCGACCTTCCTTCACACGCTGTGCGATCTCGGTGTTCAGCACGGGGTATTTGTCGGCCATCCAGTCGCTGTACGCCGCGGCGGACTGCGAGAAGGTATACGTCGGATACTCGCGCATGAGCTGCGCGGCGCTGGTGAAGGTGCGCTTCACGACGTCGACCGTCTCCGTCACAGGCCACAGCCAGGCGGCATCGATGTGGGCGTTGCCGGTCAGGTGATAGTTTGCGGTGTGCAGCAGCGGCCTCAACGCCTCAAGCTTTGCCTGTGATGCCTTGAGCGAAGCGTCGAAGGCTGTCTGATTGGCCGCGTCCAGAGCACGGAGGTTGACTGCACTTAGAGCTGACTGTAATGCCTGAAGCGGGGACGAGTTGCCAGGCGCCATGGAAGGCACGAGGTACGCGGCCGAGATGAGCTGCTTCTCCAGATCCTGTGGGCTTGGCCTCGATGTGCCGAAGCTGATCTTCATCGTGGCCCGGCGAAAGCGCTTCTCATCCACGGTGGGCAGCAGCTTCACGGCGACCAAGACCTTGTCGCCGGGCTTCACGTTGTGAAACAGCGGGATCTCTTCGAGGTCGTCGCCCAGCGCTACGCGCCGGCCGTCGAGATAGATGATCTCCGGCATGGGGCCATTCGCGTCGGCCTCAAACTGGAAGCTGACATCCGTTCCGGTGAGGTTGTAGCCGTGCAGGGTGCGCGGAATGGTGATCTCGCGACGAAACCAGAGAGCATCCTTGCTACCCGTAAAGGGCGCAGACACTGCCTGCCAGGCACTGTCGTCCACGGTTGGCGACTCACCATGGGCGAGGTCGCCAACGTGCATGCGCCACGGTCCGTCGGGTAAGGCGGACAGCTCATGCAGCCGGTCCAGCGTAGTCATTTCCGTGGGCGAAAGCCCTTTAATGGGCTGTACCTGCTGAAAGCTCTGAGCGAGGCTCATGAGCGTGCTTGAAGAAAGAGCAATGGAGCAGCAGGCAATAGATGCCGCTCGCAGCGGAAGGCGCTTGGATTGCATGGAACGTCCTGGCCCTGAGATCAAGAAGGAGGCGGGCAACACCATGGTAGCCTTACCATCCTTGTTCGGGGGAATGCCGGGAAGCTAAACCTTCTGTACGCGATGCACGTCTCGAACACCTGGCACCTTGCGCAGATTCTGTTGCAAGCGCGTCAGATGGCGCACGTCCACTGTCTCAATGACGAAGTCGACGTGCATCTCCCCGTCTTCGGTGGGCCGCGTGTCGACGCTGCGGATGTTGGTACCGTCCTCAGAGATGATGGCGGCAAATTCCTTGAGCAGACCGGCTCGATCGTCGACCAGCACGGTGAGCTTGACCGGATAGGTTGTTGGTTTGGGGCTTCCGTTGGCATTGGTCGCTGCCGTGGGTCCGTTGGACCATTCGACCTCGATGCGACGGTCTGCCTCGTAGAGGAGATTCTGCACGTTGGGACAGCTGCGGGCATGAACGGCGACGCCTTTGCCGCGTGTCACGTAGCCGATGATCTCTTCGCCTCGAATGGGGTTACAACAGCGTGCCCGATAGACGAGCAGATCATCCTGACCCTCCACCTGCAGGCTCTCGGAGCCCTTGCCGAAGAAGACGCGCTTTACGGCCTCGCTCATGTGCGAGAGCGCGTTGCTCACCGGGCTTTCTTCAGCCGTGGCTTCAGTGGATCCGGCGTTGGTGGTACCCGGCTCCAGCTTGTTGAGTACCTGGCGTGTGGAGTACTTGCCGAAGCCGATGCCGGCAAGCAGATCCTGCTCGCCACCCAGGCCGTACTCGCCGGCGACGCGGTCGAAGTCCGCGGTGCCAAAACGGCTCAGCGCGAGCTTGAACTTGCGGGCCTCGCGCTCCAGCAGCTTCTTGCCGATCTCGATGGCACGGGCTCGCTGATTCTCATTGAGCCAGTGCTTGATCTTGTTGCGTGCGCGGGAGCTCTTGACGAAGCTGAGCCAATCCCGTGAGGGTGCGTGGGCGGTCTGGGTCTGGATCTCGACGATATCGCCATTGCGCAGGCGGGACCGCAGAGGAACGATGCGCCCATTGACCTTGGCGCCGGTGGTGGCGTGGCCCACATCGGTGTGAATGGCGTAGGCAAAGTCGACCGGACTTGCGTCCTTGGGCAGAACGATCACCTTGCCCTTGGGCGTGAAGGTGTAGACCTCTTCCGGGTACAGGTCGATGCGCAGCGTCGACATGAACTCGTTGGGGTCGGTCATCTCGCGCTGCCACTCCATGAGCTGGCGTACCCAGGCGAGACGCTGCTCGTCCTTGGCGCTGACGGAGTCGGAGGCTTTGTATTTCCAGTGGGCCGCGATGCCTTCTTCGGCAACGCGATGCATATCCTCGGTGCGGATCTGCACCTCGAACTGGTGGCCACCGCCTGCAATCAGTGTGGTGTGCAGGGACTGGTAGAGATTGGGCCGCGGCATCGCGATGAAGTCTTTGAAGCGGCCTGGGACGGGACGCCAGGCGGAGTGCAGCAGGCCGAGAACGGCGTAACAGTCTCCCTCGCTCTGCGTAATCACGCGCACAGCGAAAAGGTCATAGACCTGGTCGACGGGGATGGAATGGAGGTTGAGTTTCTGCTGGATGGAGTAGAGACGCTTGATGCGGGACTCCACGCGGGCGTTGATGTTTGCTTCGCGCAGCTTGACATCGAGCGTCGCCACGATGCGATCGAGGAAGGCTTCGCCTTCGCCGCGGAGGGAATCCACTTCGTCGGTGAGCTTGGTATACGCGAGCGGATCGACGTAGCGGAAGGCGAGATCTTCGAGTTCCCCGCGGAGCTTACCCATGCCGAGCCGATGAGCCAATGGGGCGTAGACGTCCAGGGTCTCCCGGGCGATGCGCGCCTGCTTTTCGGGCCGCAGGTGCTCCAGGGTGCGCATATTGTGCAGGCGGTCGGCCAGCTTGATGATGACCACGCGCACATCGGTGACCATGGCCAGCAGCATCTTGCGGATGTTCTCGGCCTGATGGTCTTCGCGGTTAGCGAACTTGATCTTGTCGAGCTTGGTGACGCCGTCGACGATGTGTGCAACCTGTTCGCCGAAGCGCTTGGAGATCTCTGCCGCGGTGACGTCGGTGTCCTCGACGGCGTCGTGCAAAAGGCCGGCTGCAATCGCCGTGCCGTCCATCTTGAGCTCGGCGAGCACCTGCGCGACCTCCAGGGGATGCACAATGTAGGGCTCGCCCGAGGCTCGCTTTTGTCCTTCGTGCTGGTGCTGTGTGAAGGTCCAGGCCGCGCGAACGAGGTCGTGGTCGTCGTGCGGCCGGTGGGTGCGCAGCGTCGACAGTACCGTCTCGAAGCGCTGCTCGAGGTGCAATGGGTCTGCGGTGTCCGACGCAGGTCCTACCGAGGCCGGGCCCACGTTAGCCGGGCTGCCCGCGTCCATGGAGGACGGCAGTGGGGGAGCCGGCGAGAACGTACCGGATGGGCCGTCCAAGGAGAGAGAAGGTCGCCCGGGCGGCGTTGTGGGATGAATCGGCGTGGGAAGGGCGGCTTCCATGCGCATCCCGGAGTCGCTGGTTTCCGGCGCAGGCAGACGGTCAGGCCCGCCGTTCGGGCTCCGGGAGCCAGACCCCTCCGTTTGGAGATATCCCATAGTTCATTATATCGGGCGTTTATGGGAAGAACTTTAGTTGCCTATCCGGCTAACGCAGCAGGCCCGGTACCGGGCGCGGCCCACCGTGTGTCCAGGTCACGAGCTCGTCAAAGGCCCGCCCTACCTCCTCAGAGGTGATGGCGCAGTGGCCGTCGCGGGGCACATATTGCTGGACGAGGTGCTCCCCCTGACCGGCCCCTTCGACCATTTCGTTGTAGAGCGTCAACAGAGTGGGCGGGATGTAGGGATCAAAGATGGTGTGGACGGCCAGCATGGGCCGGCCGAGCCGACCGCTGGGGGTGTAGTGCCGTACGAGGTAATCGCGGGCCCTGGGGTTTGCGGGGTAGCGTCGCACGGCGGCGTTGAGCTCCTCGTCTGCAGCACTGGTCGTGGCATTGGCGCCCGAGTAGATCCAGTTGCGGTTATCAAAGGGATTGCCACCCGCCCGCCGCTGCAGGTCGGCGATCACAAAGGTGAAGTAGGAGATATCGCGAGCCACCTGCGCATCGTTGTGCAGGCCCATCAGCTCCCTGATTTCATCCGCGGCTGCCGGGTTTAGTTTCAGAGCAGCCCCGATGCGCTGGCGCACGGCGAGGGTATCGTCGTAGTCCACCGGCACCGGCACAAGGGATCCCATGATGCCGGGGAAGTAGTGATCGAACGCAGCCCTGAAGGCAAAGCGCCGGTCAAAGGAGGCGAAGGTGGGACCTACGGCGCCGCAGAGATCCAGGCCGCCCATATAGGGCTTCGGGTTCAGCTCCAGTGTGATCATGACGAGCGCACCGCCCATGGAGCCGCCGACGACATAGGTTTCTTTCGGATGACCGTACTTATGGTCGAAGTAGTGGCGGAGCGCCTCGGTCTCCGGGTAGGCCTGCTGTAAAGCCCAGCCTGGCTCGGAGTAGGCGCTTTGCGCGACCGCGTAGTGCCTGTCGAGGAAGTTCTGGAGATCGCCGCCGACGCGTTCGGTGATGTGAAATGTCGTGCCATGCTCCGAGTAGCCGTGGTACCAGACGACGAGCGAGCCGTTCCATGCGGCGGGCACATCGATGCGGTACTCCGCCCCCCCGAGCACGCCGACTTCCGTTTTGCCCGTGGTTGAGGTGACTACCTGAGGGGCTTCGTCGGAGCGTTGCAGGGAAGTCTTGGTGGCAGCACTGGCTGTGCCAGGCCAACTCAGCAGCGCAAGGGTGGACAGGACGACCCGCAGGAGCCGGTGGCAGCGAAGAGAAAGCATCTCGGTGGCGCTATTTTAGCGCGGCAAGCCCAGGGTTGATCTGCCCGGCTTTGCCGCGTGCTCATGAACGGAGTTGCGCAGCCAGCCTATAGCCACCATAGGCAGATGCCATGGAGCCGCAGAGATGCGGATGATCTCTTTACTTTAGGGACACACACAGAGCACATTGCCCAGCTTCAAAAAAGCCATACCTGCCTTTGGGCACGTGTGCGGGTTCCTGCCTACTCCCATTTCCGGAGCGAGAAAGAATGTCCAGTCGTTTGCACCGCCTTTTGCTCTTGTTGTTGGTCACTTTGTTTGCGGCGCTCCTGCCAGCGCAGACCAACACCACCTCCGTTTCGGGAACGGTGACCGACACCACGGGCGCCCTGCTGCCGGGTGCAAAAATCACGCTGATCAGCGGTGCATCGGGCAATGTGCAGAGCACGGATACGCGCTCCAAAGGGGAGTTTTCCTTTGAGCAGCTGGCTCCGGGGAAGTATGAGGTGCGCGTCTCTGCCGCTGGCTTCTCTGAGCGATTGGAGAAGCTGGAGCTACTGATTTCCACGCCAGCCAAGTTGAATTTCATGCTGACGCCTGGCGGGAGCAACGAGGTTGTGGAGGTGCAGACGAGCCTGGCGCAGCTGGACACCACGGATGCGACGTTGGGCAAGGCCTTCAACAGCCTTCAGATCCAAAATCTGCCGTATCTTGCGAACAACGTGACGTACCTTTTGTCGCTTCAGCCGGGTGTTCTGGCTTTGGACAGCGGTGCACAAACAGGCGGACTGAACCAGGACACGCGTACCGGCATTGTGAACGGGGCGCGGCAGGACCAGACGAACCTGACGCTGGACGGCGTGGACAATAACGATCAGATTTTTGGGTATGCGTTTAACGGAGCGCTGCGCTCGACGCGCGAATCCGTGCAGGAATTTCGGGTAACAACGACGAACGCCAATGCGGATGCGGGACGGTCCTCGGGTGCGCAGGTCTCGCTGATTACGCGAAGCGGAACGAACGAGATCCATGGCCGGGCGTACGAGTTCTATCGCGATCCGGGAACAACCTCCAATAACTGGTTCAACAAGCAGGCCCAGTTAAATTCAGGGCAGCCGAACATCGCGGCCAAGGTGTTGCAACACACTTATGGCGGATCGCTGGGCTTGCCGATCAAGAAGGACAAGCTCTTTTTCTTTGGAGCCTACGAAGGCTTCAAGCAGGCAAGCAGCATTCTGGTGAGCCAGACCGTGCCGTCAACGCTGGGTGGGGGAGGCCTGGTTACAGGGAACGTGACGTACGAGGCCTGTCCGACGGCGGCTACCTGCCAGAACGGCACGACGCTGAAGACGTTGACACCTGCTGATATTGCCCAGCTGGATGGGCGGGCAAATGATCCGAACTGTGCCGCCGATCTTTCCAACTGCGCGGCACCTTCGACCAATGCGGCCGCGATTGCCTACTTCAAGCAGTTTCCGCTGGCGAACTCGAATGCCACGGGCGATGGGTACAACACGGGCACGTTCAATTTCACGTCGCCGGCACCATTGCACCAGATCACCAATGTCGCGCGGCTTGACTGGAACGTGACGCCCAAGCAGACCGTTTTTGTGCGCGGCAACCTGCAGAGCGATAACCAGGCTGGGGCGCTCCAGTTCCCTGGGCTGCCTGCTCCTTCGAACATTTTTGGCAATAATAAGGGCATTGCCGCCGGTCATATCTGGACGATCAACGATCGGCTGACGAACAATTTCCGTTATGGTTTGACGCGGCTGGGGAGCGCGTCGCGGGGCACGGCGACTGAGCCCTATGTGAACTTCGGGGCGTTCAACAATCTCGAGGCGACGACAACCAGCAGCATCTATAAGGTTCTGACCAACGACTTTGAAGACGAGTTTACGTTTGTCAAAGGACGGCACGTGCTGCAGGCTGGCACGTCCATCTACCTCATCTCCAATGGTCAGTACTTCGACCGACCGCTGATCTCTTCGGCGTCGGTGAATCCGAACCTCCTGGCGACGGCGGCAATTGCGAACCAGGGCGGATACCAGGGAGGAACGCTCGATCCCGCGCAGTTCAAGTGCCCGAACTGCGGCACAGTCTCCGGTTCTTTTCAGAACTTCTATAACTCGGCGATCATTGCGAACACTGGCGTGATTGAAGAAGCCAATGCGGGTATTGAGCTGGGGCTGTCCAACAACACGTTAACGCCGATCGATCACGTCCCCACTTACACCTACCGCAACCTGGAGCAGGAATACTTTGTGCAGGACCAGTGGCGGGCGACGGAGCGGCTCACGCTCACCTTTGGTCTGCGCTATGTGTACCTTGGTGTGCCGTATGAGAAGAACGGACAGCAGATTGCACCGGCTGTCTCGCTGAACAGCTTCCTGAACAGCCGCGCTTCTGCCGCTGCATCTGGCTCGGCGTACACGACGGATGTAAGCTTCCGTGCGGCTGGTTCAGCGAACGGCCAGCCAAACTTCTGGACGCCCCAGAAGGGGAACTTCGCGCCGCGGATCGCGTTTGCATACTCCACGGTGGATAACAAGACGGCGGTTCGTGGCGGCTTTGCCTTGTCGTATGACCACTTCGGGCAGGCTGTCATCGATTCGTACCAGTCAAATCAGCAATCCCTGTTTGGGCTGTCTGCCTCGTTTGTGAACTACCTGACGGGGGATATCAACACCAACCCGCGCTTCACGGGCTACCATGATGTTCCATCGATTCCGACGGCACTGAATGGCGCCGCAGCCAATGGCTCGGTGGCGCTGCCTTACACGCCGGCCGAGCAGCCGTTCAGCTTTGACGCGAGCATCAACGACGTGCAGAAGACGCCGTATGCAGAGACGTTCAACCTGACAGTGGAGCACCAGTTTCCGCATAGCCTCGATGTGACCGCTTCGTACGTGGGACGGCTTGGACGGCACCTGCTGCAAAATCTAGACGTTGCTCAGCCGACGAACTTTGCCGATCCTGCCAGTGGCCAGACGTACTTCCAGGCTGCGACTGCGTTTAGCAAAATGGTGGATGCTGGCGTGGATCCGGCCACGGTGGCGGACAGCGGCTACTTTCATAACGTGTTC
Source organism: uncultured Acidobacteriaceae bacterium (assembly GCA_964247615.1). GTDB lineage: Bacteria > Acidobacteriota > Terriglobia > Terriglobales > Acidobacteriaceae > Granulicella. The sequence goes on from CAXTVC010000094.1 coordinate 10,959, forward strand.
CCGAACTTCACCCATGATGGGTATAAGGGCGCACAGGCTTACTACGCTTCATTTGCGGAGAATCGCGGCAACGAGACCAACACACTCTTCCAGGCTGATACCGACTCCACGACGTCTCCGGGCGGGCAGAGCTTCCGTTTCTTCTACCCGCAGACGTCCTCGATCTATGCGCAGTCCACAATTGGGACGAGCAATTACAGCGCTCTGCAGCTCTCGGTGCGGCAGGCTCTGAAGTATGGCCTGACCTACGACCTGAATTACACGTATGCGAAGTCGATGGATGAAGGTTCCGATCCCGAGCGGGTGCTGTATGGAAGTGCCATCATCAACACCTTCGGCCAAAACCAGATGTATGGTGTCTCCGACTTCGACGTGCGGCACAATGTCACGGCCGACTACACGATGCCCTTGCCCTTCGGACATGGCGCACCGTTTCTGAACCGTGGTGGATGGGTCGATCGCCTCATCGGTGGATTCCAGCTGAATGGTGTTGTTCACTACAGCACAGGTTTCCCCTTCAGCGCCGTTGCAGCGAATACCTACGGCACCAACTTTGCCTTCTCGAGCTTCATGGTGCAGACCGGACCCATCCCGACCGGTGGGCATCATTACGATGAGGCTACGCAGAGCGAGACGACCCTGAAAGGCATCACCTCAAACCAGGCACGCGCGAATCTGCGCTTTGCCTATCCTGGGGAGACGGGGCAGCGCAACAACTTCCGTGCCGACGGTTATCTATCACTGGATGATGGGCTGGCAAAGTCATTCCGCACATGGCGTGAGCAGGAACTGCGGATCTCTGCGGAGGTGTTCAACGTGTTGAATACCAATCGCTTCAATTCGCAGAACTCGGGAAGCCAGAGCCCGCTGCAGAATGACGGTACAAGCGCCAACTTCGGTGTGTATACCGGCGGACCGAATGCCTTGCTGACGCAACCGCGGCAGATGCAGTTCTCGGCCAAGTACAGCTTCTAGAAGAGGCGAAAGACGAGGGGCACACGAGTGATCGTGTGCCCCTCATCTTGTTTGCTGTACGTGTCGAGTCAGTCTGTACGTGTGCCGCTGGTGCCGCCATAGACAGCGGGGTCGCCCAGGGAGCCTGCCTTGGGGAGATGGCGCATGTAGTTCACCATGGCCCACATGTCTTCGTCGCCGAACTCGCC
>CAXTVC010000095.1:0-12003 GCA_964247615.1 uncultured Acidobacteriaceae bacterium
TGAGGAGTGAGGAGTGAGGAGTGAGGAGTGAGGAGTGAGGAGTGAGGAGTGAGGGAAAGTGAGTAGTGAGTAGTGAAAAGAGCTAGAACCTTAAACGTTCCTAGGCTTCTTCTGTGCGGGCGAAGGCTATCCAGGCGGCGCCCAGGAAGAGGCAGGTGAAGCCGGCGAGGGCGGTGATGTGGGTGAAGATTTTGTCGCCGGGTGCACCGTAGCCTACCGCGTGCACCATGAGTTGCGCCAGGTGATAGGTGGGCAGCCAGGGAGCGATGCCTTGCACGAATTTGGGCAGCATGGCGACCGGGATCCAGAGCCCGGAGGCGTAGCTCATGGGGAGATAGAGCATGTTGACGATGCCTGGTGCGCTGTTGGGTGGCAGCATCATGGCGAGCATGAGGCCCATGGCGGCAAAGGGGACTGAGCCCAAGAACGCGGTCGCAAGCAGACGACCGTACTCGGCGAAGGTGAGATGGACGCCGGCGAGGGTGACGCCGATGCCGCACAACAGGCTGACGATAAGGAGGCTGAACACAACGGCCATGGCGCAGCGGGCGAGCAGGTAGGCGAGCGGCGGCATGGGACTGGCGCGTTTGAGGTCGAGCCAGCCGGAAGTGCGCTCAAAGGCCATGCCCACGCCGATACCGAAGAGTGCGGCCCCGACGGTGCCGAAGCCTGCATAGCCGGCGAGCAGATACTTGGCGACATTCTGGCCGGTGTGCATGGTTTCGCCGCGATTGGCGACGCCGAAGAGCAGGTAAAACATGGTCGGGAAGCCGAGGATGGCGAGGGAAAAGCCCTTGTTGCGCATGGAGCGCACGAACTCATACCGAGCCTCACGGAAGTAGAGCCGCGCGGTGTGGGCGGGGGTGTTGCGGCTCCGGTAGGAAAGTGGAAGTGTGCTGGCGGCCATGGGATCTCCTGGTGCGGTCAGGTGGCGGTGCGGACTAGAGCGTCGCGGAGCGAGTGAGGGCGAGGAAGGCGTCTTCGAGGGCGGGGCTGGCGACTTCCAGATGGGAGAGGTTCGCGTCCAGGGCGAGCATCTGGCGGAGCGTCGCTTCGGGTTGCGTGGTGGTGACAGTGGTGGGGAGTTGGAGGCTGGAGTCGAGCTCGCGTGGCGGATGATCGACGCCCAGGACGCCCGGCATGTGTTGCAGGTGGGCCCGACCAAGCGAGGTGGTGCAGCGGATGAGCTTTACGGCTTGCCCTCCGGGCAGGTTCTGCGGGGGGATAATGCCGACGGGGAAGCTGCTTTCCGGGAAGCTGGTGGATGAGGTGTGGGGCAGCGGCTCGGTTGGCAGGCCTGCGTTGCCCCTGGCGGCGTAGCCTTTGACCTCGGAGGGCGTGCCCTGGCAGACAAGCCGGCCGCCGTTGATGACGACGATGCGGGAGGCGAGTGCGTCGGCTTCTTCGAGGTAATGGGTGGTGAGCAGGACCGTCTTGCCGCGGGCGGCGAGGCCGCGAATCTCGGTCCAGAGGATGCGGCGCTGTTCAATGTCGAGGCCGACGGTAGGCTCGTCGAGAAAAATGAGGTCCGGGTCGCCGGCGAGGGCCAGCGCGAAGAGCACGCGCTGCTTCTGGCCGCCGGAGAGCTGGCCGAACATGCGATCTTCGAGGCCCGCAAGGCCTGCGATGCGGGTGAGCTCGGCGACCGGAAGCGGTGCGGGATAGTAGCCGCGGAAGAGGTCGAGATGCTCGCGAACGCGCAGGGTCTCGGGCGCCTTGCCGACCTGCAGCATGACCCCAGTGCGGAGACGGTTGGCATTGTGGCGGGGGTTCAGGCCGAAGATGCGAACCTGGCCGGCGGAGGGCGCGGCCAGTCCCATGAGGAGCTTGATGGCGGTGGACTTGCCGGCGCCGTTGGGGCCCAGCAGAGCGACGATCTCCCCCTGATGCAGGGCGAGGGAGAGATCGTCTAGGGCGAGGACGCCATTGCCGTAGCGCTTGGTGACGCCGACGAGCTCAGCGGTGGATGCGGTGGATGTTTGAGAAAAGGCGCTCAAGTTTTGCTCCTGTTTGCCGATAACAGGAGTAAGTATCGGCTGCGACGGGAGGCGAAGGGAGTGCCGGGTGTCAGGAGAGTGGGGTGACGATTGTCATCTTCGGTGTGCGTCGGAAGTTTGAAAGACCAACGCTACGGACGCCAAGAACGCTAAGGTACGCCACGGGTTTGAGGGGTAGGAGGACGGTGGTGGCCGTCCTCGCTGTTGCAAGGGTTTAGTTGGTGTGGTGGTGCTTTTTGTGGTGGCCCGGGCTTGTTGGTGAGGTGGGGGTGGTTGGCGTGGTGGGGCCTGCGCCTTTGAGGGCGGCAGCTACTGCGGTGCCGATGGGGGAGCCGAGACCGGTGCAGGGGTCCCAGCCTGGCGCGGCCTGAAAGGCGCCGTTGTTGCCGGAGGTAATGTCGTGGAAGGTTGAGGCTTCTTGTGCCGCGTAGAGAGTCGGGTTGGCGAAGCCGGCCGTGTTGCTGTTTGTGGCGTTAGCCAGGGCGATGAGGCCGGCCCAGAGCGGGGCAACGGCGCTGGTGCCGCCAATCACGCTGCTTTGCCCGTCGACGCGGACGATGTAGCCGGTGGTGGGGTCGGCGTCGCCGGCGACGTCCGGCAGGCCGCGGCCGCCGGTGCTCCCGGTGGGCGCAGGGACGTTGGCGTTGGCTTGCCAGGCAGGTTTGGCAAAGAAGGTGGAAACGCCGCCGCCGGTAGCGCCCTCGTTCGCGGTGAGCTCGTTCCACACTGTTTCGCTGGTGATTGCATTGTTGGCGAGGCGGAGGTTGGTGCCGCCGCAGGCAAGCACATGCGGGCTGGAGGCGGGGAAGTCGACGTGATTGGCGCCGTCGGTCACGCCATCGGTGGAGCCGTTGTCTCCGCAGGCGACGGTGACGGTGATGCCGAGCGTCGCGGCGGCCTGAAATGCCTGATCCATGGCGGTGAGGGTCTGCTCGGTCCAGGAGGATTCGGGACCGCCCCAGGAAATGGAGATCACGGATGGCTTGCGGGCGGTGTCGTGCACGGCGGTCGTGATGGCGTCGAGGAAGCCCTGATCGGTGTTAGGGGCGAAGTAGACGGCAAGGGCCGCGCCCGGGGCGACTGCGCCGGCGACCTCGATGTCGAGGAGCACTTCGCCGTCGGCCCCGTTCGGGTCCTTGCCGGGGACGTTCTTGGCTTTGTCGACAGAGATGGCGTTGACGGTGGGCGGGGTGAGATTGAGGCCGCGGAAGTAGGTTTCGATATCGGAAGTGGCGAAGCCGCCGCCAAGTTCGATGATGCCGATCGTCTGGCCGGCGGCACTGCCCCTCGGAAACCCATACGCCTGGCCAACCTGGACGGGCGTGTAAGAGGCGTTTGTGGCTCGGGGGTGGGCAATGCGGAAGTGAGGCTTCGCCTGCGGGCGGTTGTCGAGGCCGAGTACGGCGCGGACGTGCGGCGCGAGCTCTTCGGGCAGGGTCAGCGGGCCTTTGCGAACGCGGAGTTTACCTTCTTTCGTCGCGTGGGACTCGATCGCGGTACCGAAGGCTTTCTGGAGGTTCTCGATTGAGCCGGTGAGCTGAACGGTGGCGCGTGCCGGCTCCAGTTCGGGGTCTACCTGGAGGTGGTATTCGGCCGCGAAAGCCTTGATGAGGGCGACCGAATCCGGGTCAGCGCCGTGCTGGACCTCGAATTCCTCATGCGTCAGGCGGCTCCCGTCGAGTGCTGCGAGATCGATGGGATTCTTGCGGCGCACCAGAATCGAGACGGTGACGTGCTCGCCCTCGTGGGTGACCTGCGTTGGGGTCTTGTCCGGGGTGGCGAAGGGGAGACGGGGATTGTTCTCGGAGGTGAAGGGCTTGCGATCGCTGCCTGGGAGGGGAACTCGGGTTTGCTCGGCGAAGCGGGAAGTCGGCATATCGTTGGGGCCTCGTGCGGTGTTGGATGCAGCGTTTTCTATTGGGTGCGAGTCCTCGGCACCACGCCGGTGAAGGCAATACCGGGAGGTCAGTGTAAATCAAAGGGCGAATGGAAGGCGAAGAAATGAGGCTGTTGTGAGGAGCGACACGGTCACTGCGCAGCGAAGGAGCCGGAGAGAAAGGCTTCCGTGGCGACGAGGTTTTTGTCGTACCAGTGGCGATTGCGCCAGTAGCTGTGGCCAGCTCCCTTGGCGGGGAAGGGCGTTACAGGGTTGCCCGCCGCCTGCAGCAGGCTGATGAAGGTTGTGGCCTGGGAGTAGGGGATGAGGCGGTCGTGGGTGCCGTGGCCGACAAAGATGGGAGGAAGGCCGGGGTGGACGTGGGTGTCGGGTGAGGCGTCGGTGCAGATGTCGGGGATCTTCTCGCAGGAGCCGCCGAGGTAGCGGCGCAGGACGTAGGCGTGGGGGTGGGCATCGTAGCCGCCGTTGAAGAGGACCGCGGCTGCGACGGGCAAGTTTTCGGGAGTGGGTGAGGGCGAGACAGCGGGCTGCTGGACGGGCAGGCTGGTAGCGGCGGGGCCTTCGGGCGCTACGGCCAGCAAGGCCGCGAGCTGGCCACCGGCGGAGGTGCCGAGGACGGCTATGCGATGAGGATCGATGCGGTACTCGGCGGCGTGGGCGTGCAGAAAGGCGAGGGCAGCGCGGGACTCCTGCCAGGAAGTAGGGAAAGAGCGGGGGTGGGTGTCGTAGTCGATCGAAAAGCAGAGGTAGCCGTGGCTGGCTAGATCGGTGGCGAGACGGCGGAGCTCTTCTTTGTGGCCGGAGCGCCAGCTGCCGCCGTGAATCATGACGAGGGCCGGATGCAGGCCGGGCGTGGGTGGCTGGTAGAGGTCCGCGTTATAGGCCCCCGTGACGTCCGTGGTGTAAGGGATGTCCCGCGTGACGCTGGGGGCCTGCCCCGAAGCGCGTGCGGCGAGGAGCATGGAGGCCGCGGCCAAGCAGAAGGGCAGGACGGGTACGGAGAAGGACAAAGGCGATGACCTCGGAAGAAGAGATGTTTGGCGAGGGTTTCCGGATACGCCGCGCTCGTGACGGCTTGCTTTCAAACTGTACTGCCCGGGTAGGACGTATGGTTTGCGTGAAGTGTCGCGGCGTAGCCGCTCGTGGCGATTTGGCGTTTCCTGACGAGCGTGGCTGTGGCCTCGGACGCTGCAGAAGATGAGCCTGGCCGACCTCAGGGGCTGAAGCCGTGGTGCTTCCTGCTGCGGAATATCTCCTGGAAACCCTCGCTGTTCGTTGCGGGTCAGATGCGACGCCGAACCTTGGTGAAATTGATGGAGCCGGTTGTCTCGAAGCCCAGGTACTTATAGAGCGAGATGGCGCGACTGTTCGCTGCGGTGACATGGAGCAGGGAGCGCGTGCCGAGGTCGGCCTGGTGGCGCAGCACGGCTCGGATGATGCGTGCGGCATAGCCCTTACCGGCATACGCCGGGTCGGTGCAGACGGCGGAGACCTCGCGGTCGGTGTGCGTGGCGAGCCGTTCGCCGCCCATGGCTACCAGTCGATTTGTCTGCCGATCGCGGATACCGAAGAAGTGCCCGAGCTCCGGGGCCCGCGGGCCGAAGAAGCCAGGAAAGGCGCGGGCCTTCAGGTCGAGCATCTCCGGCGTGTGTTCGCTCGTGAGTCGGACGACCAGGGCATCGTCCTCGTCAGGTAGTTGCGTGAGGGGAAAGCGCATCTGCAGACCGGGTAATGTTGAGACGAGTTCCAGTTCCATCACAGGCTCAAGGTGTTGGCCGTCGTCCGTGGTGAGATAGATCTCTTCTCCGGGCGTGAGCAATGGCACGAGATCCGCAAGGGCTTCCGCCGTTGGTTCGGGAACAGCGGCGAAGGGGATCATGTCCGGTGGAAAGCGCCGTGCAAGGCCGTTGATCGAGGCGAAGGGTGCGTCGGCTGCTGTCAACGCCGCGTAAACGGGGTTTGGAAGGTAGGAGGGAATGGCCATGGCGTTTGGTTCGGTCGGGGATTTTGAGTGTGTCCGTTGAGTTTCGAGTTTTGAGTTGGGGGAGTTTAAGGGTGAGCTTCGTCCCATTGTCTTCCAGCGCGCGTTAATGAAAGAGCTTGTCTTCTCGAAAACAGCAGGCTGTATGATCCCCGCATGAGCGTGGATCGGCGACGTTTTCTGGTGCAATCCGGCTTGGCCTGCCTAGGCGCAAGCTCCTTACGCGCACCTGCTTTGGCTGAAGAAGAGGGTGTTACGGCAGCTGACCATGAGCGGATGCGCTCCCTGGCCAGCTTCACGGCGGAGACGCTCAGCACGGATCACCCGATGCCATTTGGCGCGGCGATTGTGAGCACGGCTACAGGCGAACGGCTGATGCGCGCGGTGAATCGTGTGGGGCCTGACCATGATCCAAGCGCGCACGCGGAGACGCTGACCATCCGATTGGCTTGTGCCAAGCTGGCAGCGGCGTCAGGCTCGGCCTCCCTGCAGGGCTATACGCTGTATACGACCTGCGAACCGTGCGCCATGTGCATGGCTTGCGCGCTCTGGTCGGGGCTGGACCGGCTGGTGTTCGGTGCCACGATTGCCGATGCGGGGCGGTTCGTTTCGCAAATCTCCATTCCGGCGAAAGAAATTGCGCGACGCACCGATCTGCATTGCGTTGTAGCGGGGCCTGTTGAGCGTGAGTTGTGCGTGAAGCTGTTCACCGACCCGCGCATGCAGAAGGTGTATGCGTTGTGGAAGAAGCGTTAGGCGGCGTGCCATGCAGCGTGCCTTTGCTTGCGTAGCACCCTACGATGATGTGCTCCACATGCTTTCTTCTCCTGGGACGTCCTGACGTAGTTGCCGGGGTGGGCGTGCGCCGCGGAGCTTGCGGTTGAGGGGTTCGGCGAAGAAGCGGGCGAGCATCCAGCCGAGGGGCACTGTCAGGGCGAGGACCGCGAGAAACCAGAGGGCCATGTGCGCAAGCGGTGGCTGGTAGGCGGCGAGCTTTTCTCCGTTCGGATTGGGGTGGAGTCGCAGAAACAACGCGACGATCCAGATGACGAGGAACTCATGGCTGAGATAGACCTCGTAGCTGTGACGGCCATACCACCGGAGCGGTGCGGTGAGGCGTGACAGGATGCCGCGCTGGATGGTGGGTTGACGCAGGACGCTGCCGAGCATAACGAGGCAGGTGGCGAAGGCGATCTCCGTGCCGTAGATCTCGTATTTTGTCTCAATCAGCTTCCAGAACCAGCCCGGGCCCAGCGCGATGATGAGGAGGCTTACAGCGCCGGCCAGTTGCAAGCCGAGAAGCAGACGTTTGTGCGTGAGGGGCCATGCTCCGCCGTCGCGTCTGGAGAGGCTGTCTGCCAGCAGCGCTGTCAGGCAGCCGAGCGCTATAGCATCCATGCCGCCGAGATAGGTTTTTTCCTGCCAGATCTCGTTGGCGGTCCAGACGCTGCGGGCGAAGGGGCCCATGGCGACAAAGGCGAACAGGACGAAGAGGAAGAGCGGCAGGCCACGACGAAAGCGCAGGCAGAGCAGGCAGACGAGCGGGAAGAAGAGATAGAACATCTCTTCGATGGAGAGTGACCAGAGGACGTCCCAGTTGGCAGGCAGATAGCCGTAGCGGGCTTCGAGCCAGTTGAGATGAAAGGTGAGCGCGGACAACACGGCGCGCCAAAGCGGGGCGTGCTTGTGAGTGAACAGAAAGCCTTCTACATGCCCCAGGGCCAGTGCAGTGAGCACGCCGACAACGAGCAGAAGCAGGGGCGCTATGCGGGCAAAGCGTATGCGATAGAACACGCGTGGCTTCATCGCGGCCAAGCCGCCGAAGCGGCGCAGCGAGGTGAGCGTGATCAGAAAGCCGGAGATGGCGAAGAAGACGGTCACGCCGTTTTGCCCGTTCCAGAAGAGCGTGCGGTCGAGCATGTGCGGGATGCGGGGACGCATGCGGTAGCCAGAGAACCAAAGGCGCAGCATGGTGTGGTGCAGGACTACGGCGAGGATCGAGAGGCCGCGAAGGAGGTCGACGGTGTCGAAGCGTTGTGTGGCAGCGGGAGACGTATCCCGAGAAGACGACATGTGCGTGATTCTAGGCGTCGAGGTCAACGAGTAGACCTATAGGTGGGCCAGGAGAATCACCGCGGTAAGGAGCTTGTTGCTTTCCTTGGTGCTTAGGACCAATCAGCTCCCAAGCTGGCGATCAGGTTCAGGTCCGGGCCAAATACATGGAACTGCTGCACTGAGCTTCCACCTCGGAAGCTGAAGCGTACAGCCGTTGGCAGGACAAGAGCTTTGACCTGATACGACCCGCCGTGACGGGACTGGCCGCCGGTTACGGGCTTGATCACGCCAAGGGAGATCTTCTTCACAGCTGGCGATGCCTTGAGCATCTGCACGAAGGGCAAAGCGGGCTCAATGATCGTCGTATGACGCATGTTGAACTTGGAGCCGCGCAGTAGGCCATGCTTCGCTGTCATCGGTCGCCTCCTCTCTGTCGTGCTCTGTTGCTGTGATGCCCGGTAGGTGTGAGCGGGATGCGAGGCGGGACAAGGTTTGGGATGTCCTTCACCTTCGCCCTCTCCGGGTTCGAAGAGGATTATGCGCATGCAGCGAATGAGCATGAACCAGAGAAGCATCCGGAATCCAATCTACTTCGCGAGCCCTTTTCTGCTGATGGGGCTTTCGCTCGTGCTCGCGCAGTAGTGGCCGATGCTGCTGCTGATTGTGGTCATTCCGTTGCAGATCGTTCGCGCTCGACGCGAGGAAGCAGTTCTTCGTGCCGCTTTCGGCGCTGAATAGGTCGCTTCGCGCCCGAACCCGGTTCTAGTCACTTGGCCAACAGGACGCAGGAATCAGTATTTACAAGTCGCACAGGCATTACTTCCTTGTGCGACTGCCTTCGTCGAGGCCGCGTTAGGACGTTCAACTCCTCAGAACGCATTCCCGGTACCAAGGCGAGTAGACCTGGATGGCGGGCACGTTTATGGTTCGCTGATGTACCGGAGGCTGTCTAGCCACAGTTCGTGCGCTTTATGCATGAGGTGACTACCAGCGGCGGGATCCTTGCGATCTCCGGGCCCGATGCCGGTCTCTTCTGTGATGACAAGGCAATTGGAAGTCTGCGGGACGAAATGCCAGGCATGGTAATGGCCGTGGCGGGTCTCTGTTTCGTCCGCCCCAAAAGGAATCCAGCTTATGCGCCCGTCCGCTTCAAACTCGACGATGCGGGACTGGATCGGGCTACCGAAGATTTTGAGGCGATAAAGTGCGCCCTGGCCCGTTTTCTCGGGCGTCTCGTTCGCAACATCTTTGACGATGACAAGCCAGTTCGGCCAGGCGGTGGCATCGGCAAGCCGGGCGAAGGTACGGTGGCAATCCGTATGAATCAGCAACTCGTTGTGGCTGAAAACGGGAGCAACGGAGGGGTCGTAAGCGGAAGGCCAGCGAATCGCCATATCGCGATGCGCACGGTCTGATGACATCTCGCTCGTCTGGGCCCGTAAGCCTTCTGTATACCCGCAGCTCACGAGGAGCATCACTCCGAACGCTCTGATTACATTGTTCATGAACCCGTCCTAGACACATGGAAGCATAAGCCACAACTAGTCGGTCTCGCCAAGTCACATTGTGAGAATTGGCCCGTCGCTTCTGCACAGATGGCGGATGTGACCGTAAGGCGCGGGCAACTTTCGACGAGGCCCTTACCCTTCCTAAGGGTAAGGTGACCTAGTTAGGAGGCGCTATGGGCCGGCTTATTTTTGGGATGATGCAGTCGCTTGATGGGTATATCGATGGACCTGCGGGGGATTTGCGGCTTGGGCCGCCTGGTCCGATCGTGTTTCGGCACTTTGTCGAGCATGTTCGCGGTTTGGATGGGATCTTGTACGGCAGGCGCATGTACGAGGTGATGCGCTCCTGGGATGAGGAGAGGCCGGATTGGGGCGAGGACGAGCAGGATTTTGCCGGGGCGTGGCGAGCGAAGCCGAAGTGGGTTGCTTCGCGATCTTCGACGTCGGTTGGTCCGAACGCGACACTTGTGCGCGGCGAGATCGTTGACTTTGCGCGGAGACTTAAAGCCGAACGCGTGGGAGATATCGACGTTGCGGGTGCAGAGCTTGCGAGTGCCCTATCGGTTGCGGGTCTTGTGGATGAATATCGGCTGTACTTTCGGCCGCAGGTGCTCGGTGCCGGGAAGCCTTATTTTGCGGGGCCTGTGCCTTCCCTTCGTTTACAGAGTTTTCAAGCTATGGACGAGGACGTTGTGCAGCTGACTTACGTGCCGGCTTGATCGCTTCTTTAGCCCCGTGGCTACCGAGGCTTCCTTTGCCTGTGCGTTGCAGATTGAGAGCAACGGCCGAGAGGATGAGGGCTTTGAAGGCGGTCTCGTCGAGGGTATTGCCCTCGCGGATGTCGATGGCGCGCCTGACATTGCCGTCGAGGCTGGAGTTAAAGAGCCCCGAGGGATCGGTCAGCGCAGCGCCTTTGGCAAAGGTCAGTTTGACGATGCTTTTGTAGGTCTCTCCTGTGCAGATGATGCCCTCGTGGAACCAGACGGGCACACCGCGCCATTTCCACTCTTCGATGATGGCCGGGTGTGCGGCGTGAATCATTGCACGGATCTTTGCGAGCGTTTCCCCGCGCCAGTCGGAAAGCTCCCTGATTCTTTCGTCGATACAGGTGGAGGCAGCTTTCATCGGTACAGGGCTCCGTTCGAGCGTCGCGCACTTACGCGGATTCAGCGTAAACCTTCCCGCTAGCGAGCGAAAGCCTGTTCTGAGGTGAGCCACATTTGCTTTACATGTACTCGACGCCGTATTGGACGGGGATCTGGGTGAAGGCTATGCGGGTGGGAGCGGTGTCGCGGGCGGGGAGCATGCCGGCGAAGTGGACCGTGGTGTGGCCGAATTTGAGGTTGAGCTTGTCCATGGTGGCGCTGAGCTGGTTGCGGTTGCCGGGTTCTTCGAAGAGGGTCTGGGGGAGTTCGGTGTCGGGCAGCAGGTTGCGTAGGGTTACGCCGACAAAGAAGGGTTTTTGGTGTTCTGGGCCGTTTGGGCGCTGGGCCCAGATGCCGCGCAGGGCTTCGAGGAGCGTGAGGGTGTCCTGTGCAGGGCGGAAGCGGGCCTCCATGCCCCAGGCGGTTTGCGTGATGCCGGAAGTGTGTTTTTTGATTTTGGGTTGCCTGGCATGGGCGGGGGCGGACGCGGATCTCTCCGCTGCGGTGCTCCGCACCTCCGGTCGAGAGGACACATCACTCTGAGACGATGCGCGGGAGAGGGCAGCGGCTTGTTCGCGGGTGAGGGAGTACTTGATCGTTACGGCGAGGGTGGCGGCGTGGAAGCCTTCCATGCGAAGGCGCATGGTGGCTTTGTGCAGGAGCTTGTGCGCAACGGCCCAGGCACCATCCTGTGAGCGGTGATCGGGGCCGAGGACGTGGGAGTGGCCTAGCGATTTCTGTGTTTCGTTGGGGACGGGGGCGCCGTCGTCGCCGGTGGCGTGGCCGCGCAGCCAGTGATAGAGGCGGTCGCCCCAGACGGAGTCCCAGAGCTTGTGCATGCCGTTGCGGTCGAGCGCGAGGAGGTCGGGCATGGTGCGGATGCCCTTGGCGTTGAGGCGCTCCTCGGTGCGGGCGCCTACGCCGGGGAGGTCGCGGAGCTCGAGGTGGGCGATAGCGCGGGGGAGCTGGCTGGGTAGGAGGCCGATGAGGCCGTCGGGCTTTTGCATGTCCGAGGCGATCTTGGCGAGGTAGCGGTTGGGGGCCATACCGACCGAGCAGCGCAGGGTTTCGCCTACATCGTCCTTGATGGCCTGCTTGATAGCGAGGGCAATCTGTCGCGAGCGGGGCGGTTCTCCCTCGCGGCCCACCAGCTGGCAGACCATCTCGTCGATGGAGGGCGTGTGGGCGACGGGGCATATGCGCTCAACGGCCGCGGCAATGTCATGCGAGAACTTCGCGTAAACCGAGTGCGAGCCGTTGACGAAGATGATGTCGGGGATGAGGGCTTTGGCCTCGGCGACCTTGGTGAGCGTTTTGACGCCGCGGGCCTTGCATTCGTAGCTGGCGGCGATGATGGTGCCGGTATCGGCCATGGTGCCGACGACGGCGGTGGGTTTGCCGCGGTACTCGGGGTGGATCT
>CAXTVC010000096.1:0-1378 GCA_964247615.1 uncultured Acidobacteriaceae bacterium
GCAGGAAGTGACCGCGTCACCACACCCGCCCGGTCTACATGGTTCTCCAGGCTGTGCAGATTGCCGAACCCCGCCCGCGGGACGCCAAAGCCTGCCGAGTCTTTGCGGAAAGCGAAACCGTCGCTATGCGTGGGGCCCGACATGGTTAGCTGCTTCATGTTGACCGGAACCAGCGTTGAGGAGTTTCTGCCCGGCGCCGGCGGTACAGGATGCGGCAAGGGATGCCGGGCGATTCGCAACGCCTGCGTGTTGCCCAGCCCATACCACGAGCCACCCGGACGCCATCCCCAACCGGAAGATCCGCACGAGGCCCACGAGCCCGAATGGAACGGCAGCCAGCCCCACGGGTAAGGTGACACCCACGAGTAGCCCGCGCTGGGGTACCAGGTCCACACACCATTGGCAAACGGGTCCCAGGCTGCACTGGCAAAGTACGGCCGCCACATGGAGCCGCAGCCAGGCATGTCCACAAACGACCCGTAATAGCCCAGGTCATTGGCTCCGTAGAGACCAAAGCCACCCGTGCCCGCGAGGCTGGCCTTCGCTTTGTGATAATCAATTTCTTTCTTGTCCCACTCATCCCAGTCCGTGGCTCCGGTGCCGTGCTCCACGCTGGAGATGGTTTGGGAAGCTGGGGTCAGGGTCACAGTCTGCCTCTTGGCGAGCGCTGTAACGGCACCGCCCAGCTCCACCTGCGCAGTACCGTCAAACAGCGCCAGCTCGATCTGCGGCTGGTCCGCGTTCACGCGCAGGTGAGCGCCCGGCTGCAGCTCCACGCGAGCCTTGCCGTCCGTCAGCGCAAACTGGTTGCCTTTGGTCTTCTCCAGACCCACAAAGACCAAGCCCTTGGTCACCGCAACTGTCGTTTCGGTCCCGCCTGCAGCATTCCGTCCAAGTCTTCCGAAGACGATCTCCGAATCCGGTGCGAGCCGCAGCGAGCTGTTGTCCTCGAACTCCACCTCGGCCACACCTTCGCCCGTGCGCAACCTGGCCCCGGCGACCACCGGTATGTTGGCAAAGGCAGCCTCGAGCCCACGGCCTGTGTTGCGGTCCATTTGCACAATCCCGCGCACCTGGCTTAAACGCACGATGCGTACCTGCGAGACGGAGGTTTCCGCTGCAGGCTGGGCATCGCTTCCTTGCTCGGGCACGCTGTCGGACCGCAGCTGTGCTGCAGCTGCCTGGGGCGAGACAGAGGCTTCCTGAGCCGTTTGGGCGTAGAGGGAGGCGCTCAGCGCGAGCGCTCCACCGGTGATTACGACTGATCTTGCGATTCTCGTTCTCTGCATACGCTGACTCCCGGGAACTGCCTCACGACCTGCCGCTGGGGATGACCGGAGAGAGATTGCCTGCGAGCCGGCTCGTTCCGCACGAGCAT
>CAXTVC010000096.1:1478-11576 GCA_964247615.1 uncultured Acidobacteriaceae bacterium
GGTCTCCCGGCTACACTGAAGCATCCGTTCCCCGAGGTCCAGTCCGCGCATCTTTCTGTCTGCTGGCGAAGCCTCGGGCGACGCTTACGGCGCTGAGCTGATCGCCGCTCTGCGCGGTCGCTTGCCTGGGACCACCTTCACCGGTCTCGGCGGTACCGCCATGGAAGCCGCCGGGCAGGAGCGTGTCGTCCGCGCCGAGGACGTCGCCGTGATGGGTGTCACCGAGATCCTCCGCCACGTGCCGCGGATCTACGCCAGCTACCGCCGCCTGGTGCGCTCCATCCGTGCCGAGCGGCCCGACGTTGCCGTGCTCATCGACTTCCCGGACGTCAATTTCCGTCTGGCCAAACACCTGCACCGCGCGGGCGTCCCTGTCGTCTGGTTCGTCAGCCCGCAGCTCTGGGCGTGGAAGCGGGGTCGCCTGCGCTGGGTGCAGGGGCGCGTCGACCGCATGCTCGTCATCTTTCCCTTCGAGGGGCCCTTCTATCGCAGCCGTGATGTGGACGCCGAGTTCGTCGGCCATCCTCTCGCCGAGCTTCCGCTACCCACAGGCACCCGCGAGGCCTACGCGACGGAACACAGTCTCGACCCGGAGAAGACCTGGATTGCCCTGCTCCCTGGCAGCCGCTGGAAGGAGATCCGCGCCAACCTCCCCGTGCTGCACGAGCTCGCGATGAGCGACCTGATCGCCACGGCCTCGGCGGGCATTACCTTTAACGGCCTCGACCTGCGGACGCCGTCCGACGCCGCGGCCCACACCCGCTACGAGTTCCTGCTTCCCGTAGCCTCGACGGTTCGCTCTGCCGACCTGCTCGCCTATATCGAGGAGCTCAACCGCGACCACCTGCGCTACTGGGGTCCCGAGGCCCGCTCGCTGCGCCTGACCCTCGTTCCCGACGCGCGTGAGGCCCTGCACCACGCCCGCGCCTCGGTCGTCGCCAGTGGTACCGCCACGGTGCAGGCAGCGGTCATCGGCAACCCCTTCGTGGTCGTCTACCGCGTCTCCACGCTCACCTTTGCGCTGGCAAAAAAGCTGGTCGAGTACCCCGAGGACTTCCGCGCCCGGCGCGATCTCAGCGGCAATCTGCCTGTCGCCATGGTGAACCTGATCGCCGGCAAGCGGATCGTGCCCGAGCTCCTCCAGGGTCGCTTCACGGCGGAGAATGTCGCGGCGGAGCTGGCTCCCCTGCTCCGGGACACCCCCGAGCGCGAACGCCAGATGGAGGCCCTCGCCGACGTGCGCCAACGACTACGGGCTCCCGACGCTTCCGGCAAAACAGCCATCGAGCGTGTCGCCACCGCTGTGCTGGACCTCCTCATCCAAAGCGCCAGCTCACACGTCTAAACTACAAAGCGGCACATCCGCGCGCCTCGCCGTGCCTTCCCGCACATCTTGGCCGACAATGGAGCTGCAAGGTCCTCGCACACATGCTCAAGCGCCTCCGTCCCCTGCTTCTCCTCACCTTCTCCGCGGTGGCAGTGCATGCCGCGCCGCCCGCGGGTCGTCCCCAGATCGACGTCACCGGCTACGTCATCCATGCCGACCTAGATCCGGCCACGGGCAAGCTCTCAGCTACCGCTGCGGTCAGCTTCACCGCGCTGCAGGACCTCAATCTCGTCACCTTTGGCCTGAATAACGCGTTGCTCGTCACCAAGCTGACGGACGGATCGAACGCCAGCGTCGCCTTTGAGCGCAACACCGCGGATTCCACGCTGCGCATCAGCCCCGCTAACCTGATCCCCAAAGGCACGACCGCAACCTGGACCTTCACCTACGCCGGTGCACCCTCCGCCGACACCAGTCCCGTCGAGGGCGTGAACTTCGCGCAAGTGGCCGACCCGGTCAGCTTTCTGCTATATCCCGGCCGCTGGTTCCCCATGAACGGCCTCTTCACGGATCGCTTCACGGCCGAAATCCACGTCACCGTGCCCACGGGCGAGCGCGCCCTGGGCAGCGGGTTCACCGGTGAGCACAAGATCGCCGGTGGACGCTCGGAATACGTCTTCAACTGGAGCCGGACCGGCTTTCCCGGGACCATCGTCGCCGGCAAGTTCCTGCAGCCCATCAGCGCTCCGGATGCCCCGAACATTCACGTCTTTGTGACAGACGCTAACAAGGCGCGAGCCCAGGAGATCGCCGCGAATACCGGCAAGGAGTTCGAGTTCCTCACTGACACGTTCGGGGGTGCTGAGTCGCCGACGATCAACGTGGTGGAACTCCCGCCAACCGCCGTCTCTGCGGCCTGGGCTCCAGAGCTGGTCGCGGTCAAGCCGGAGCGCGCCAGCGTAAGGCTGCTGGCAAATACACTCGCGCACCAGTGGTGGGGCTCCGAGGTCTCGCCGGCCACGCTGAACGATGCGTGGATCACGAACGGGATGAGCCGCTACGCCGAACTGATGTACGTGGAGGACGCCAACGGCAAGCAGGCACTCCAAACCGCGATCACTGACACCCAGGCCGCGGCACTGGCCTACGACACCGAGCCCCTCACCACGCTGGGCCGCCTCGACCCGTTCTCACCTCAGTTTCAAAACATGACGCTCGACAAGGGCGCAATGGTTTTCCACATGCTGCGCTGGGAGATGGGCGACGACAAGTTCAAGGCCTTTCTTAAAGGCGTGCTCTCGCAGAACATCGACAAGAGTGTGCGCACCGCCGATGTACAGACCGTTGCAGAGGCGCAGTCGCAGCTGCAGCTGACGCCCTTCTTCTCGCAGTGGCTGGATGGGACCGGCGCGCCGGAGTTCGGCAGCAACTTCTCTGTTTTTCGCCTCAGCACCAACAAGGGCTTCCGCACGGTCGGCGCGGTAACGCAGGATCTTGATCTGTTCAAGATGCCGGTCGAGCTGCGCATCGATACCGAGGGCAAGACGGAAGAGCGCCGCATCGATCTCTCCGGCACCGAGTCACCCTACACCGTGACGACCTTTGGACGGCCCCGCAAGATCACCATCGACCCCGACAACTGGCTGCTGAAATCGACCCCCGACCTTGCCGTGCGTGTGGCCGTGCTGCGCGGCCAACAGTCTGTCGCGCAGGGCGACCTGATTGGTGCGATCTCGGAGTATCAGAAGGCGCTTGACTCCAACCGTGGGTCGTCATTGGCGAACTATCGGCTTGCCGAGATCTTCATGCTGCAGAAGAACTACCAGTCCTCCGCGAACAGCTTCCGGGATGCCCTGCGCGGCGATGGCGACCCGAAGTGGACCGAGGTCTGGAGCCACATCAACCTGGGCAAGATCTTCGACGTTACCGGGCAACGCGAGCGTGCGGTGAACGAGTATCGGCAGGCCATTCAGACCAACGACAACACTCAAGGGGCCATCAACGAAGCGCGTTCCCTGCTCCAAAAGCCATACCAGAGTGCAGCCCCACAGAGCGGTCAGTAAGGGTGTATTCGGGGTCATAGCAGGTATGCTGCAGAGCCAAGCGTAACCGGATTGAGCCGATGCCTAGGCGTCGCCGCCCCGCTTGGCACGCCGTCGTGCCGCAAAGCGCGAACCCCCAAGCCCGAACATGCCTGCAACAGCGAAGCCGAGGATACCCACCAGGACAATGATGGTGATGAACAGCGAGACCCCCGCCATCAGGGCCGCCATGGCTGCGGAAAGGCAGGCTTTGATCACGGCGAAGATCGTGTGGATGATGACCAAGGGCCCGGGCCTCTGCCGGTTGCGGGGTTCTGTGTATCAGACGCGTTTCGGCAAGACTATGCTACCGAAATCGAATGATCTGCCGTACGACAAAGGCGTTAGCTCCGAACCAGGATCGGCTCTGCCATGTCGAAAATAACGTCCACCGAAGCGCCAAGTGCATGAAACCAGGCGGTTACCTGGCCCAGTGTGCTTTCGGCGGTCGCACGACCGCGCACCAGCCGAACCCCTGTGCCAAGTTCATCTCCAAAGGGCTCAATACCCACGCAAAGTAGTGGGCGGTAAGTGCACGATGCAAGGTCCGCGATGCTCAGGGTCGTTGGCGTGCAGAAGATGGTGCGCGGCGGTGCCATGCGGTCCATCATGCTGAAAATTTCGAGCTTTGATTCGAGTTCGTCGGGCAGGAAGTCGACGGCCAGGTCTGCTTCGCGAACCGCTTCTTCCACGCTGCTTGCCAGCTTGAGGCGGCTGCGTAAGGCCTCGGGTTCCCGGGCGAACTCTTCTTCTGCCTTGCGCAGATTGGAGGAGAGGACATCTTCAAGCACGACGGCAAAACCGGCCTGTACGCACCGAAACGCAAAAGCCCGGCCCCGCACACCTGCCCCGATCACAGCGATCGATTGCAGCGGCCTGGGACCGGGCACCTGCTCAGCGGAGGTGTTCACCTGGTGGCTTATTTCGCCTCTAGCGCTTTGACCACGGAATCGAAGCTGGGGTCGGTCTGCTTTATGTGCTCGGCAATGCGCTGGCGCTCTTCTTCGGTCAGCGTGGGCAATGTCGCCAGAATCCGGCGCAGGGTCACCGAGATATCGTCGACGTAGTTCATGGTGCGAATTGCTTCTCCAGACAGGGGCACAGCGGTCTCCTTGGTTAGATCTCCAGTGTACCCGCTCACACCGCGTTAGCGCGTAGCCCCCTCGTCGACTCGCAGATGGGCCTGATCGGTTGGTCCCCCTGCGCCCGGTCCTTCGATCTTCTTCTGTTTACCGTCACGATCGGTCATTTCGGTGATCTCCGCCAGCTTGGTTGCAAA
This sequence comes from uncultured Acidobacteriaceae bacterium, assembly GCA_964247615.1. Lineage (GTDB taxonomy): Bacteria > Acidobacteriota > Terriglobia > Terriglobales > Acidobacteriaceae > Granulicella. Next base: position 6,166 of record CAXTVC010000096.1, read on the forward strand.
GTCCGGGTGCAACGCGTGTACAGCGTAACGCCAGGCCCAGTTGCCTTCCGCGGCCGCGGGCCGGTTCATGCGGGCTTCGCTGCCCAGGTGAAGAATGTCCTGCAGCGGGAAGATGCACACGTTTGCTACCGAGGCGGCGGCCAGCTTGATCATGGTCCAGCAGATATCGCCGCTGTGCTCGATGGGGTGGGTATAGATCTGCACGTGCTCGCGCTCGTCCGCGGTGGTGTCTTCCTTCCACCAGCCGAGGGTGGTGTTGTTGTCATGCGTGCCGGTATAGACCACGGTATTGCAGATGTAGCGGTGCGGCAGGTAGAGGTGGCCACCGCGCTCGGCAAAGCCGAATTGCAGTATGCGCATGCCGGGCATCTTGAAGAATTCCCGCAGTTCGTCGACCTCCGGCGTGATCAAGCCCAGGTCTTCCGCCAAAAACGGTAGATCGCCCAGCACTTCTTTCAGGCGATTGAACAGTGCCTGCCCGGGCGCCTTCACCCAGTGGCCGTTCATCGCGGTCTCCTCATCGGCGGCGATCGACCAATAGGCTTCAAAGCCGCGGAAGTGATCCAGGCGGACGCTGTCGTACAGCGCGAGTGCACGGCGGATCCGCGCGACCCACCAGTCAAAGCCGTGCTCCTGCAGGAGCGACCACTTGTAGAGCGGATTGCCCCAGCGCTGCCCTGTTGCGGAGAAGTAATCGGGCGGCACGCCTGAGACGCGCGTGGGCCGGCGATTGGCGTCGAGTTCGAAGATGTCCGGATGCGTCCAGACATCGGCGCTGTCATAGGAGACGAAAATGGCGACGTCACCGAGGATGCGGATCTGTCGCTCCGCGCAGTAGGACCGCAGCGCAGCCCATTGCTCCCCGAAGAAGAACTGCACAACCTGCTCGATGGCGAGCTCCCGGCCGGAGTCGTTCAGAACTGCCGTAATGGCATCCGGTTGACGAAGGGCGTACTCCTCGGGCCAGTCAATCCAGCACTTCAAGCCGAAGCGGCGCCGCAACACACTGAAAAGAGCCCAGTCGGTCAGCCAGCCGGAGTTGTCCTGGGTGAACCTCTGGAAGCGTGCGCGGTCTTCCGGCCCGGCGTTGTCCAGGAAGTTGGCTGCGGCTTCCTCGATCAGAGGCAGCTTCAACGCCACCGCTCCGGCGAAGTCGCAAGGACCTTCGTGACCGGGCAAACCCTCGATGCGATCTGCCGCAATCCAACCCGCTTCTACGAGCCGCTCCAGGCTGATCAGGGTGGCATTGCCGGAGAATGCCGACAGCGCGGAGTAGGGGGAGCTGCCGTAGCCGGTTGGGTTCAATGGCAGTACCTGCCAGAGCCTCTGCTTGGCCTCAACCAGGAAGTCCACAAAGCCATAGGCCGCCGGCCCGAAGTCGCCGATACCGCCGTAGGAAGGCAAAGACGTTATATGCAGCAAAACGCCGGAAAGCCGTTGCGCGTCCATCAAATCTCCAAGGGTTCAGGGCGTCAGGCAGTTCTGTCGCTGCGCCTCATCCGTACAAAGTGTACGGCCCACCACGGAATGTCACGTGGTGGGCCGGGGACTTGCGGTTACAACCTTAGCTGCCCAGCGGAAGCCCGGTCTGCTTTTTGGTGTAGATGACGGCGCCCGCGTTCTGGTAACGCTCCAGGAGCGTGCCGGCAAAGACGTTGAACGCCTCTGCACGCTGGCTATCCAGCATCTTGTCCCGCGTCACTCCGAGGTTCTGAGCGATCTCTGCCGCCGGTGGTTGCTGCAGATCAAGCAGCTGTGCCACGACGCCATTTGGCCCCTCGTTGATAGGCGGGGAGATGCCACCCTTGGGCAGCGTGAAGATGACAGCAGCCGGGCCGCTCAGAGAGCCAACATCCTGCACTTGACCGTCCTGCCCGACCAGGTCGCTGGTCTTGACCTGAACGTTCATCTCGGCCGCGGCTTTGTGGAGATCGCCCAGCTGCTTGGCGCGGGCACTGAGCTTGCCGAGCTGCTCGCTCAGTAACTCGGGTGCTTTTGCGTCGCGGTAGTCGTCGAGCACGTGGCTCTTCCAATCGGCGAATGCCGGGGCATGGGCTGCTCTTACGTCCACTACCTGGAACACCGCATTACCTTCACCGGTTGCGGCAGTCTGCGGAGCGGCGCCCTTGGCAGCGCCAAACGCTGCTGAGAGCAGGCTGGCTGAATCAGGCAGGCTGGCGACGGTGCCGGTTCGGGATACATAGTCCGTCGTCGTGACATTTAGGTTGTGAGCCTTTGCGGTAGCCTCGAGGCCGTTCTTGCCAGCTTCACTGGCCAGCTGCCCCGCAAAGGCGTTCTGGGCTGCAACGAACTTCTGAGCCGAAAGCTTACCGCTGATCTCGTCCTTCACATCGGCGAGGCTCCTGGTCGTGGCTGCCTGCTTCGCCTGCGTCTGAATGAGGTGATAGCCAAACTGCGAGCGCACAACGTCGGAGGTCTGTCCCGGGCTGAGCGCCATGGCTGCGCGCGCGTAGGTCGGGTCCAGGCTGGCCGTCGGGATCATGGGGAGGTCGCCGCCCTGGTCCTTACTGCCGGGGTCGTCGGAGTTCTTCTTCGCGAGGTCCGCGAAGTTGGCGCCTGCCTTGACCTGCTTCAACAGATCCTCGGCCTTGCTCTTGGCGGTTGCGTCAGTCTTGGCGTCGGCACCCTTCGGCACCGTGATCAGGATGTGGCGTGTCTTTACCTGCTCCGGCTGCTTGTACTCCGCCTGGTGCGCGCTGTAGTACGCGGCGATGTCACTGTCGGTGACCTTGGGCGTGCCACCCGGCAGGTTGGAGCTATCTACCTGGAAGAACGCTATCTTGCGTTCTTCGGGCACTGCGGTCGCATACATGGACTGCTTGCTCTTGAAGAACTGTTCCAGCTCTGCGTCAGTAGGATTGACCGTCTTCTTGAGATCCGTTGACGAGAGCACGGCGTAGTCAAACTTCGCCTTCTGACCCTGCTTCAGGTAGGCCTCGCGTGCAGCCTGTTCCGAGACGGTGACGCCACCGGTGACCAGGGCCTCCAGGCGTTGCAGCTCCATATCGGACTTCACCTCGGCCTCAAACTTGACCACGGACATACCGCCTGACGGACCGCCGAAGTGTTGGGAAATGAAGTTCTCGTAGGCTTCCTGTCCAATGTATTGGCCATTCGGAAAGAGGTACTGACCCAGGGGCCCGGTCTTCAGTTCGCGGGCGAGGTCGTCGTTGCTCACCTGCAGGCCCAGCCGGTCAGCCTCGCGCACAAGGATGGCGCGCTCTACCTGCTGCTGGCCCGCCTGCGACATAACCAGAGGCAGATACATGTCCGGAAGCTGGTTCCGCTGCAGCATGGCACGTGCCGTATTTTCAACCTCGGCGTTGCTAACCGTGGCACTGTCGGTGCCGAAGCGACCGAACCAGCCCGGGGAGCGGACCGTGGCAAAAGTCGCCGCGTTTCCGGCGGTGCCGTTGTCGAAGATGCCGGGCACCAGGGTGACCACCATGGCCAGGATAGCGAGGCCGATTACAACGGCGAAGATCGCCTTGGTGGCGCGGTTGTCCTGCTGAAGACTACGAATCATGTGCGGGGTCGACCTTCTCTCTCAAGAGCAGAACATGTGGCTGATTCTGCGACGTTCCGCCGGGTCCGGGCACACCCGAAACGCAAGGGACGGAACTCCCTATGACTATAAATCAGTGCCCGGCCAACCCCTCGGGCCGGTAAAAGCGGAAAGGCCGTCGACAGACGGCCTTTCCGAACCCTGCGTGGTGCTAGTAGGGATATTGGTATGGTCCGGGCGCGTAGTAACGACGGCGCACGACCTGCTGCCCGCCGGGACCCTGCCCGGGGCCAGCGGCGTAAGCCAGGCGCTGCATCTCTCCCTCGGAAACGGTGAGGACCTGCGCCGGCTGGGCTACATGGAAGCTCAGCACGGCCTCCGGCGGAACGATCACCCTGCCACCCGGTGAGGCAGCGGACCCGGCCACACCGGCACCGGCACCGACTCCCGCGCCGACAGCGGCCCCGGCACCCCCGCCGGCGACCCCGCCGATGATGGCTCCCAGGACACCCAGACCCAACGCGCTGTTTACCGTCCCAACGGTCTTGTCGCGACCCTGGCGCTGCCACAGGTCAGACTGCAGCGGATAGCTTGTGCCCGCCAGAGAAACGCTGTTGATCTGCAGTGTCAACTGCCCCTCACCCTTCAGGGCGCCGGCCTTTTTTGCATCAACGACTACGCCCTGCACCGCGGCACCACGCGGGATGGCGATGACGCCATCCCCGGCGACGTCGCTGAGCACCGTTCCGTCAAAGGCTGTGCCTGGCTGGATATGGTTGGAGTCCAGCCCACGATTAATGCGCACCCGCAGCAAGGCTCCGCTGGGTACCGTGACGGCGACGCCGGCAGCCTGGCCACCCTGGGGCGCATAGCCGGGAGGTGGATAGGGCTGGCCCTGCGTATAGCCCTGCTGTGGGTAGTTCTGCTGGGGGTAGCCAGGTTGTCCGTAGCCGGGAGCGGGCTGTGGATAGCGTGGCTGGCTGTAGCTGCCGTTGCTTTGCTGACCGTAGGCCGGCTGTTGATTCGGCTGCTGCGGGTAGTTGGGCTGCGCATTGCCGGCTCCGCCAATCGGCGTGCCATTTACAGTTTGAGGCGGTGCCTGGGCTGGCGGTCCAGCGTACGGCGAAGCCGGTTGAGCCGGCTGGGCTGACGCGTAGGTGCCGTCTGACTGAAGAACGGGCTGACCATTCCCGCCTTGCCCGGGAGAGGATTGCCCGTCCTCCGCCGAAACACTCGCGGTATTGCTCGCGTCTGCCGGGGTACCCAGTGCAAGCTCGTCCACGACCTTCTTCACGCCGGAGGCCCGGGCTGCAAGATTCTCCGCCCGCGTCCGCAGCGCTTCCGTCTGCACGGTGCCACTCAGCGTGACGACACCGTAGACCGTGGAGGACTGGATGTCCTGCGTGGAGAGCTCCGGCGCGTTGGCCATGGCCTTGAGCACATTGGCCTCCACCTGCGCATCCGGGATGGCGGATACAGTTTGCGACCACGCCGCCGGAGACCAGACAGCACCCGCCCCTGCACAGGCGATCGTCAGCCCACCTGTAAGCATCGCTCTTGCACCTAACGCTGCCGCTCGTTTCTTTCGCACGTTCATCGCCACTCCCTCACCAGGCCGTTCTACCGAACCGCTCTCACAGCTCTGTTTCCAAACCCAACATCAGCTACAGACGCACTTCCATGAAGAAAGTTCCGGAGGGTGAGATGCCACGCGGCCTTCGCGGGATGACGCAGCGATGTTTGCGCAGAACAGCAGAGCTACGCTCGCAGCAGCCACGTTGTTGCAGAGGCCCCGCTTGACCCACGTTCACATCATTGTTACCTTTGATTTGCGGGGTGGAGCAGCCCGGTAGCTCGTTGGGCTCATAACCCAAAGGTCGTAGGT
>CAXTVC010000097.1:0-11414 GCA_964247615.1 uncultured Acidobacteriaceae bacterium
GTCCTCCTGCTCACCAACGCCATCCACCCCCACCCCGGCGCTGCCATCTCCAACCTCCGCGGCGAAGTCGCCTCCGCCGCCGCCCTCGCCCTCAACCTCTACCCCGACCACAACCTCTCAGCTCTCGCCACAGAAGCCGTCGCGCCCTTCCCGAAACCTTCGCGCCCTTTGCGTGAGCGCTTTTCCCTCCACCAAACCTCCTATGACCTCCCGGCCCTCCAGCAAAAACCCACAACCCAAACCGGCATAGACGTCCTCGAATCCAGCCAGTTCGCCCCGGTCGCCGAAATCGCCCGCCTCCAACCCAACGGAGCCCTCCACCTCGGCCTGCTCACCAATCAGACAGGCCTTGACAGCACCGGCCGGCGTACAGTCGACATCCTCTATACCGACCTCCCCAAAGAGCTGCCCAACGTCCACCTCACCACGCTCTTCTCCCCCGAGCACGGCATCTTCGGCCGCCAGGACACCGAGCACCTTAACGCCGAGACCGACCCGGCCACAGGCCTCCACGTCACCTCGCTCTACGGCGCACACGACGCCGACCGCCGTCCCTCGCACGACCAGCTCAAAGACCTCGACCTCGTCTTCATCGATCTGCAGGACGCCGGGGTCCGCTGTTTCACGTATGAAACTGTGCTCGGCTACTTCCTCGAGGCTGCGGCAACCGAGCGCTCCCAGTTCCACCACAATCTTGGCCTCGTTGTGCTGGACCGCCCCAATCCCATCACCGGCGCGACCGTTGCAGGGCCTGTCTCGGACGCCGGCGCCGAGAGCTACATCAACTACATGCCGCTGCCCTTCCAGCACGGCCTCACCTTCGGCGAGCTCGCCCGCTACATCAATGCCACCAAACATCTCGAGGCAAACCTCGTCGTCATCTCCCTCGCGAACTGGAAGCGCAACGAATTCTTCGACGGAACAGGCCTTCCTTGGACGTCACCCAGCCCGAACCTGCACACGCCCGTCGCTGCGACGCTCTACCCGGCCACGGCGATGCTGGAGCTCACCAATCTCTCAGTAGGGCGCGGAACCCCGCTTGCCTTCGAGGTTTTTGGGGCCGATCCGGTCACCGCGCCGTGGTTCGACGTAAAACGTGTTTCAAACGCACTTCGAGGCCTTAATTTCGACAAGATTTCGTTCGAAATTATTCAGCTTCCCATCCCCGAAGACAATAACCACTACCCCGGCCACGGCCATACCATTCCCGCCATTCACCTCGTTCTGACCGACCCCTCTGCCCGCCAGAGCTTCGACGCTCCAGCTCTCGGCGTCGCTCTCCTGAGCACCTTGCACAAGCTCTACCCCACGCAGTTCCAGCTGGAAAAAGCCGCACGCCTGGTAGCCAATCGCGCCACGATGGACGCGATTGCACGCGGCGACGACCCGCACACCATTGCCTCGGCATGGAAGCCTGCGCTCGATACATTCCGCCAACAACGACAAGCCAGCCTTCTGTACTGAAGTCTTTACATCGCTGGATGTAGAAGCTTTATCCCGCTTTGCCTCACCAGACAGGATCCACCAGCTTCATGCTGGAAGCTCTGGGCCGCCCGCCGTCCCGAACACCCGACGGGAGGCGAAGCCAGGAGACGAGAAGGCCAACGCCTACCCCCATCAGATCGCTCGCTACGTCAGCAAGCTCAAGGTATTGCCAGTGAAGGTGAGTCTGGGCAAGTTCGATCGAACAGCCCAGCAACGCCAGCCACACAACAATCCGAACACGGTCCCGAGACCGGACGACCTGTTCAAGAAACAGCGCTGCGAGGCATGCGAAAAGATACGTATGCGCCCAGAAGTGCAGCGAACCCCGCGTGTGCAGCATGTGCTTGAAGCGAGGCGGTAGAAACGACAGCAGCAAGAGAAGGGCCAGCAAACTGCGGCCCCAACGTGCGCCTGGATTGTTTGTGAAGGTGAGCCGAGACGTTCGCACACCGCATTCATCGGCACGAACTGGTTAGTTCTTCATGCAACAAGCAGGTCAGGAAATCGGAAAAGTGTCCTGAAACGATCCGCCTATGTGCTGGTCGGGGCGGAGGGATTCGAACCCCCGGCCCTCTGCTCCCAAAGCAGATGCGCTACCAGGCTGCGCTACGCCCCGACATCTTCCATCCTATCGCAGCCTTGTACGACTGCCTACCGTGCCTGGAGCCTCAGCGCCATCCCGGTACGTGCATGCCGCGCAGCAGCGACCCGCTGATCCACAGCAGCAGCAGAAACGGCAGCATGGCCATAGCCATCAGCAGGAGACCGAGCAGCCCCATGTACATCCAGTCGCGCCACGTATCGCGCCGGCCGGTGCTCAGGCTGCGCTCCAGCAGCGCATAGTTGCGGCGGTTGGCCCGCCAGCCAATGTCGAAGAGGTTGCCGACAAACGGCACGATGCCGACCACGACCTCGACCCCGAGATTGGCGACCATACGCGCAACGGTGACCAGAGGAACGCCGCGGAAGAACGCAGCCAGCACGATGATGCAGCTGGCGCCACCGGCCAGGAAATCTCCGACGCCGGGCACAAAGCCGATGATGCCGTCCAGCCCGAAACGAATCTGGGTGCCGGGGACGCGGAACCATGTGTCCAGCACCTTGGAGAGCATGTCCAGGTTTTCATTCTGAAACAGGCCTCCCGCGCCACGCAGGCGGTCGTGAAGACCAGCCGCCGTCTCACCGGGTCTTAGAATCTCTCCTTCAACCGCTTTGGCGCTCGCCATTGTGTACGCTCCGGACCGCATTCCTTAGGATGCGCTACAATCAACAACGGACGGCGGCTATAGTTCAGTGGTTAGAACGCAGCTCTGTGGAAGCTGATGTCGTGGGTTCAAATCCCACTAGCCGCCCCAATCCCACTCCCCTTCTGGCTGACCGCCGGAGTGCCTTTCAAACAGCGTGCCGCGCCCACCCAAGTACATCGCCGTCGCAGCTCAGCACCTCGCTCCGGCTCCCCCGAATCTGTATGTTGGTACCTCCGGCTGGGCGTATCCCACGTGGAAGCCCGCTTTCTATCCATCTGAGGTGCCAAGCCGCGCCTTTTTGCATCATTACGCCTCGCAGTTGACGGCTGTAGAGGTGAACTACACCTTTCGTACGCTCCCTAGCCGCGCGCAGCTGGAAGGTTGGCTTGCCGCCACGCCTCCTGGCTTTCGGTTCAGCTTCAAGGCCCCACAACGCATCACTCACTTCGCCCGGCTGCAAAGCTGTGCCGAGCCTCTGGAACAGCTGCTTGCTGCCTTGGAGCCCGCCCGCGAAGCCGGTAAGCTTGGGCCGATCCTGTTCCAGCTGCCACCTAACTTCCAGGCCAGTTCCTCCCGGCTGCTCGCATTTCTGCAATCACCGGCGCTGCAGGCGTCGCCGAAGCCGCAGATTGCGTTCGAGTTCCGCCACCCGAGCTGGTTCTCCGAAGAGATCTACGGAATGCTGCGGGATCACAACGCTGCCCTTTGTGTTGCGGATACGGATGACCTGCTCACGCCGGACGTGCGCACCGCGGACTTCCGCTGCTACCGTCTACGCCGGGATGGCGGGTACTCGGCTGCGGAGCTGAAGGCCCTTGCGCAGCGGTTTACCGGGCTCGCTCGTGAAGCAGACACCTACGTGTTTCTTCGTCATCAGGAAGAACCGACAGGCGCGCTGAACGCGGGGTCGCTCCTCCACGCAGCCGCACAGATTGGCGGCACTGACGTTAACGGGACGGCCTGAATGCACCTTGTGGATTCCAGCTGTCCCCAGGGGGCCTGGCCCCCGGGGATACCCCCGTTTCATCCACGCAGGTGGCTCACCAACGGCCATTTGCAGACGATCGCCGGCAACTTCCTGCCGCGTTCACACCAGCTCCCCGCCCCGGAGACGGAGCTTGTGGAAGTTGTGCCTCCGCATGGTGTGCAGATCGGCACGCAAATCCTGTGCGAGTGTCACTGGCAGCCTGTATCGGAGCGCGCGGGCTGCCTCACCGTGCTGGTGCTGCATGGCCTGGAAGGCTCCTCGCGCTCCCAGTATGTGCTCGGCAACGCCGCCAAGCTGTGGGCCGCGGGCTGCAATGTCATCCGCATGAATATGCGCAGCTGCGGCGGCACCGAGCGCCTCACGCCCACGCTGTACCACTCCGGCATGTCCAGCGACGTCGAAGGCGTCATGCGGCATTTCCTACGCAAGTTTCGGCTGGAGAGCTTTGCGCTGATCGGCTACAGCATGGGCGGCAACCTGGTGCTGAAGCTTGCCGGCGATCTGGGCGATGCGGCGCCCCCGGAGCTGAAGGCCGTTGTAGGTGTGTCCCCTGCGATGGATCTCGGGCTGTCCGCCGACGCGCTGCACCTGCCCTCGAACCGGCTGTACGAACAGAAATTCCTGCGGGCGCTGATCAAGCGCTTCCGTCGCAAGGCGTTCCTGTTTCCCCGCGCCTTTGATCCCACCCGCACCGAATCCGTACGCTCCCTGCGTGAGTTTGATGACCGCATCACGGCACTCTACTCCGGCTTCCGGAGCGCCGATGACTACTACTTCCGCGCTTCTGCCGCACGGGTGCTCGATACCATTGCTGTACCCACTCTGATCCTGCACGCCTGTGACGATCCGTTCATCCGCATCGCGGCCGAGACCCGCGACAGCGTGGCGCGAAACCCAAACATCCAGATGCTTGAAACAGATCACGGCGGCCATTGCGCTTTTCTGGCGCAGCCGGAGCCCGCGGCCAACAACGATGGCTACTGGGCAGAACAGACGGCGACTCGCTTTCTGCTGCAGCATGCCTGCCGGGTAGACAATCAGCCCATAAGCCTCGCAATCCCTGTACGCTAGACCCATGCTCGCCGATTGGACCGCCGCCTGCGGCCCAGACGATCCCGTTCTGGTTGTGCCCTGGTCTGACCCTGAAACCGGCGCGCATTTCGTCAACCTGCGGATCGAACCCTTTGAACTCGCCGATGTCGCTGAGGCTGATGCCTATCCGGCCATGCGCCGGGCCCTGCGCTCGCTGAACGCGTCGGCGTCAGCGTTCCTGACGGCGAAATGCGACGTGTGGACGATGTATCCGGAGGTCGCCGGCGAGAAGCTGGAGGCACTGCGGCTGGAGCTCGACCTGAGCGATGAGGAAGTTGCCTTTGGTCTGGGCGGCTATATCGACCTTGTCCCGCGGGAGCGCAGCCTGTACGCCTCAGCCCATGTGGCCACTGACCGGCTGTCACGTCTGGCGCGTCGCGCCGCCCGCCTGACGCATGATCATGTTGCGCTGGAACTTGTGCTGCGCCCGGCTATGGTTGACCTGAAGGCACCGCTCGAGGGCTACAGTGCCACGCTCTATGTCACCGCGGTTGCGGGCGATCCGGAGACGGCGGCCCGGCGCTGGGAGGCTGCTCTGGAGGATGTGGTGCACCTGCTGCGAGAGCGGGAGTGGGCCGTTCCACCCGGCTCCGCTACAATCGACTAATCCCGCCTTCAGGGCTGAACAGGCACGGGTGAGTAGCTCAATTGGATAGAGCACCGACCTTCTAAGTCGGGGGTTACAGGTTCGATCCCTGTCTCGCCTACCACTCCCGAGGCACCGTGAGCGAGAGCTGGGAGTTCAGCAGTCCAGGCATCAACACCGGCTCTGCCGATACTTACCCAAGCTCGTGCGCGCTCACCCCTTCAAGTTTTACGTCCTGCATACCGCGGCTGGCGCCAAAGGCGTGTACCAGCCCGGTGAGCAGCATCAGGCCAATGGCGAGGGCGCACACGCCCGTCCAGGCATACCGTTCCCAGACCAGGCTGGAGAGCGCCGAGCCCAGGGCACCCCCGACGAAATACATCGTCATGTAGATCGTATTCAACCGGCTGCGCGCACCGGGGTTGAGCCCGAAGATGCGCGTCTGATTGGCTACCTGCGTCATCTGCGTGCCGGCGTCGAGCGCGATAACGCCAAGCACCAACGCCCCCATATGCATCGCCGTGGACCCGTGCACCTGCTCGCCCAGCCACAACCACCCGAACGAGAGCGTGACCAGGGCCCCTGCAAGCGTGATGACGTAACGCGTGCCGCGTCGGTCGGCCAGTTTGCCGGCGAAGGGCGCCACCAGCGCGCCCGCCGCACCCACGACACCGAACGTGCCGGCCACACCCGGACCGAGACCGTAGTGGGCGTGCAGCAGAAAGGCCAGGGTCGTCCAGAAGCAGGAAAAGGCGGCAAAGGTGAGGCCGCCGATCAGGCCGGATTCGCGCAGCAGCGGCTCGGTGCGATAGATGGTCCACAACGACCTGAGTGCCTCGGGGTAGGTCAGCTTCGCCTTGGGTTCGAGCCTGGGCATGACCTTGTACAGCAGCGGCACGAAGGCCGCGTTCATGGCCGCCGCAACAAAGAAGACCGTGCGCCAGCCCCCTGCATTGCTGACCCAGCCGGCAAAGCTGCGGGCCAGCAGAATGCCCAGCAGGAGTCCGGTCATCACGGTGCCGATGGCATGTCCGCGGCGCTCGTGAGAGACGAGGTCCGGGGCCAACGGCAGGGCTATGTGCGTCACCGCCGCAAAGAGGCCCACCAGCACACTGGAAATGAGCATCCAGACTAGACCGTGTGCACAGGCCACCAGCACAAGGGCCGCTGCAGCCAGGGCATAGAGGCGCATCATCAGGCCGCGGCGCTCGGCCACATCGCCCAGCGGCACAAAGGTCAACATGCCCGCGGCATAGCCCACCTGCGTGGCCGTGGCCACCATCATCATCTGCCGTGCACTGGCATGCAGGGACGCGCCCATGACCAGCAGCAATGGCTGGTTGTAATAAATCGAGGCAACACCGACCGCACAGGCCAGGCCGAGAAAAGGCAGGAGCCAGCGCTGCTCTGCGACTGAAGGTGAGGTTTGAGTTTGGGTGAAACCCGCCGCTGTTTCCGGCGGCTGTGGATGTTCCATGGAGGCATGGATGTCAGAAAAGCGATCCACGATGCGTCGGGGCTGAGATGGGCGTCCCGTTAGCGGGTAAGAAAGGGTTTGACCCTGCCCTGCAGCTCGGGGATTACAGGATCCAGCCGCCGCCGGCGACCTCGTCGCCCTGGTAGAAGACGGCCGATTGCCCTGGCGTCACCGCCCGTTGCGGCTCGTCGAAGACGGCCTCGATCTCATCTGGTCCCGTGACGTACAGCGTCGCCGGGGCCGGCTCATGGCGATGGCGGATTTTGATGCTGACCCGCACGGCTTCGGTGGGCTCCGCGATGGAGACCCAGTTCAGCCGGTTTGCCCGCAGTGTACGCGTGTAGAGCGCATCGTCCCCGCCTACCTCGACCCGGTGCGAATCGGGATGAATCTTGAGCACGTAGAGCGGCTCCGGCGAGCTAATGCCCAGGCCTTTGCGCTGCCCTACGGTGAAGCCGTGAATGCCTTCGTGCCGGCCTAGCACCTCGCCAGTGCTGGCAACCAGCTCCCCCGCGCTGTCCGGCAGGGACCGGCCCTGCTCTTCGAGATACGCCTTCAGGAACTGGGAGTAGCTGCCACCCGGGATGAAGCAGATCTCCTGCGAGTCCGGCTTCTGCGCGAGCTCGAGCCCTTGATCGGCGGCCATGGCCCGGACCTCGGGCTTGCACATATCCCCCAAGGGAAACAGTGTCCGGCTCAGCTGCTCCTGCGTCAGTCCGAAGAGGAAGTAGGTCTGATCCTTGGAGCGGTCTGCTGGCCTGGACATCACCCAGCGCCCGCGCTCTGGATCGTAGACGTTGCGTGCGTAATGCCCTGTCGCGATGCGCTCCGCGCCGATGCCCCGCGCTGTTTCCAGCAGTTGATCAAACTTGAGGTGGTTGTTGCAGAGCGTGCAAGGGATCGGCGTGCGGCCATGGAGGTATTCATCCACGAAAGGCCGAACGACCTCTTCCTCAAACCGCTCCTGCGCGTTCACGAGGTAGTACGGGATCTGGAGGTGCTCGGCTACGCGGCGAGCGTCGTACACGTCATCGATGGAGCAGCAGCGGCCCTGTACCGTCTCGGGCATGCCTTCGCGACCTGCCAGCCGGCGCTGATTCCAAAGTTGCAACGTCAGGCCGATGACCGGGTGACCTTCAGCATGCAGCAGCGCGGCAACGGCGGAGGAATCGACCCCTCCGGACATGGCAACGGCGATGGTGTCAGGCGTAGGCATCACGAGCTCTATTTTAGCTGGCCGTAGCGGGTGAAAAGAAGAGAGGCAGGCAGCCCTCGGTTCCGGGCCACACTGCCTCTTCAGTACATAAACAAGTGTCTTTAGTTGTTGGATGGCGTGTTGCGAACCGGCGTGCCCGGGATGCGGGCCTCGTCCTCTGCCGAATGCACGACTCTGCCTGCAGGCTGGGGGACGGCGACGGGACCAGGACCTGTGCGGGAGCCAGCAGCCGAAGGCTTTGAACCTGCCGGACGAAAGGGACCTGTCTGGCCGAGGAAGGGGAACCGATCGCTGAGCTGCTCGATACCGGTCTTTGCAGCGGTGACCCAGCTGGCAATTTTCTCGATGGGCACCTTGATTCCATGCTGGATCTGCTTAGAGACGTGCTGCGAGGTCGTGAGCGCCTCGCTGACCATGCCATTCACGCGCTCGACCTGACCCTTGGCCTTGACGTTCACATCCTGCGCCGTCTCGTTGTAGCCCTGCACGGTCTGGTTCACCTGGGCGAACGTCACGCCGGCTTCTTCCACCTTGCTGCGGACCAGGCTGGAGATACGCTGTACGTCACTGGAGACACTGGCGATCTTGGGCTGCAGATCGGCTGTTACGGCCTTGATCTTAGGCTGCAGATCGGAGGTGACGGCCGCGATCTTGGGCTTCAGATCCGACACGATGTCGTTGACGTGGGCTGCGATCTCCTTGCCCTTGCCGATTAACGGTGTTGCCTGCGCGAGCAGCGGCTGCGCTTTGGCGTCAACCTGCTTTACCAGCTTGTTGATCTTGGAATAAACAACCAGGCCACCGATGATTGCGCCCAGCAGCAGAGCGACGACGATAACGGTGAGAACGATCTCACAGATCATGATCCAGTGAAGGTCGGTGGCCATGCTGACGGTGTCCTGTAACAGCAGGCTAGCCGTTAGTTGAAGAGATGCCATAGTGACTCCTTAAACGTTGCGATCCGGGAGGACCCGTGGGGCGCGAAGAGTGATGTGGGAGGGTGATCTCGATCCCAAAAAGGTGTTCCCAAAGATAAAGGGGCCGGTGAACACACCGGCCCCGTGTACAGATATTCGATGCAACTTACGATACCGAAGGCGTCTCGTTCGTCTTGGTCACGTAGGCATCCTTGCCAGCGTCCACTGCAGCGGAAACAGCCTCACTTTGCGTCTGTACCAGGTCCTTGCCCTTTTCTACGTACTGGGTCCACTGTGTGCGGCCTTTGTCGTAGTACTCCTTGCCCTTGTCGACATACTGGCCGGCCTGATCCTTGCCCTGTGCGACCGCCTGGTTCACGACGTCCTTGCTTTGCGACACGGCCTGGTTCACCGCCTCGCGGCCCTGTACGACGGCCTGGTTGACAGCATCGCGACCCTGCGCCGCGTACTGAACAGCCTGATCCTTGCCTTGCGCGTAGAGCTGATTTGCCTTGTCGCGGGCTTCGAGGGCACCGGCCACGAGCTCCTCACGCGTCTCTTGACCCGCCTTCGGCGCGTACAAAACACCTACCAGCGCGCCGATACCCAGCCCCGCCAGAAACCACCCAAAACTGCTCCCGCCTTCGTTCTGCGCCATTGCGATCTCCTGATTCTTTCGTGACAAGCTAGGGCACCCCTCTTTACCGGGCACCGTCTCGGGAGATACGGATGCGCACGCATACACTGCGGTTGTTTGACAACACGAAACTCACCTGTTTTTATCTCCAGAGATTGAGTCTTCTTCCCTCGTGGTGAACTCATGCATCCCGTTACCCCCTGCATTGAATCTTCAGATCAGGCCTTTGCACCGCGGAGGCCCGCAAGGAATGCAAACATGCCAGCTCAGACAAAACTTCACCGTACCCAGCGCTCCTTTCTGGCGGCAACTACCTGCGCCCTGGCTCTGACTGTATCCGGCTGCACCAAGCCCATCACGGATGCCCAGCTCACCACAGACGTGCAGACGGCGATTAAAGCGGATTCCGCCATCAGCCAGCAGCCGATCCAGGTTGGCGTGCAGAATGGCGTCGTGACCCTGACCGGCAATGTGTCCGACGACACAGCCACCACGGTGGCCGCGCAGGATGCGGCCCGGGTGAAAGGGGTAAAGGAGGTCGTCGACAGCCTGACGGTTGCCGGCATCCAGGTTGCGCCAACGGTAACATCGCCGGCCGCGCCCACCCAGGCACGGCAGACGACCACCGAGGAACGCCAGACGATCGCACAGCGTCACACCCTGCCGCCACCGCCTCCTGTTCCTACCAGGGCGACCCCGCCCCCTGCGCCTCCCGCACCGGCCTACCGGGACGTGACAGCCCCGGTGGGAACTTCCATCCCTGTACGCATCACCGAGTCCCTGAGCAGCCAGACGGCACAGAACGGTCAGCCCTTCAACGGGGTAGTGACGCGTGAGATCGTGCGCAATGGCTTCGTGGTCATTCCAGCGGGGTCCGCTGTGAGTGGCCGTGTGGTGGACGCCAAGGATGCAGGGCGCTTCAAGGGACACTCCGCGCTCTCTATTCAACTAACGGCAGTGCGACGCCACGGCAGCCTGATCAACATCTCCACGGACGCCTACAGCGTGGAAGGCAAGAACCGTGGCAAGAACACCGCGGTAAAGGTCGGCGGTGGAGCGGCGATCGGTGCGGTCCTCGGCGGCATCTTCGGCGGCGGCAAGGGCGCGGGCATCGGTGCTCTTGCCGGCGGCGGCGGCGGCGCAGCCGTGCAGGGCTTCACCCATGGGCAGCAGGTCAGCATACCGTCCGAGACCGTGATCAGCTTTACCCTGGCGAGCCCCATCACCGTTCGCACCTCGGAGGCCCCCTCCAACTACGCACCCACCACGCTGCAGGAACGCCAGCCGTAGCTCCCACGCACTACCCGGACGACCCACAACCACTGAAGGCTTTGTTTTGAGCGTCGTCCCGTTCCGCAACGAATCAGCTGCTTCACGCACACCCAGCGAGCCCCGGCCCTTCCTTGTTCAAGGCGAGCCGGGGCTCGAGCCACCTGCGCGCTCGTTGCTGGTGTGGTGGCACCTGCTTTCGCTGGATGCGCCAACAGTTGCCGCCACGTGGACTGCCTTTCTTGCCTGGGCGGCTGGCTTGCGCATCTCGGCGCTGGACTCCCTCGCGATGTTCCTTGCCGTCTGGATTCTGTATGCGGCAGACCGGCTCCTTGACGCGCGACTCCTGGAGGTGCGCCCCTTGCAGCAGCATGCCTCCCCTGCAGGATTGGAACAGCGACACCGCTTTCATCACCGGTACCGGTCACGTTTTGTGGCAGCCATCCTTGTCTCGATCCTTCCGTTCACCTGGGTGCTGCACCATCTGAACAACGCCGAGT
>CAXTVC010000098.1:0-11391 GCA_964247615.1 uncultured Acidobacteriaceae bacterium
AAGTTGTAGGTTCCAAGTTGTAAGCCTGAAACCTCGTCGCGCACCGTAGCGCTACCTTCGCGCCCTCCGCGTCAGCTGTTGCTTTGGCTTTTGCCCACCTGATCTTCCATTCCCCGCACGAGGAACCTGCTTCTTAACCACCGAAGGACTCCCATGGACCGCCGCAACTTCACCAAGCTCTCTTCCCTCACCGCCGCCGCAACCACTCTCCCCACCTGGGCTCAGAACGCAACAGCCAATAAACTCCGTTTCGCCGCCGTAGGCCTCGGCGGCATCTCCGACGTCTTCATGCAGGCCGTCGCTAAATCCGATAAATGCACGATGACCGGCCTGGTATCCGGCCACGCCGACACCAAGGCCCCCAAATACCAGGCCCAGTTCAACATCCCGCAAAGCTCCGTCTACACCTACGAAACCTTCGATCGCATCGCCGACAACAAGGCCATTGACGCCGTCTACATCGGCCTTCCCAACTCCATGCACGCCGAGTACACGATTCGCGCCGCCAAAGCCGGCAAACACGTTCTCTGCGAAAAACCTATGGCAGTCAGCTCGGCCGAGTGCCGCTCCATGATCAAGGCCTGTCGTGACGCCAGGGTGAAGCTCATGATCGCCTACCGCGTCCACTACGACCCCACCTGGATCAAGCTCCGCGACCTCGCCCGCTCCGGTGCCATCGGCGAAATCCAGGGCTTCCAGGGCGGCTTCTACGGCACCAAGCAGCAGGGCGAGTGGCGCCTCGACAAGAAACTCGCCGGCGGCGGTTCCCTCTTCGACCTCGGCATCTACCCCCTCAATGCCATCCGCTGGATCGCCGCCGAAGAGCCGGCGACCTTCGCCGCCCAGACCGCCACAAAGATCACCGGCGCGCAGTTCGCCACCGTCGAAGAGACCGTCGAGTTCAACATGGTCTTCCCCTCCAAAATCATTGCCAGCGCTGGCTCCAGCTACGGCGAAAACGGCCCTAACTACGTCAACATCTGCGGCACACAAGGCTACATCCAGGTCAGCCCCGCCTTTGGCTACAACGGCCTCAAGTACACCGCCCACACCAAGTCCGGCGAGACCACCGAAACCAGCCCCGGCCAGGGCCCCTACCAGTTCACCGCAGAAGCCGACCACTTCGCCGACTGCGTCCGCAACAACTCCACTCCGGCCACCCCTGGAGAAGAAGGCCTTGCCGACCAACTCGCCATGGAAGCCATCTACAAAGCCGCCGGCCACCCCGTGGCCTAGCGACCAGATCGTCGTTGATCGTCATCTCTCGAAGCGCGCATGTTGCGATACCATGGCCCTCATCAAGCACTGTTTGCTCCCGGGCCATGGTTCTTCGAGGACACGCATGTCACTGAAACGCCTTCTTTTCATGCTCCCGGCAGCTCTTCTCATAGCGAACTCCGCATCCTTCGCCCAAACCCCAGGTGCAGAAAGCGAAGCCCAGATTCGCGCAATCGTGCAAAGCGAAACCGATGCCTGGAACAAGGGCGATGCTGAAGCCTTCGGCGCCCACTACGCCGAAGGTGGCAGCTTCACCAACGTCATCGGACAACAACTCTACGGCCGCAAAGCCTTCGTTGCACAGCACGCGATGATCTTCAGCACGATATACAAGGGCAGCCATAACTCCCTGGATGTATCAAAGATCATGTTCCTCCGGCCCGACGTTGCCGTAGTCGACATCGACGGCTTTTTGAGCGGCGCCACCCGCCTCCCACCCGGTCTGAAAGCCGGTCCCGATGGCACCCTGCACGTCAAACTGCAGGAAGTCATGACTCGGGAGAACGGCATCTGGTGGATTGCCGCCTTCCACAACGTAGCGGTCTATCCACTTCCCCAAACAGACCCACCGAAATAGACCAACCAAGGGCAGCGCCAAGAACCTGCCCAGCACGCATGCACCTCGCCTCGAAAGCTTCGTAGTTGGTCCACAGCCGACCGCCCCACCAGCCGATCGTCCCACCGCCCGACCGCCTACCAGTCAACCGCTTCTCATCCCTCGCGAGCAGCCGCCTCCAGCGTAGCCATCTGCAGCTTGATCATGCCCATCATGGCCTGCATACCTTTGGGGTGACGGATCAACTCACCGAGGTTCCGCGGCACGATCTGCCAAGACACGCCGAAGCAATCCGTTAGCCAGCCGCAAGCCATCGCCTTGCCACCCGCAATCAGCCTTTCCCAGTACTGGTCGATCTCCTCCTGCGAATCACAGTGGACGGAGAACGAGAAGGCGGGCGTGAGCTGCTGCGCTGGGCCACCGTTCAGAGACCATTTCCTGATCCCGGAGCTCAATCGTGACGGTGGCGATCCGGCCCACGGGCCACAGACCAACGCCTTCAGAACGCACTTCACTCAGCTTGCTCGCCTGCGGGAATACGCTCAGCTAAAAATCGGCGGCTTCTACAGCGTTGTCATCGAACCAGAGAGAGGGCACAAGATCTTTCATGGTCGGCATGCTATCAGCAAAGCCCGTTCAGGACAGAGGACAAAGGATCACATGTTCCATGCTGCCTTGCGTCGCTGCTGACCCACAGCCTGCATATCCAGGGCAACCGCATCAGCCCAGGTCCACCGCAGCCGCAGGAGAAGCATCAGCATCCTGCCGAATGTCCTGCAGCGCCGCATGTTCATCCACTCGCCTCCTTGAGACAAGCCGGTTCCACACCGGCCATCGCCGCAGCAGAAAGTCCAACAGAAACGACACAGCTACACCGAGGTACAGCCGCTCATTCATCAGAAACATCTTCGGCCCGGGTGCGGCCAGCCCTGTCGTAAGCCCAAACCACAGCCCCAGCACATACGTGTACATCGGCAGGCTCGGCGCCAGTACCATGAACGGCACCAGCCAGATCACATACCAGGGATAGTGCGGTGAAAACAGCAGCATCATCGCAAAGGCCAGCGCCCCCGCCCCCCGCACATACGCCGGCGCGACGCCGCGCGCGAAAACCGTGCCGGCAGTTCGCTCCATCGTAGCCCGCTGCCAGCACCACCAGCAGATCGTCCCCATCACGATCATGCAGAGCACGTAAAACGCTCCATTCGGCAGCCACGGCATCCGGAGCCGCGTCCGCGCAAAATCCAGCGGAAAGTACCGCGCTCCGCTCTCCATGCCCTCTTCCTTGGTGTACCCCGTGAACAGGAAACCGAAGACCAGCAGCCCTACCCGCGCATAGATCCCGTACCCCACGGCAACCACCGCCACCACCGCCGTCGGCATCCGCCAGTCCCGCCGCTGCCACAAGGCCGGGAACAGCACGATCGGATAGAACTTCGTCATGACGGCGCAGCCCAGGAACAGGCCGGTAAGCCAGGGCCGCTCCCGCCAGCGAAACAGCAGCGCCAGCGCCACAAACCCGATCACAACCGCGTCCACATGCGCCGCGTCGCCGATCTCCCAAACCAGCAAGGGACACCATAGGAGCAGCAGCACCTCGGCCGCAGGCCGCCCCCACCGCTCCAGCAGCCGCACCAGTCCCCACGCTGCCAGCCCCTCGAACGCAAGCATCATCAGCTTGAAAGCGTCCACCGTCGGGGCAAACCACGCCGCCGCCCAGTAAACGATCTGCGCCACCGGCGGATAGATCGTCCGCGCATAATCACGCCGGTTGATGTTGTCGAAGATCTCCTGGTTAGGCGCCCGCAACGCCGTCAGCGCAGCATCTCCCGGTACATACCGGTAGGGACTGATCCCATGGTGCTGCACCATCCCGTCCCAAACGTACCGGTACATATCGGACGACAGGAACGGGTCCACCAGAAACGTCATCGCATGCATCGCCACGGCAAACCACACGACGATCCACAGCGTCGTGCGATTCACCGGTTGCGTCCGCACGATCAGGGCAGCCCCAAGAAAGCAGAACGTCGACAGCAGCGCGACATCCTCGAAGCCGATCCAGAAGCGGCCACTCTCGAAGCCAAACTGCCGTGCCAGCCATACCAGCGAGAGCCCGAACACGCAAAGCGCCGCGTTGGTCAGCCGCGCATCGCCCTCACCCCACTGCTGAAGAAAACCGGACCGCCGCATCACGCCAGCTCAGGCTGCGCGTCCGCAACCATCCCTTCGGCCTTGTCCCGCCGCGCCTGCAGAAACTCACGTGTGTACCGGGCGTCATAGCCCTCGGTCGTCGCAAACTCGGGTCGCTGCCCGCTCAGCAACTCCGCCTCCAGCACCGCCAGCGTCGCCCCGTCATCCACGTCGTACCAGATCGGCAACTCCACCAACTCCAACCCCGCCCGGCGGACCTGCCGCACGGTCTCCTCGTACACACTGCCCGTGCTCCAGGTAATGTTCTCGAACGGCGCGCGATGCGCAGCTTTCAACCCAATCAGGTAATACCCACCATCGGCAGACCCACCCAGCACCACCCGATCCCCCGGCCTCTTCAGCTCGTTGATCGCAGTTCGCAGAGCGCCATGCGGCATCGTCGGCGAGTCCGAATCGATCAGGCAAACCGCACCGAACCCACAAGCCAAGATGTCCATCGCGGCGAAATATAAACGCTCGCCGAACCCATCCCCACGCTGCGCCACTAGCGCGAAATCCTGAGGCAAAAGACCCTCAAAAGCACCTTCATCCCCAACCGGCGTATAGGAAATCAAGCCGGCAGCCTCACCCGTGCCGGCAAACTGGGCAAGGTGTGCGGTGGTGTCCCGCAAAAAGCACACATTCAGCGCAGCAGCTTCTTCCGCCGTCAACGGCGGCTGCAAACGCGTTTTTACCTTGCCGGGCCGCGGCGCCTTCGCCATCACCGCCAACGCAACCTTGTCATGAAATGCAGCGTTCGCGGAAGCGGCTGCCGAAAGTATGGGATACGCCAACGGACTAAGGTACTCCTGATGAGTGATGTTCCCCCATCCTACTGCGTCCACCCATCCGATCAGCTGTCCTATCTTGACGCACCACCTCTACGGCCGGGTCTCGGCCAACACCCGCTTCAACGACGGCACCGGCGTCTCTTCCTCAAGCGTCACGTTCATGCGCGACTGGAACCACGGGTACGCCGGACTCGGCCCCAGTGTCTCGTAGTTCTTGTCGAAGAACGCTTCTACCGTCTCTCCCGTCGGCACTGGTGAAGGAGCACCGTCCAGCACTTGATGAAATAGCCGCATCATCAACGCCACCACGCTCGGGTCATTCTCCCGCCAGTACGCCAGCGCCAACCGATTGGCGCCCGACTCCACCTCCCAATGCGAGTGCGTCGGCGTATACCCGCGGCAGGCCTGCCACCAATGCCCCAGCTCATGCATAAAGATCCATTGGTGCGCCGCCTTCTCAAACACTGCCCGCACCTCCGCCTCGCTCGCACCCGGTCCGGCCAGCTTCGCCATAAACGCGTGCTCCCCGGGGTTCAGCAGCGTCCAGTCGGCAGTCCGCAGCGTGTTCGCCTCGTCGTTGTATTGCCCCATCGACGGCACATCCTCCACCAGGATTTTCGGCGGAGCAATTGGACACGTAAATCCATCCGCCTTGATCTGCGCCACAAAGCGATCCCGCAACCCCATTGCCCTGGCCAGCGTCATCGCACGTTCCTGCACCCCACTCTGCGCGTCTGGCGGTTGCGCCCTGGCCGGCATCCTGGCCCCGCCGGCAACCGGACCTGGCAAAGCCAACAACACACCCGCTACGCGCAGCAACCACCGGCACCTTCGTGCCTCAGCAACCATCCGCATCCTCTTCACCTTGCCTCCACCACGACTGGCTAAGCCCAGCAAACCTCAGGAAGACCTCACTGTAAAGTGATTTCTTCTCAAACCATGTCGGCGAAAGGCGCTTCGGATTCCCTGGCCCGCCCGCATCCTCCGAGCCTCGAAACCAGAGCCTGCTCCGAGACATCCAATGGCTCGTTTACACACCCTCACCTCCAACCCCTTGATGATCCAGGAGCCTGCATGATTGCCACCAACGGTTACGCCGTCCAGTCCGCCACCGACACCCCCAAGCCCTTCCAGTATGAGCATCGGGATCCCGGCCCGAAGGACATCGTGATCGACATCGATTTCTGTGGCATCTGCCACTCCGACATCCACCAGGCCCGCAATGAGTGGTCCAACGCCCTCTATCCCATGGTCCCCGGTCATGAAATCGTCGGCCGCGTCGCCCAGGTCGGCGCCGAAGTGAAGAAGTTCAAGGTCGGCGATCTAGCCGCCGTCGGCTGCATGGTCGATAGCTGCCGCACCTGTCCCTCCTGCGCCGAAGGCGAAGAGCAATACTGCGAGCGCCACGCCACCGTCTTCACCTACAACTCCAAAGACAAAGCCGGAAACCTCACCTTCGGCGGCTACGGCGAGCACATCACCCTCGACGAGGACTTTGCCCTGTCTGTCCCGGCTAACCTCGACCCCGCAGGCACCGCTCCTCTGCTTTGTGCCGGCATCACCACCTACAGCCCCCTGAAGCACTGGAACGCTGGCCCTGGAAAGAAAGTCGGCGTCGTTGGTCTCGGCGGTCTCGGCCACATGGCCCTCAAGTTCTCACACGCCTTCGGTGCCGAAACCGTCCT
Organism: uncultured Acidobacteriaceae bacterium; assembly: GCA_964247615.1. Taxonomy (GTDB): domain Bacteria; phylum Acidobacteriota; class Terriglobia; order Terriglobales; family Acidobacteriaceae; genus Granulicella. Next base: position 6,504 of record CAXTVC010000098.1, read on the forward strand.
CTTCACCACCTCCGCCAACAAGATCGAGGACGCCAAGCGCCTCGGTGCCGACGAAGTCATCCTCACCCGCGAAGAGGGTTGGGCCGCGAAGCACATGGGCACCTTCGACCTCATCATTGACTGCGTTTCCGCCGACCACGACGTAAATGCCTACCTCAACCTGCTCCGCCGCAACGGCGTTCTCTGCCTTGTCGGTGCGCCCGAGGATCCTTCCAAGGTCAGCGCCTTCTCCGTCTTCGGGCGCAAAACCTTCACCGGCTCTATGATCGGCGGCATCGCCGAAACCCAGGAGATGCTCGACTTCTGCGGTCAGCACAACATCGTCTCTGACATCGAGCTCACCAGCTTCGACAAGATCGAGGAAGCCTGGGACCGCGTCGTCAAGAGCGACGTCAAGTATCGCTTCGTCCTCGATCTGAAAACCCTGAACAGCTAACAGTCGAACCCGGGTGCCCCACCTTCGCGACAGCCTCACCGTCGCGAAGGTGGGTTTCCCTTCACTCGACCGAACGCCCCCGTCGCGAAGCAAGAGTTCTACTCCGCCTCAAACCCACGGTTCCAATGCGCAATCACCCGCGTTTCACGCTCAAATCCCAGCACGCTCACCGCCCCGGTCCCCAGCGCAAACAGTTTCCCTCCGGTAGCCGGTAGACCGATCCAGCGTGCCGCCAGGATGCGCAAAATATGCGCATGGGCAAACAGTGCCACGTTGCCGCCCCCCGGCACCGCAGCCAGCGCCCGCGCGATCACCCGATCAGCCCGGTCGCCCACCTGTTCGACAGTTTCACCACCCACGATCGGCCGCGTCCACACGCTCCACTCCGGGTCGTTATACTTCGCGCGCATCTCCTTGGTCGTCTTCCCTTCAGACTCCCCATAGTTCCACTCATGCAGGTCGTTCTCGATCTGCATGACACTGCCGAACCCGGCGATCCGCGCCGTCTCCTGCGCCCTTTGCAGCGGGCTGCTCAGCACCTGCGCAAAATGCACATCTTTCAGGTAATCCTTCAACTCCTCGGCTCGTTCACGCCCATGCGGTGTAAGCGGAATATCCGTAAAGCTCGTATGGGCTCCACTCAAACTCCACTCCGTCTCGCCATGCCTCAATAACCACAGTTCAACCTTTGACTCGCTCATCCTCTGATCCCTTCCATTCGCGCAATCTGTCGTTCACCTGCTCCGTGCATCCCTGAGCTGCAGCTCAGGAGAACAGCGTCCTGGCAAGCGTCGTCAGCACAGCACGGCCTTTTACGCCTTCCACGTCCCGATGATATTCCCCGGTAAACAGCTTACGAATCAGGGCATGGCGGATCCACGGGACGTCATGAAACCGCACCCTCACCGTCTGCCCACTCCTGCTTAGAACATCCACCGGCAAGGAGAGCAGACCCTTGTCGGCCTCGCTGTACACCTGAAGCTGCGCCGGTCCGATCAGGCCCTGCCAGTCCTTCGCAGCTACCAGTGACGCCCCGCCAAGCGATAAATCCCTTATCTGGCAGGACAGGTCCACCGGCGTGCTCAGGGGCGCATCCTCGCCCTCTTGAGCAAAGCCCGTAAGCCGCAAAGTTGCATTTTCCGAAGTCAGGAAGCGTTCATCACGGCGCCGGTGCGGTGGCTCAACACAGGCCAGCGTAGCCAGGGCCAGCAGCGCCACATTGGCCAGCGACCAGAAGATGTTCGCGCTATAGCCCTGCGTCCCATGCGCTGGACTGAAACGCGCCGTGTGAAAAAGAACGCCCGCCAGGGTCGCGACACCGGTCAACGCATAAGGCCAAAGAAACTTCCACTGTACCGTGACCTGTGACGATGACAGTCCCTTCGCTGTCACCTTGAACGCCCGCCCAAACGGACGGATAAAGCCAGTGATCACGGTCCGTACAATCACGATTGCCGTCAGCAGCTGCGTCACATCCGTCATGATCGGCAGGATCCTGTTTTCGGTCAGATAGAACATGAACAGCAGATTCGCCAGGAGCATGGGCGCAAGCTGCTGAATCAGGTCTGCCGTATTCGCATGCATCGCTGAGGTTCCCGTAAACCAGTAAAGCAGCGGAGCCACAACGATCATCAACTTGAACGTCGCACCCGAAACCCAGTACAGCACCGTGTCAAAAAACGCGATCCGGTTGATCAACGAAACCCGCCCTGACCCCGCAAAGGACCATCGCGTAAAGATCTGCTGCACCGCCCCCAGGCACCAGCGCGCACGCTGCGAGATGAAGTCCACCAACGACTCCGGCGCAAGCCCCAGCGAAAGCCGTTCATTCAGAAAGATCGTGCGGTAGCCCCACTCCTGAAACTTAAACGTCGTCAGCATGTCCTCCGTCACCGTCTCCACGGCCATCCCCTGCGCCCTCACGAACGCCTCCGTCCTGAAGACCGCCGAGGTACCGCAACAGAACGCCGCACCCCACGCGTCCTTCGAGGGCAGCAGGCAGTTGAAGAAGAAGCGCTGCTCATCCGGCCACACCGCCGAGCACAAAAGGTTCGCCTGGATAGGATCCGGATTGAAGAAATGCTGCGGCGTCTGCACAATGCCCACCGTGGGATCGTGAAACAGCCCAAGCGCACGCTGCAGGATCGATCGATGTGGCACGAAATCCGCATCAAGAATCAGAAAGAAACGGGGCACCCGATCCGACGCCAGCGCTTCACGCAGCCCATTGTTGATGTTGCCCGCCTTCGCATGCTTGCCCTTCACGCGTGAAACGTACCGCACGCCCAACGACTCGGCCAGCTCCCGCGCCCACGTCCGATTCCCATCGTCCAGCAGCCACACCCGCAGATCCGGGTGATCAATGGCCAAAGCACCAACCATCGTCCGTTCCAGGATGTCCTGCGACTCGTTATAGGTCGCAATGAACACATCTGCGGGAAGATCATGATCGGCGGAGTTCTCATACGCTGTCGCTTCCCCGCTGCGATCCACCGTGCGCGACATAAAGAAGTACACCAGCAGCGTGCTCGTCAGCGTCGCTAGCTCCACCAGCAAAAACGCTCCAGACCAGCAAGCCTGCAATGCGTTTTGCTGTGTCGGCAAAGTCGACGTGGCACGCCACCACATGTACCGCACCGTGAGCCCGCCACAGAACGCCGCGGCAAACGCCCGGTTCCATCGTGGACAATCATCGTGCAACTCAAAGTTGAGAAACAGAATGCCAAAGGTCACCAGCACCGGCGCCCAGGTCGCAAGATCAAACATAAACATCACCCAAACGCGGTCAGGGTCTGCCCGCACAGGCCTGTCACTCCAGGCCTAGATCCGTTGTGAAAGCCAAAGGGAAAGAAGATTGGTAGGCTGCGTCGGGATCCGCACCCGGGCCGTCCGGCCAACCAGGCACGACGCCTCATGCGGGTCCGCCCCCACCGGGGCATCCAGACGAATCACGACCGTCGCTAGCGCATCCGTAGACCGCCGCACCGGGGTCGCCGCCAGCTTCGAATCCACATCCTTCTCCGGCTCTCCCGATACCGTCATCACAGTCCCGGTACGCTGCGCGGCATCCCCCGTCAGCTTGATCTCCGCCTTGCTGTTCAACAGAATCGTCGACACCCGATCCTGCGGCACCTCCGCCAGAACAAACTGCCGATTGCAATCCACCAGCGAGAACACCGGGGCATTTGCCTGGACATGCTCCCCGTTGATCGCATGCAGCTTCCAGATCACCCCAGCCGAAGGCGCCCGCACCTCCGAGCTCCCCAGCATCCCATCCCGTCGCGTCTCCTCTGCCACGGCACTGTGTGCCTCCTGCGCCTGGGCCAACGCTGCTGCCAAATCCCTCGCGTTCTCGGCTATTTTGATCCTCAACTCATCGGCCCGCTGCACGGAGTACGCCACATCATTGTTCGTGCCCGGCTCCGCCAGTACCCCACGGTGCATCGCCTCCAACTGCGCCTGCAGCGAAGCAACCGCCGCCCTTTGCGCGCGCACCTCGTCCGCCAGCACCGCCTGCGCGGACACCAGCTTGTCAAACGCCGCCCGCGAAATCACGCCAAACCCCACAAGCTTGCGCCCGCGCTCCAGCTCCGCATCCGCCTCACCCAGCGCCGTCCGCTTGGCCGAGAGCAACAGCCGCGCGCCGTCCACCTCCTGCACCAGCCGCGTACTCGTCGCCTCCGTATGCAACGACGCCCGCGCCAGCAGGTCCCGCCGCATCACCTCCAGCGCACTGTGCTCCACGGCAAGCGAGTCCGCCGCGGACTGCGCCGCCTCCGCCGTAATCCTCAGGTTGTCCAGGTGCTGCCGATCGATCAGCGCATTGGCTACCCGCCCCAGGTACGCCCCAGCCTGCACCCGGTCTCCCGCTGTCGAAGGCACATCCTCCAGCGTCCCCTCAATCGGCGTCCGCACGTCCAGCACATACGTCGAAATCACGGCGTCCGAAGTCGACACATACTGGTGGTCCATCAGCACGCCATAGGTGCCCAGCACGGCCACGCAGGCCGCCATGCCAATCTTCAACGGCCGTGACGGTATGGCGATCCGTCGAGCCGGTGCCGTCGTCGCCGGCAGAAACTGCGGTAGAGAAGTAGCGGTGTCTGACATCGTGTATGTCCTCACACCCCTCTTCGGCAGATCCCGCAAAATCCTTAGCCGCGTCCCGCGCAATTCTTGGCCAAACTACGCGAAAGTTGCACCCCGCCACTCCCCGCTGCCTCGTTTTCGCGCACATCCCTCCGCCCGCAATTGCCCTCGCACCTTCGCCGGTCCTTCGCTATCCTGTAAGGATGGATTTCCAGCTCGTCACCGAATACACCCCGCAGGGCGATCAACCCGCCGCCATCGCCTCGCTGGTCTCGGGCGTCAGCTCCGGCGAAAAGGACCAGGTCCTCCTCGGCGTCACCGGCTCCGGCAAAACCTTCACCATGGCCAAGGTCATCGCCGAGC
>CAXTVC010000099.1:0-10996 GCA_964247615.1 uncultured Acidobacteriaceae bacterium
ATGGGATGGAACAGCTGGGATGCGTATGGGCTGTCGATCACCGAGGCGCAGTTTCGGGCCAACGTGGACGTGCTGAAGACCAAGCTGAAGCCGTTTGGCTGGCAGTATGCCGTGATCGACGAAGGCTGGTACTTCTTTAACCCGGGGGATCGGGGTACGCCGGACAAGCTGGAGTATGCCATCGATCGTTATGGCCGGTATGTGCCGGTGCCGGCGCGTTTTACCTCGGCGGGTAAGCCTGCCGGGGCGGCTGCGGTGTCGCCAGGGAAGCTGCCTGCGGTGTTTGAAGACACGAGCTTTGTCGCGCTGGGAAGTTGGGTGCATGCGCAGGGGTTGAAGTTCGGCATTCACATTATTCGCGGAATTCCGAAGGTCACTGTTGACCGCAACCTGCCCGTGGAGGGCTCGAGCTTTCATGCGCTGGATGCTGCCGATCAGAGCGATGCGTGCACGTGGGATCCGACGAGCTGGGGTGTGAAGGACAACGCCGCGGGGCAGGCCTGGTATGACTCGCTGCTGCGCCAGTACGCGAGCTGGGGCGTGGATTACCTGAAGGTGGATTGCATCTCCGATCACCCGTACAAGGTGAGTGAGATACGGCAGATCCGTAAGGCGATCGACAGATCGGGACGGTCGATGGTGCTGAGCCTATCGCCGGGGCCGACGCAGCTGGCGCATGCCGAAGAGGTTGGCACGCTGGCCAACATGTGGCGCATCTCTGACGATGTGTGGGATCGGTGGCAGAAGGCGCCGGATCAGACCATCGAGTTTCCGCAGAGTGTGAAGGCGCAGTTCCCGCGGCTCGCCGCATGGGAGCAGTACGCCAAGCCGAACAACTGGCCCGACGCGGATATGTTGCCCATCGGCGAACTGAAGCCCTCACCGGGTGATGGCAAGCCGCGTACCTCACGATTGACGCCCGAGGAAGAGCGCACACAGATCACGTTGTGGGCGATTGCACGTAGTCCGCTGATCCTGGGGGCGAACCTGACGATGCTGGATGCGACCACGCTGTCGCTGCTGACGAACCCTGACCTGGTCCGTGTGAACCAGAGCTCCACTCATAGCGAACAGGTGCTGCAGGAGGGTGACCTGACCGTGTGGCGTGCCGATTTAGCCGGTGGCGAAAAGGCCATCGCACTGTTTAACCTGGGCGAGACCGAGATGAACCTGACGCGGCAGTTGGGCGACTTTGGCAAAGACCTGGGTGGACGCGATTGGGCCGTGCGCAGTGTATGGGGTGGCGGCGTGCCTGTCTCGGGGCATGAGTTCGTGGAGCGTGTGCCGGCGCATGGGTGTGTGTTGCTGTTATTGAAGTGAGGAATTCAGCTCTAGTGAATAGTTCGTAGCGAATAGGGGTGCTTGCATGGTGAGAGCTCCGTTGTTGCTTTGGTGTATGTTTTCGCCGTACCATCGCCCTACGTATGGCTTCTGACTTCAATCCGCGCAGGGTTCTTGGTGGGAGCAAGGCCGAGGGGAGCAGTGACCCTGACCGGCTGGTTTCGGCTGCGGTGCTGGAGGATGATGCGCAGTTTGAGCTGAAGCTGCGGCCGCATCGATTGCAGGAGTTCATTGGGCAGAGCAAGGCCAAGGAGCAGCTGGCCATCGCGCTGGAGGCTGCGAAGTCACGCGGCGAGGCGCTGGATCATGTGCTGCTGTTCGGGCCGCCGGGGCTGGGTAAGACGACGCTGGCCACCATCATTGCCAATGAGCTTGAGGTTGGTTATCAGCAGACCTCTGCCCCTGCGTTGCAGGTGCAGGGTGACGTTGCCGCGATTCTGACCAACATCAAGAATCGGCAGGTGCTGTTCATCGATGAGATCCATCGGCTGCAGCCGATCATGGAAGAGAAGCTGTACACCGCGCTCGAGGATTACAAGCTCGACATCATGATTGGCACGGGGCCTTCGGCGCGGATCCATGGAGTCAAGCTGGATCCGTTTACGCTGGTGGGCGCGACGACGAGGCCTGGACTGTTGAGCTCGCCGCTGCGTTCGCGGTTCGGCATCCTGCTGCGGCTTGAGTTTTATACCGAGGATGAGTTGCGCTTCATTGTGGAGCGGTCAGCAGAAGTGCTCGGTGTGGTGGTGGATCATGATGGCGCGGCCGAGATTGCAATGCGCTCACGGGGCACGCCGCGTATTGCCAACCGGCTGTTGCGGCGCGTGCGGGACTATGCGCAGGTGCGGGCCACGGGAACGATTGATCGCGAGGTCGCGATGAAGGCGCTGGATTTGCTGGAGATCGATGCGCATGGCTTCGACGAGCTGGATCGGCGACTGTTGCGCACCATTATTGAGAAGTACGATGGCGGCCCGGTGGGGCTGAACACGCTTGCCGCGGCGCTGGCCGAGGAAGAGGATGCGCTGGAGGCGGTGTATGAGCCGTTCCTGATCCAGATTGGCTTTATCGATAGAACGCCGCGGGGGCGTATTGCTACGAAGCTGGCGTATCAGCACCTGGGGCTTGAACCACCACGGCGCTCGTCTGTACCGGGAACGCCCAGCCTGTTTGGCTAGAGCGCATCCCGTGCGCTGGACTGGCGAGGAGCATTGCTGATGTCGGTCTGTGGGCCTGTTACGCGGAGCTCGGCTGCCTGCTGCTTCGGTGTGGATTCGGCGTTGATCTCGCGTTCGAGGAAGTAGTTCAACGAGGTACGGATTGCGGCGATCGCGGCCAGCTTTTCTATGTCGGCCCAGGTGGGCGTCATGGCTGTGTTCAGGATGTCGGCGGCAAGTTCGAACTCGAGTGCGAGAGCCAGCCAGCGTGCCATGGTGAGGCGGACTTCGTTCTTCTGCTGTGGTGTGGCATCGCGTCGTGCAAACAACAGGAGGGCCTTGAAGGTGGCTTGCAGGGCAGCGAGTGAGATTACGACGGCCGCTGCGAACTCCACACCTCGCGCGGCGTACTCGATCAGGGACTTCGAGAGATCCAAGAGATGCGTGGTCACACGATGTTCGATGCAAAGAAAAACGCCCGGCCTGCGATGGCCGGGCGGTGTGACATGGAACGATCTAGTACGGGCGACCATTGGGACGGCCACCGTAGATGTGGCTCACGGCAACGTCATAGCCACGGCGGAAACCCTGCTTGTAGTCATGCCGATCGGGGCGCGCGATGAACTTGGGGTTGCGGAACTCGTCGCGGTTATTCACGTTAGGCGGACGGTGATTTTCAAAGTCCTTGCGTGCGCCCTGGACGCCATCCTGAAAGCCACGACGCATGGCATCACGGAACTCCTGCGGTGCCTGATCCCAACCGCCGCCACCCCCACCATAACCCGGCGGCGGTGGGGGCGGGCCCCCCTGGCCCCCGTAGTACTGCGCCGATGCCATCCCGGTGCTTGTCGCCATTGCGGCCATCAGGACTGGAACCATCCAACGTTTCGATCTCATACAAACCTCTCTTCTGACTTCCCGAAATTTGAGGTGCGCCGGCCGGCAACCCGTTGCTTGTTGAGACACGATCTTTACCGGCAAGTTGCACCCGCATGATGAAGCCGATCGCTTCATGCCAGGGCGCGGCTGAGCACGCCCCCTGCAGAGGACAGCTTTGTTTCGGCCTCTTCGCGGCTTAGCCCAAGCTTCTGCATCGTGATGGCGGTCTTCACGCTCCCACCGCTTGCCTGGAGCAGGTGGGCGGCCGTGCTGCGAGGGCAGCCTGTCGCCTCTGCGATGATCCGTTCAGCACGATCGACGAGCTTGGCGTTGGTGGGCCGCACGTTCACCATGAGGTTGCCATAGGTCGCTCCCGTGCGCACCATGATGCCCGTGGAGAGCATGTTGAGCACGAGCTTGGTGGCGGTACCGGCCTTCATGCGCGTTGATCCGGTGAGCACCTCGGGGCCTGTTGCGGGCGTGATGGCGAGCTCGGCTGCCTGAGCCACAGCGGAGCCGGGTACGCAGCTGAGGCCGACCGTAAAAGCGCCGCACTGCTTCGCATACGCGAGCGCACCGAGTACGTAGGGTGTGCGGCCACTGGCTGCGATACCGACCAGGGAATCCGGCCGTCCCGCTGCGCCGAAGCCTGCGTCCTGGAGGTCGCGTGCGCCTTCTTCCGGTGAGTCTTCAGAGTGCTCGCTGGAGAGCCGCAGCGCGCGGTCGCCTCCTGCGATGAGGCCCTGCACGAGGCCGGGCTCCACGGAGAAGGTGGGCGGACACTCGCTGGCATCCAGCACGCCCAGCCTGCCGCTTGTGCCTGCGCCGATGTAGAACAGGCGGCCACCCTGCGTGAAGCGTTCCGCGATGTTGTCGACTGCGCTTGCAATCTGGGGCAGCTGCTCCCGCACGGCAAGGGCGACGCTCGCGTCCTCGTCGTTGATGAGGCGCAGCATGTCCAGCGTGGAAAGCTGGTCCATGTGTGTGCTGGCTGGGTTACGCGTTTCGGTGAGCAGTGTGCCGAGCTGCTCAGCGGTGGGGGGTGCGGGCTGTTGGGTCATGCGGGTCCCATCATAGCGAGTTCACGCCCGCTCTGCGCCCGGGGCCGTGTTCCTGGAAGCAGGGACGGTTACACGATGGATGGATCCTCAGAGATGCGCTTCCAGGCAAAGAGCAGCCCAATGGCAGCGGGTGCCAGGCCAAGCGCGAGTCCCCACCACATGCCCTGCGCTCCCCCGTGCAGATGCAGAGCGAAGAGCAGGCCCAGCGGCATGGCGACGGCCCAGAAGCACACGGCCTGCACGAGCAAGGGAACAAGCGTGCGGCGCGCGCCACGCAGGGCTCCTGTGGCGGTGCTCTGGATGCCGTCAAAGAATTGAAAGGCGGCGGCGATGAGCAGCAGCTGCACCGCAGGGCGCACGATGGCTTCGTCCGCCGTGAACAGACGGGCGATGCCCCTGGGCATAAGCACAAAGAGTGCAGCGGCCAGCAGCATGAAGCCCGCGCCGGCAAGGATGCCGCACCAGCCCGCGGCAGCGATGTTGGCGCGGTCACCGAGCCCCCCGCGTACCCGGCCGATCGCATGCCCTACGCGGACGCTCGTGGCGCCGGAGATGGCGAGCGGCACCATAAAGGTGGTGCTGGCGCATTGCAGAGCAATCTCATGCGCTGCCAGCGGCACGGCGCCGAAGGTTGCAATAACTGCGGTGGCCAGGGCGAAGATGGCTACTTCCACAAAGATCTGCGCACCCACCGGAGCGCCGAGACGGAGGATCTGTAGAAGGTGCGTCACTCCGGGCCGCCGTCGGGTGGTGCCCAGCTGATAGCCGTGCCGCTTGTTTGCAAGAAACAGCGCCACCGCAAGGAAGAGCATGAGGTACAGGCGAGCCGCACTGGTAGACCAGGCCGATCCAAGGACACCGAAGGCAGGGACGGTGACAGGACGTCCGCGAAAGAGCCAGCGATGGCCATAGATGAGGACCCAGTCCCCGGCAGCGTTGATCCCGTTGGCCGAGAGGAGGGCAACCATGATGATCTTGCCCTGCCCCTCTGCCTGCAAGTAGCGGCGCAGGGCAAAGTACAGCAGCAGCGGAAACACGCCGTAGTTGAGGCCGCGCATGGCCGGAATGGCGGCTCCGAGCACGGTGTGGTCGACGGGCAAACGCCACAGCAGTACGGGCATTGCAGCGACAGCCAGGAAGAGCAGCGTGGCGAGACCGAGCGCCATCACCAGCCCATGCAGGAACCAGTGGTTCGCCGTGTGCCTGTCGCCTTCACCCAGGGCTTGCGAGATCAGTGTGTCCAGCGCGAGCAGGACGCCGCCGATGCCGAACGCGAGCGTGTTGAACAGCACCTGGGCGAGCGCGCTGGCCGCCAGGGCTAGCGAGGAGTTCGCGGCACGGCCGAGCATGGCCGTATCGACGACGGACATTGCGACCCACCCCAGTTCGCCGAGGATAAGCGGCAGGGCGAGCGAGAGGAGCGGCGGCAACTCCGCACGCATAGCCTTGAAACGCATACTGCACTGTACCCGAGGAGAGGAAACGTGGCGCTGCCGAACGCGTGAATTCCAGCACTATGGGACCATAGAGATATGCCGGACGAAGACAGTCAACGCACACTCCCTGCCACCGTTGCCTGGCGGCACCGGGACTTTCGGCTGTACCAGGCGGCGCGGTTTGCCGGCGTCGTAGGCTCGGAGGCCCAGAGCGTGGGCGTGGCGTGGCAGGTATATCAGCTGACGCATTCCGCCCTGGCGCTTGGCTATACAGGGCTGGCCCTCTTTCTGCCGGGCCTTATTTTCACCCTGCCTGCAGGACACGTCGCGGACCTGCATGATCGCCGCAATGTGATTCTTACCTGCTATGCACTTCAACTCTGCGCGACCTTGACCTTGTTGCTGCTTACGCTGCATGGGGTCCGCAGTGTGTGGCCGGTGTACGCGATTCTTTTCGTGATCGGACTGGGCCGCTGCTTCTCCGGACCTGCGGCTTCTGCCTTGATCCCGACGCTTGTGCCCAAGGAACACTTTGTGAATGCGGTGACGTGGGGCGCGAGTATCTTTCAGATCTCCAACGCCATGGGTCCACTGATCGGTGGCCTTCTGTTCACGATCGCGGTTACGGGCAAGTGGCACATGTGGAATGGTGCACCGCTGGTCTATGCATTTACGTGTGTGGCCATCGTTGTCTTTCTGGTGCTGGTTAGTATGGTGCGTCCTCGCGGCGCTGCGGAGGCCAAGGGCTTTACCCTGGACACGATGCTGGCAGGGCTGCGTTACGTGATGAGCACGCGCCTGCTGCTGGGGTCAATCTCGCTGGATCTGTTTGCCGTGCTGCTGGGCGGCGCGGTGAGCCTGCTGCCCATCTTTGCTTCCGACATCCTGCATCGTGGGCCGCATGCGCTGGGGCTGCTGCGGGCCATGCCTGGCCTGGGAGCGCTGGTTGTCTCGCTGAGCCTGAGCCTCTATCCGATCCGGCGCGATGCGGGCAAGACCATGCTGGCGTGTGTTGCGGGGTTTGGCGCTGCGACGATTGTGTTCGGCCTGAGCCGCAATCTGTGGCTCAGCTGTGCGGCGCTGGTGGTCACCGGAGCGACAGACATGGTCAGCGTGGTGGTGCGGTCGAGCATCGTGCAGCTGGCTACGCCACCCGAGATGCGCGGCCGTGTTTCCAGTGTGAACTGGCTGTTTCTGGGCGCCTCCAATGAGCTGGGCGAGTATGAGTCGGGTCTTACCGCGCACTGGTTTGGTGCCGTACGGGCCGTGGTACTGGGCGGTATTGGCAGCGTTCTGGTTACGGGGCTTTGGAGTGCTTCCTTCCCGACGTTGCGGCGCGTGAATCGCCTGACTGCCGAGGATATGATTGCTGCCGAGCGGGAGCTCAGCCAGGCGGAGCCGGTGCAGTAAAAAGGGCCGCACAGGTGTCCTGTGCGGCCCTGCTTGCATGAGGTTTACAGCACGCGGTTGGCGGCGATGATCTGCTTATAGAGCTTGGCGCTGAGCTTGGGTGTGCGCTTCTGTGTCTTGAAGTCGACATAGGTGATGCCGAAGCGCTTCTCATAGCCATCGGCCCACTCGTAGTTGTCCAGCAGGCTCCACAGGAAGTAACCCTTGACAGGCACGCCTTCGGAGACCGCGCGGTGTAGCTGGGTGAGGTAGTTGCGGAAGTACATCACGCGGTCGGTGTCATAGATCTGACCGTCGGGTGCGACGACATCAGCGGAAGAGCAGCCGTTTTCGGTGATGAACATCGCCTTGGGATGCCAGTTGTCATAGACCAGCTTGGGTCCCCAATACAGCGCTTCGGGTCCCACGGTCAGCCAGGGGCTGAGCATGTGCGGGTAAGACGTGGGCGGCGTTACGACGGCATAGCCGCGCTCACTGCCGTCGGCGCGAACGTAGGTGGGCTGGTAGATGTTGGTGCCGACAAAGTCCAGCGGGGAAGAGATGATGGCGAGGTCTTCCGGCGTGAACTGCGGCGCATCGGCGCCGAGGTGCTTCAGGTAAAGATCGGTGTACTTGCCGCCGAGGATCACGCCGAGATACTGGGCGTTCTCTTCGCGCATGGCGATGTGCGCGGCTTTGACGTGCTCCGGTGTTTCGATGACCGGCACCGTGGCGCGCGGGTTTTCCGCAAGGCCTACCTGCGCACCGGGAGCGCTCGCGCGGATGGCACGCACGGCCATGCCATGGCCCAGCACGGCGTGGTGCGTGAGCTGTGCGAGGCGCTTCGGGCCAACCTTCAACCCGGGAGCATGCGTGCCGCTGCCATAGCCAAGCTCGGTGAAGGTGCTGATCTCGTTGGTGGTCATGTAGTGCTTGAGGTGATCGCCCAGCTTGCCCGCAACGAAGCCTGCATAGTCACCGAAGAGCTTGGCGGTGTCGCGGTTCTCCCAGCCGCCCTTGTCCTGCAGTGGCTGCGGCAGGTCCCAGTGATACATGGTGGCGTAGGGCTCCACGCCATGTTCCAGCAGGGTGTCAACGAGCTTGCGGTAGAAGTCCAGGCCGGCCTGGTTAGGCGCGCCGCTGCCGGTGGGAAAAATGCGGCTCCACGCGATAGAAAAGCGGCAGGTCTTGAGGCCCATGTCCTGCATGAGCTGCACGTCTTCGCGGTAGCGATGATAGAAGTCGTCGGCTACATCGCCGGTGTCGCCGTTGGCCGTTTTGCCGGGTGTGTGGGAAAAAGTGTCCCATACCGTGGGCCCGCGGCCGCCCTCCTTGACTGCACCCTCGACCTGGTAGGACGCCGTCGCGGAGCCCCAAAGAAAACCCTGGGGGAAGCTGAGGTTTGCAGAGCCTGACGACGCGGTCTCCTGGGCGCCGAGCTCCGGAATCAGTGGCAGAGACAGTGCAGCGGTAGACGTACCGATCAATTGCGCAAAGGCGCGGCGAGAAAGTTTGCGGGACACCGGGATCTCCTTTTGGTGCGAATCTTGTTTGGGACTGGGCCAACCGCAGCAGACTACTCCCTTAGATAAACCTTTGTCTTCTGGTGATTCTGCGAGGGGTCAGCCTCCCCATGCCATAAGCCGGTCAGCGCGGCGGTCCTTAACGAAAGAGGAGAGGAGCGACAGTCAGCAGGTTATCTCGCCAGACCAGCCACGTGTGCTGGCCGGGTGTTTCAACGGCGGTTACGGGCAGCTTGCGGCTCCTTGCCCATGCCACGAACTTGCGGTTGGGCTCGATCAGACCATCTTCGGTGCCGCAGCCGACCCAAAGCAGCTTGTACTGCGCGAAGCTGTTGCCGTTGCCGCCGGCGAAGTTGGGGAAGTGCTCATCGAAGTGTTCGCCGTGCACGGCCGAACTCATGCCGATGACGTACTTGAAGACCTCCGGATGTTTCAAGCCGATCGTGAGCGCCTCGAGACCGCCCATGGAGAGGCCTGCGATGGCGTGCATGTTGGGGTCCGTCGAGATGGCATAGTCATGCTGTACCGCCGGGATGACCTCGCCCAGCAGCATGTTGGAGTAGATGTCTACGTTGTTGTCGACTTTGACGGCATCGTGCCAGACGTCGAAGGTGCTATCGACGAAGTGGAAGTCCCCATAGCCCAGAGGCATCACAACCACCATGGGCACGATCTTGTTCTGCGCAAGCAAAGAATCAAGAATGAGGTTCGCCTGGCCGACGGCCGTCCAGCCAACTTCGTAGTCGCTCCAGCCGTGCAGCAGCGCAAGCATGGGGTAGCCACCCGGGCGCTTCGGATCATAGCCGGGCGGCGTGTAGACCACGTAGGCTTCCTGGTTGCCGGGCAGGTTCTGTGCCGTTTGAGTCGAGTAGACATAGCGCGCGACGGCGCCATGCGGAATGGCCTGCAGCTCCCATGGCTGCGGCACGGAACCGGGCACCAGGATGTCGCTGTAGAGGCCAACGATGTTGGGCCGGATGGCCGGGTTCAGCGGATCACGCGCCTGCACGCCGTCAACGCGAAAGCTGTAGCCGTAATGTTCGGGCTTGAGTGGCGGCGTGGTGAAGGTCCACAGGCCGTCCTCGCCCTTTTGCATGGGAGCGGGTTTGACCACGGCGTCTGTCTCGACCATCACCTGGCCCGCACTCGCATTCTTATAGCGGAAGGTGATGGTGCCGTCCGGATTGGCCACGGTCTTCGCTGGTGCCGGAGGAGCTGCCGGCTGTTGGGCCACGACGGTCGCACTGAAGAGGGCAGCAAGGAGAAGGGAAGGCCAGCGCATATCGCGAGTAGTGTACGACGACGTACGCAGAGCGGGCAGGCATTAAGCTTCAGGCACTCCGAGAGACCTCCTCCGAGGTACAGTGAAGCTCTGAAATAGAGTGGGATTAGCCTGTGTTGCGCAGTCCCGCGCTGATGCCGTTGATGGTGGCGGTGATGGCCCGATCGAGTGCCTCACTCTCCCTGGCATCGTGGCCGCCTTCACGTTTCCGTCGCAGTAATTCCAGTTGCAACAGGCTCATGGGATCGACATACGGGTTGCGGAGCCGGATGGAGTTGGCAAGGACGGTGTTGCGCTCCAGGAGCTCCGTCTGGCCCGTGATGAGCAGCAGCATGCGCCGGGTTCGCTCGAATTCCTCTTGCAGCATCCCAAAGACGCGTTGGCGGAGAGCCGCATCGTCCACCAGTGAGCTATACAGCGCGGCGATGCCGAAGTCGGCCTTGGCCAGGGCCATTTCCACGTTGCGCACAATGTCGAGAAACAAGGGGAAGCTCGCGGCCATGGTCCGCAGCCGTGCCAGCCCATCGGCGTGCGTTGCGACGTATTGCTCCAACGCATAGCCGACACCGAAGTAGGCCGGCACCACGATGCGGGACTGCATCCAGCCGAAGACCCATGGGATGGCGCGAAGGTCGGCCATGGTGCGCTGACGGGTGGCGCTGGCATCGGCTCGTTTGGCGGGGCGTGAGCCGATGCGGGCGTGCTCCAGTTCGGCTACGGGCGTGGCCTGCTCGAAGAAGGTGAAGACCTCGGGGTCGTCTACGATGTGGTCCTGATAATACGTGAGCGAGGTGGCGGAGAGTTCATCCATGGCCTGCTCCCAGCCTGGGTCGATCGCGCCGGTGAGGTGCTGTTTGTCGTCGTTCATCTGCAGGTCAGGCCGGGCTACGGCATCCAGCGAGGCGGCGATCATCAGCTCCAGGTTGCG
>CAXTVC010000100.1:0-10961 GCA_964247615.1 uncultured Acidobacteriaceae bacterium
GCACCTCCGCGGTCGCCGCGCCCACAAACGAGTCCGCGCACCCGTAGTACATCCACCACTTGCCCCGGAACAGCACCAGCCCCTCCGCAAACGTCGTCCCTGCCGCATACTGCCCGCTGCGCTCAAACGGCAAGCTGGGCGAGAACACCGGCTGGGCCGTGCGGCCCTTCAACTGCGTGGGATCCTCTGCGGAAAACAACGCCTCCTCCACGCTGTAGGTGCCGGGCTGCAGCCGTGCGTCGCCGCCGGCCCCCTCGGCGTTCTTCGCGTTGTAGAGCATGACGATACCCTCCGCCGTGCGCACCGGCGGCGGTCCAGTCTCCGGAAACGCGCTGTCGGCCTTCCCCGGCCGCGCGCGCAGCAACACCTTGGTCTTGCCCGGCGCGTCCTCGACAGGCGTCCAGTGCACCAGGTCCGGCGAGGTCGCAATGCCAATCTCAATCTCGCCCCAGTACATCCAGAAGCGTCCGCCGATCTTCGCCGCCACGAGCTTGTCCCCTCGCCGCTCCGTCACAATGCCCGCCGACTTGTACTTCAGCGCGTCATAGCGCCCACCCAGTGCGCCCGCAAACGCGGGCCCATGCTTGGTCCAGTGCTCCAGATCGGGCGACGTTGCCACCCCCACCGAGTACGAGTTCCGCTCGCGCGACCACTGCGTGTACGTCAGCACGTAGCCACCATCCGGCGCTTCCACCAGCCGTGGATCTTCCACGCCACCGGGCACCTCGCGGCTGCGTTGCGCGTCGTTGTCCGGGTAAAACACCGGGGCAGGCCGCTGCAGGAAATGAATCCCGTCGTCGCTCACTGCCAGGCCCAGCCGTGAGACATGCCCACCAATCGCCATCGCGCCGGAGTCATCCTCCGCGCGATACAGCACATACACCTTCCCCTCACGCATCACAGCCGCCGGATTGAACGTGTGCAGCGCCTCCCAGTGCACGGTCGCTCCCGTCACCGGATCGAGAAACGTCGCCGCCTTGTCGGGCCGGATCACGGGCTGGTCGGACGCGCGCGTCCAGGGCCCGATCCAGGGCCCCATCAAGGACCCGATCCGCGATCCAATCCCGTCCGTACCCGGCAAAGACTTCGTCTGCCCCGAAGGCTCACGGACTGCGCAAAGCAATAGCAGGATCCCAAGACCGCGCCTCATCGTCCTCATCCGTCTCCCCCTTGCCAGCGCAGCGTCATGCAAGTCAACCGCAACACGTTAAACTACAGCAAATCGCACGCACCGCGAATCGAAAGCGCCGAGGACAAATCGCTGCCCCGACAGATCTTCGCCACTAAATCCATCGACAAGCTGATTGAGAGCTCGGAAAATCCCGAGAACTCGCTCAAAAAGACGCTTGGCCCCCTTTCGCTCACCGCGTTGGGTGTCGGCATTGTCATCGGTTCGGGCATCTTCACGGTCATCGGCACGGCCATCGGCGGCAACCCCGCCAAGCTCGCCGACTGGAAGGGATCGCCGGTCATCGATCTCATCCTGCACCACGGCGCCGTAGCCGGCAGACCCGGCGCGGGCCCCGCCCTGGCCATCTCGCTCGTGCTCGTCGCTATCGTCTGCGCGTTCACCGGCCTCTGCTATGCCGAGCTCGCCAGCATGATCCCCATCGCCGGCTCCGCCTACACCTACACCTACGCCACCCTCGGCGAGCTCATCGCCTGGATCATCGGCTGGGACCTCATCCTCGAGTACGCCTTTGCCAACATGAGCGTCTCCGTCGGCTTCGCCGCGCATATCGTCGATCTGCTGGACTGGCTAAATATCCGCCTCGACCCCAAGTGGCTCTCCCCCGCCTTTCTGCCCCAGGGTCTGCAGGATCTCGCCGGCAAGGACATCTTTCCCGTCGGCTGGCACGCCGGCTTCGATATCCCCGCCTTTCTCGTCGTCTTCTTCATCACCGTCGTGCTCGTCATCGGCATCCGCGAGTCCTCCCGCACCAACAACATCATGGTGCTCATCAAAGTCGCCGCCATCCTTGCCTTCGTTTTCTTCGGCATTGGCTTCATCCATCCCGGCAACTACCATCCGTTCATCCCCAACGGCTTCTCCGGCATCCTCGCCGGCGGCTCCATCATCTTCTTCACCTACATCGGCTTCGACTCCGTCTCCACCGCCAGCGAAGAGTGCAAAAACCCGCAGCGCGACGTGCCCATCGGCATCATCGCGACGCTTATTGTTTGCACGATCCTCTATATAGGCGTCGCGCTCGTGCTCACCGGCATGGTGCCCTGGAACACGGTCATCGGCGACGGCGCCCCCATCGTCAACGCCCTCAAGCGCCTCTCGGTCGAGCCCGGCGGCCATCGTCTCCACTGGGTCCGCCTCTTCGTCCTTATCGGCGCCATCCTGGGCATGATCTCCTCGATCCTCGTCGGCCAGTACGGCCAGGCACGCATCTGGTTCGCCATGTCCCGCGACCGCCTGCTCCCCAACGCCTTCAGCAAGGTCCACCCGCGTTTCCGCACACCGGCCTTTTCAACGGTCGTCGCCGGCATCCTGGTCTCCATCCCCGCCGGCCTGTTCGACGTTGGCTCCCTCGCCGAGATGTCCAACATCGGCACCCTTTTCGCCTTTGTCCTGGTCTCCATCGGTGTGCTCGTCCTGCGCCACAAACAGCCCGAGCGCCACCGCGGCTTCCGCGTCCCCGGCGGCCCGGTCTTCCCTGTGCTCAGCGTCTTCTTTTGCGTGCTGCTCATGGCCGGCCTGCCGGTGATCACCTGGATGCGCTTCTTCATCTGGCTGATCATCGGCCTGTTTGTGTACTTCTTCTACAGCCGCAAACGCAGCGAGTTCTACCACGCCAAGCCCTGAGCACGCCGCACCTGGCAGGGAGGGAAGTCTTGAAACACGCCGACACGCAACCGCAACTCTTCCTGGACTGTGACGGCGTCCTCGCGGACTTCGAACATGCCGCGCAGGCAGTCTTCGGGCAGACCTCACACGAGGCACAGGCTCAGCTCGGCGCGCGCGACTTCTGGCACACGCTACGGGAGCAGCCCAACTTCTACGGCAACCTGCCCCTGCTCCCTGACGCTCGTACGCTCTTCAACGCCGTCGCGCATCTCCACCCGGTGATCCTCACCGGCTGCCCCTTCGGCGAATGGGCCCAGCCGCAGAAGCAGGGCTGGGCCGCCAAACACTTCCCCGGCACCCGCATGATCACCTGCATGGCCCGCGACAAGGTCCTTTACGCCAAGCCTGGCGACATCCTTGTCGACGACTTCGTAACCTACCGAGATCGCTGGGAAGACGCAGGCGGCCTCTTCCTCCACCACACCTCCGCCACCCAAACCCTCGCGGAACTCGTCTACCTTGGTCTCAATCTATGAATTGACGAACAAAGTCTTGACTTTCGGCGAAGCTGATTTGGTATAACAGTTATACGAATGCGCTTTGATTTCGATCCTGAAAAGAGCAGACGCCTCAGGGCGAATCCTGAGCGGGACATAGGCTTTGAAGAGGTGCAGACGCTCTTTGACACAGAACACATAGTCGACCGCCGCTCCGACGACCCAGATCAATTCCGCGCCATCGGCTGGGTAAGCGGAACGCTGTACAGCGTGATCTACGAAGTGCGGCACGATGTCCATGGCGAGTTCTACCACCTGGTCACGTTATGGAAAGCAACGAAGGGAGAAAGAAACACCTATGCCGAAATCATTTTCTAAGCCGGTCGATGCCGAGCAGATTGCCGAAATGGCAGACCGGGGTCAAGACATCTCAGCCCATTTCACAAATCAGTTCACCGTGGTCCGGCCAGGGGTTCAGCGGGTCAACGTAGACTTCACCGCCCCCATGCTCAAGGAACTCGACCGCGAAGCCGAGACCCTCAACATCAGTCGTCAAGCTGTCATCAAAACCATGCTCCGCGATGCTTTGGACCGGCGCTACCTGGCACAGGGAGCCCGCCAGACTCCTTAGAACAAAGCTATCCTGTAGTACTGACCTGAAACGACCGTTTCAGTGAGTACAAGACTTGAAGGTCTACTCGCAGAAGTGCTCTTTCGGGCATAATCCCATCACAGCCATGGCTCATGGAATCCCGTTTCTCTTGATGGCGATAGTGCAGGCGTTATTTGCGGTTCGGTGTCTATGGGCGCCCGCTGCCGCAAAACGGGGCAACATTGAGAGAAGAACAATCTTTGCGAGATTTCCTATTTGGTTTACCGCAGCGTTGGGGTCCTCTGCGCTGGTGCCGCAGTCTTGTTCTTTCGCTTGTTCCTGAACCCGCCCTCTCATCAGAGGCCTGGCCTTCTGAACCAGATGGGCTCACGCTGCGTTGCGATCTGTCCATGGCAAGTGAATACAAATCTTGGCTTGGTCCACGGCCCTCAACACACGCAAGGTATTTAAAACTTCAGTTCGACTGGGGTGATGGAGTTTGAAATCTAGATCTCGGGGCTAAAAATCACACGGAACAGAAAACGCCAGAAGCCGTAGTGATGGGCTTCGTAGATAGCAAACGGGATTGCCAAAATCAGTAAGAGCGTCTGTGCCCACGCGGGTAGTTTGTCGATGGCCCTTCGCGTCAAGCTCATGCCGCCCATGCTCTCAGGTTGATAGGAGAGGCGCAAGGATTGGGACGTCAGAGAGCATCGCTCAACTGGCCCCGGCCACCTCTCTTAGCGCCAAAGAGGTCAGCGATGCGCTCTAGTATCTCGGTGCGCCTTCCCTGCGCCCAATGTGGGGCTTTGTCGCTCCAAGCAATTTCATCGAAGATGTAGATCTCGCATGGGGCAGGATAGCCTTCACCTACAATTTTGCGCATAAATGGAAAGTATTCGGTTGAACCATCAGCTCTGCGTTCCTCGTAGACCCAGTCATCTCCTGTAATCCACCGGACTTGGTAGCCGCGCCTTCGGAAGTCGAAGTGCGACATCAGAATCCAAAAGCTGACCAGCGCGCCAAAAACAACGACGAGACTTACGACCATCATGAAGGCCCAGGCCAGCCATTCATATGGCCAAAGTACCCCAGCGCCAACTCGCACTATGAGTGCGCCACCTGCTAACCATGCGAAGGCGCACAAGACGGACGGAATGAGGCCGATCTTGTGGCTTTCCCGCCACAGTACGTTTGACCAATCCAAAGGGACACAGTACGTGAGCAGCTGCATTCACTTCCCGGGGAACGGGTGTGGGCAACTCTGCCAAATGATTGTTCCCCACGACATCGCCGGTAGTCGTGGGCTAAACACAGATTAAGGTCCCTACAGTGCAATCACGGCCTGAACCGCACATACAAGCCAACACCCTAATGTGCCGCCATCTGCTCCGGATCCACCTTGGCATTCTTCGGCGGCAGTCGCATGATCCACACCAGTGGCGATAAGCCACCCACCACGATAGCCAGCACCAGAAACGCATTCTTATACGCCAGCATGTTGGCCTGCTGAATCATCTGCCCATAGACCTGCGCCATGGCGATCGGTCGGGCGGCGGCGACGGAGGTATGCGTGGCACTCGCAAAGCGGTCCACATAAGCCGAGATCGCATACCCGCCCGAGCTGATGTTCGACGCCAGCGACACCTGATTTACCTGCGCCGAGCGCGCCAGAAATGTCGTCAGCAGCGCCGTTCCGGCCGATCCACCCATGTTGCGCGCGAAGTTCGACAGTGACGAGATCTGGTTGCTCTTCTCCCGCGGCACGCCCACATAGTTCAGCGTGCTGATCGGGATGAAAATGAACGGCAGACCCACCACCTGCAGCGCTCGCCAGAAGGTCACCGTCCCAAACGAGCTGTACAGATCCAGTCGCGTCAGGTTGTATAACCCGAAAGCGACGGACAGGTAGCCCAGCATGACCATCAGCCGAGGATCGCCCTTGCCCAGCGTGCGCCCGGCGATGGCCATCATCACCATCATCACAAAGCCGGCAGGCGAAAGCACCATGCCGGCACGCTCCGCCGTATAGCCCAGCAGCGACTGCAGATACTGCGGGATCAGCACCGTGGACCCGAACAGCACCATGCCAAGAACCAACTGCAGAAACACAGCTGTGCCGAAGTTCCGGTTCTTCAGCAGCTTCAAATCCACAATGGGATCGGGATGCTGCCACTCCCAAAAGACAAAGAACACCAGCGTGCAGACCGCAAGCAGGGCCGTGGTCTGGATCATCCCCGAGCCGAACCAGTCCTTCTCCTGGCCCTTGTCCAGCGTGAACTCCAGCAATCCCACACCGAACGCGACAGACAGCAGACCGATGAAGTCCACCGGGTCACGCCGCTTGGTGCGTGCCTGGATCTCCGGCGGATCCTCCACCATCTTGTTCGACAGATATAGAGAGATCAGCCCGATGGGCAGATTGATAAAGAAGATCCAGTGCCAGTTGTAGTTGTCCGTGATCCATCCCCCCAGCGTGGGCCCGATCGCCGGCGCGACCACCACCGCCGTGCCGTACAGCGCAAAGGCCTGCCCACGTTTCTCGATGGGAAACGTGTCCGCCAGGATCGCCTGTTCGCTCGGTGCCAGCCCGCCGCCACCCAGGCCCTGCAGAATGCGCGCCAGGATCAGAAACGGCAGCGTCGGCGCCAAACCGCACAGCAGCGAGCAGATCGTAAACATCGCCACGCACGTCATATAAAAACGCTTGCGCCCAATGCGGTTCGAGAGCCACCCTGAGATCGGCAAAATGATCGCCGACGCAACCAGGTAGCTCGTCAGCACCCATGTCGCCTCCTCCTGCGACGCGCCTACCGAGCCCGCGATGTGCGGCAGCGCCACGTTTGCAATCGAGGTGTCCAGCACCTCCATAAACGTCGCCAGCGTCACCGTCAGCGCGATCAACCAGGGATTATGTTTCGGCTTCCAGATCGCTTCCGTCATATGGGGGTACTGAGATAGAGTATCAGCAGGCTGATATGGATTCCGAATCCGCAGGCACCACGAAAGGGGCAGACGCCCGTCGCATCAGCGAGCTCCTGCGTGACCTGATGAACGTCTTTCGCGCCCGCTTCGAGGAAGAGTTCCGGGACACCGGGGTCACACTCGCGCAACTGCGCCTGCTCAAGGCCGTTCAGGCACAGACCGAGCGCAGCGCCGCCTCCATCGCCCGCGACTGCCATGTCACGCCACAGACTCTGCACACCATGCTCACCCGCGCGGTCCGGGAAGGCTGGATCACCCGCGGCAACTCCGATCGGAATCACCGCTTCGTCACCGTCGCGCTCACGCCGGCAGGCAAGGCCCTGCTGCAGCACGGTATCGAGTTGAAGGAACGAACAGAAAGCGAGCTTTGGCGGGGCGTGTCTGCCGAGGCAGTTCACGCCGCCCGCCGAACACTGGAAGCAGGTCTGCGGAATCTTGAAGCCAAGGCGAACGAGCCACCTGGGAGCACCCCGCATCCAAACGCTTGATGTCGTTCACATTCCTTACCGCCACGTGGCGCAAATTGATCATGGCGCAGTACGAGGTCGACCCCGAGATCCTTATGCGCAGGCTGCCACCCGGGCTCGAGTTGGACCTCTACGATGGCCGCTGCTATGTCTCGCTGGTCGGCTTTCTCTTTGACAAGGTGCGCATCCTCGGCGTGCCCGTTCCCTTCCACACCCAGTTCGAAGAGGTCAACCTCCGCTATTATGTCCGCCGCCCCATGCCGGACGGTTCGTCGCGCCGCGGCGTCGTGTTTCTCAGCGAGATCGTCCCTAAACCGGCGATCACCCTGGTCGCGCGCACGCTGTACGGCGAGGCGTATTCCACCGCCGCCACACGTCACAGCTGGACCCTGGCAGCGTCGCCCTTTGGCACCGAACCGCCCAAAGGCGGTCGCGCCCGCGCCCGGCAGCACTTCCGCGAGCTGAAAGGGATACCGCCCACAGCCCCGCACGACGCCACTCCCTGGCACGGCTCCGAGGCCGAGATCCGGTACGACTGGAAGCACCAGGGCCTGTGGCAAACCGTGGGCGTCCGCGCCGACAATCACCTGGAGCCGATCGCACCGGGCTCAATGGATGAGTTCATCACCGAGCACTACTGGGGCTACGCTCCCAACCGCGGTGGCGCGCCCACCGAGTACGCCGTCGAGCACCGTCGCTGGGAGGTCTACCCCGTCCGCGAGCACCGCATCGCCTGCAATTTCGGCTCGCTCTACGGCCCGGAGTTCGCCCACCTGGGAAGCCGCGCGCCCGATCACGTTCTGCTGGCCGAAGGCGCGCCTGTAGCAATTCGCTGGGGCGGCCAGATCAACTAACGTCGGCGCTGAAGAGCCAGCGCCGGCCCAACTTTACCTCTTGTAGATCGTCTTGCCCGTGAAGTCTGTCCCATACCCGATGAGCGCGCCAATGCCCGCGCCGGCAACACCGCCGACGGCCGCACCGGCACCTGCCGAACGGTCGTTCTTCGATTCCAAAAAGGCCCCTTTTACCGCTATCCCCAGACCCGCGCCAATCCCCACACCGGCACCCCAGCCAATCAGTGTTCCAAAACCCGTCGAGCGTCCCACGTGGGCCACGGTCACCGACCTGATCTCGGCGAAAGGGTACACCTGCCTCCCGCAGACAAGCTGGTCAGGTGTCACGCTCACCAGGCGGCACTTGGTCTTACGGTGGTCCGTCCGCAGATGTATAGCGGTGCCAGGGGTAAGCGCCTCCACCCCGCGCCAGCTCCCCTTCTGGACTGGCACCTGCACCGGGGTCGGCGCAGGCACCTGGGCCAAGGCTCCCACAGAACCGAATCCCAAAATCAGACACACACCGCACCATGCCCCAGCTCCCGCCATACTGTCACCCCCCTGTTACCGTGAGGCGAAGTCTATGCCCGACGTGAAGCTCACGGGGTCGGCGTTAGGCCACACAGAAATCGAACGTATCGAGTTCGAGGGACTGAGGAGCAGGATTGAAGGAGTGAATTACATACCCGGGCGAATAGCTGCCAGTACGCAGATCCCAACGCAGCCCCTTTCAGAGCGAAGCCGCTGCCTTTCACTTCTCACTATTTACTCCGTCACACACACTCCGCACTCCTCACTATCTCTCGCGACCTCCAGCCCGATCTGAGCGTCTAACACTCAGGTGTTTACGCTCGACAGCGCCGAAGACAACAGCGGAGCGGGCACCAAAGGGTAGGATCGTAGCCATGAGAACCATCGACGTAGCGCAGGGTGGGGTTCGCGTCCTGGACAGCCGTTCCACTGCCAGCTTGCTCAGCAAGGTGCTGTGGATCACCACCATTGGCTTTTTGTTCACGGCCTTCGGTGCCTATATCGCCCCGCCCTTTATCGGCGGCGGCATCTTTTTCATCTTCATCCTGAATCTCGGCTTGATCTTTGCCATCAACGCAGCAACGAAACGGTCGCCGGGCTTGGCCCTCGTGCTCTTCTACGTGTTCACCACCCTGATGGGCGTGGAAATTGGCCCGATGCTGCAGGCTTATATGCACATGGCCGGCGGGCAAACTGTCGTCTTCCAGGCTGCGCTGACCACCGCTGTAGGCATGGCCGCCATGGGCCTCATCGCGCAGATTGCGCGCTTTGACTACCAGCGTGTCGCCAACTACGCCTTCGCTGCGCTGCTGGGCCTCATCGTTATCAGCCTCCTTGGGTCGTTCGTACACTTCGTGTCGCCGAGCCTGTATGCCTGGGCGACGCTCGCCATCTTCTCCGTCCTTCTGCTGGTCGACTTCATGCGCCTGCGCGATGGCGGCCGGGGTCTGGCACCCGTACAGCTGGCCCTCAGCATCTACATGGACGCACTCAACATCTTCATCGCGCTGGTGCAGATCTTCGGCAACGGCAACGGTCGCCGCGACAGCCGCTGGTCATGAACTGGGCAGCCGGAAGTCAGTAGCCTCTATCATTTCTTGCTGTCATCCCTAGAAGGGTCTGCTTCTCTCCTCAGCCCCAACAGCCCATCCAATCCCACCGCAATCGCTCACCCCAGGGGACCCGCTACGGCGGGCCCCTTTCACGTGGCATCGTTACACTGAACGAATGGCTCGCGAAGCAAGTCCCGATCCCGCCGAGACCCGAGAGTGGCTGCGCAAGCTGCCCAAGGCCGAACTGCATCTGCACCTCGAAGGCTCCATCACCCCCGACACGCTTCTTGGGCTCTCCCGGCGGTATGACGCCGTGCCGCTCACCCTGGAGCAGGCCCGCAAGGTCTACCTTTACCACGATTTTCCCAGCTTTCTGATGAGCTTCAAGGCTGTCACCGAGCGGCTACACACCCCTGCCGATTACGAGACGATCACCTACAACATGGTTCGCGAGCTCGCGGCGCAGGGCATCCGCCACGCTGAGGTGTATCTCTCCATCGGCATCCTCTACCGCTTCGGCCGGCTCGACCCGGACGCCGTGATGGAAGCCGCTGAACGGGGTCGCGAACGCGCCGAGCAGGAGTTTGGGACGACTGTGTTGTGGATCATCGACGCCGTCCGGCACTTCGGCGTGGAAGAAGCGGAACGTGTCTTTGAAAAGGCCGCCATCCTGCGCCGGCAATACCCCTCCGTCGTCGGCATAGGCATCGGCGGTGACGAGGCGCGCGGCCCCGCCAACGGCTTCCGCGAACTCTACGCCGCCGCCAGGGAAGCCGGCCTCCACCTGACCTGCCACGCCGGCGAGACCACCGGCCCGCAAAGCATATGGGGCGCCATCAACATCGGTGCCGAGCGCATCGGCCACGCCCTGACCGCACAGGAGGATCCCGAGCTGATCGAGATCCTCTCCCAGCGCCAGATCCCGCTCGAGCTCAACGTGACCAGCAACCTGCGTACCGGCTGCTGCCCCGCCCTGATGGAGCACCCCGTCCGCCAATATTTTGAAGAGGGCCTGATGATCACGCTCAACTCAGACGACCCACCCTTCTTTGGCGCCACACTGCTCGACGAGTACGAACTGGTCCACCACGACTTCGAGCTCCCGCTCGACCAAATGCGCGAGCTCGCCGCCAACTCCTTTGAAGCCAGCTTTCTCGCCCCGGAGAAAAAGCTCAAGCACCTCAGTGAGGTCGAGCAGTACGGCTGG
>CAXTVC010000101.1:0-1878 GCA_964247615.1 uncultured Acidobacteriaceae bacterium
CTTCGGCCATCGCGACTTCCGCCCCCACCAGCAACCCGTCTGCGAAGCCGCCGCCTCGGGCCGCGACGTTCTTCTGGTCATGCCCACCGGCGCCGGCAAAAGCCTCTGCTACCAACTCCCCGCGCTCGCCCGCGGTGGCACCGCCCTCGTCATCTCGCCGCTCATCGCGCTCATGGACGACCAGGCCTCCAAGCTCGCCGCCCTGAACCTCCGCGTAGCCCGCATCCACTCCGGCCTTCCCCGCGAAGAACTCCGCGAAGCCGCCCGCGCCTACCTTGAAGGCCGCCTCGACTTCCTCTTCATCGCCCCCGAGCGCCTCCGCGTGCCTGGCTTCCCGGAGATGCTCGCCAAGCGCAAGCCCGCGCTCGTCGCCATCGACGAAGCCCACTGCATCTCCCAATGGGGCCACGACTTTCGCCCCGACTACCGCACCCTCGGCAACTTCCTGCCCGCCCTTCGCCCCTCACCCATCATCGCGCTCACTGCCACGGCCACCCCTACCGTGCAACAGGACATCCTCCGCGCCCTGAATCTCCGCGACCCCGGCGTCTTCATCACCGGCTTCCGCCGCAACAATCTCCACATCGAAGTCCTCGAAACCTCCAAGCCTCAGCGCCTCGACCTCATGCGCAAGCTCCTCGCGCCCGAGTCCGCCCGCCCCGCCATCATCTACGCCCAGTCCCGCAAGACCGCGGATGAACTCGCAGGCGCCCTCGGCGAACGTTTTCCGGTAGCTGCCTACCACGCCGGCCTCGACCCAGCCACCCGCGACCGCGTCCAGCGCGCCTTTCTTTCCGGGAACCTCGGCGTCGTCGTCGCCACCGTCGCCTTCGGCATGGGTGTCGATAAAGCTGACGTTCGCACCGTCATTCACGCCGCCCTGCCTGGCTCCGTCGAGGCCTACTACCAGGAGATCGGCCGCGCCGGCCGCGATGGCCAGCCATCCCGCGCCATCCTCCTCCACAGCTTCGCCGATCGCCGCACCCAGGAGTTCCTGCTCGAAAAGAACTATCCGCCCATCGGGGACATCGAGCGCGTCCTCAAGGCACTCGGCGACGACGTCACCACCCTGCCCGCCCTCCAAAGCCAGCTCAAGATGGACCGCGAGGTCGTCGAGCAATGCGTCGACAAGCTCTTCGTCCAGGGAGCCGTCACCGCCGACCTCGACGGCACCATCCGCCTCAGCCAGAAGAACGGTTGGAAGCAAAACTACGAGCAGCAGGTAGGCTACCGGCGCGCCCAGATCGACAAAATCATCGCCTATGCCGAGGGCGCCAGCTGCCGCATGAACGCACTCATCCGGCACTTTGGTGATCTGAACGACGTCGGCACGCCCTGCGGCGTCTGCGACATCTGCCGCCCGGAAAACACCTCGGCCTCCGCTGCACGTCAGCCCAATGCCGCGGAACGCACGGAAATTCGTTCCCTGCTTCGATCCCTTAGCCAAAGCTCTCGCTCCTCCGGCAAGGTCTTCACGGAGCTCGGTTGGGGAGACCGCCGCTACTTCGATAGCCTCACCGAAGCCATCGGCAAAGCCGGCCTCCTCACGATCACCACAGACACCTTTCGCTCCGACGACGGCCGCGACATCACCTACCGCAAACTCGCTCTCACACCCGAGGGCGACGATCTCGACGAGACCGCACTCGACACAATTTGGCTCCGTCACGACGCGTCTCCCCAGACGACCACAAAGCCAAGTCGCTCCCGCCCAGGCGATGCGAAACGCTCTCCGAAATCCGCCGACGCCGAGGAACCCCTCACAGGTGAGCAGGCCCAACTGGAAAAGCGCCTGAAAGAATGGCGGCTCGCCACCGCACGCGCCGCAGCCATCCCGCCCTTCACCGTCTTTCACGACTCGGTACTCCGCTCCTTGGC
>CAXTVC010000101.1:1978-10679 GCA_964247615.1 uncultured Acidobacteriaceae bacterium
GAGCTGATCTCCTCGCCCTCTGCAAGGGCCTGGATCCCGAGCCGCCGCCCGTACGGGCGCCGAGCACCCAGCAATCCGGCTCTCCCCTCAACAGAGCGGCGAAGTCGTTGAAAGTCTCTGGTGACTCCGCCGCGGCAAAAACCTCCGTACTCACCTCCCGGGAACTCGCCCTGCTTACGCCGCAGGTTCAGGTAGAGGAATCCAGTGGTCGCCGGTCTCCAAATCCGCCCAGAAAGCCTGACGAGCCACTCACTCCCGCCCAGGAGCAAGTCGCGTCCAGGCTCCGCGCCTGGCGAACCGAACAGGCCACCTCCGCCGGGCTACCCACTTTTTTTGTACTCAGCGATACCCTGCTCAAACAGATTGCCTCGCTACAGCCACAATCAATCGGCGATCTGCAGGGACTTCCAGGTTTCGGCACAGACAAAATAGCGCAGTACGGGGCAGGCATCCTGGAGCTCTGTCGGAGTCACGTCAGCTAATGCCGCCAGACTGTTCTTGCGTGCAAATAAAGAGGGATCGCCTACACTAAACCCTGTCCGGACGAGAAGTCACCCCCTGGACCCTCCCGTGTCGTAGTCAGAATCCTGCAGCCCTTCCACTCCTGTTGGCGAATCAGTTATCAGCTCACAACCACCCTGTTTGCAATATCTTGCCAAAATAATGGTAGGGGTACAGGGCCTGCACCGCGACCCTCGCCGCGGGGGACACTGCTACCCTAGTGGCAGATCAACGCTTGCGCCACGCCTCCGGTCGCGTGAGACCATGGGCAGTAATGAGCACCAACGAACAATTTGGCGTCGCGATCATGGCCGCGGGCAAAGGCACCCGCCTCAAATCCAGGCGTCCCAAGGTCCTGCATGAGGTTGGCGGTCGCGCCCTCCTCCTGCACGTCATCGCCGCCGCCGAAACAGTTGCGCCACCAGCGCAGATCTACTGCATCATCGGCCACGAAGCTGACCGCGTCCGCTCCGCCGTCGAGGGCACCGGTGTCGGCTTCGTCCTCCAGGCCGAGCAGCGCGGCACAGGTCACGCGCTTCAGCAACTCAAAGCGCACTTCCTTGCCTCCGGCCAGGCCCCACCCGAGCACCTGCTCGTCCTCTCCGGCGACGTGCCCCTTATCCGCCCCGATACCCTCGCCCGCATGCGCGACCTCCACCTAGCCGAGCACGCGGCCATGACAATCCTCACCGCCGTCCCGCCGAACCCCACTGGCTACGGCCGCGTCCTCCGCACCCGCGAGGACTCACCCGAAGTCGCCGCGATCGTCGAGCAGAAAGCCCTCCGCCCAGACCAGCTCGCCGCCCCGGAGATCAACTCCGGCATCTACTGCTTCCACACTGCGGCGCTCTTCGCCCAACTCGAGGAGCTCTCCACCGACAACGCCCACGGTGAGTTCTACCTCACCGACGTCGCCGCCCTGCTCAGCGCCGCAGGCGA
The DNA here is from genome assembly GCA_964247615.1 of uncultured Acidobacteriaceae bacterium. Lineage (GTDB taxonomy): Bacteria > Acidobacteriota > Terriglobia > Terriglobales > Acidobacteriaceae > Granulicella. The sequence goes on from CAXTVC010000101.1 coordinate 3,419, forward strand.
ACGCGTCGTCGCGATCAAGGCCGACAGCGTCGATGAAGTCCTCGGTGCGAACACCATTGCCGAGATGATGCACCTAGACGCAGCCATGCGCCTCGACACTGCCCGTCGACTCATGGCCAACGGCGTCACCATTTTCCGCCCCGACACCTGCGTCATCGACGCGGGTGTCCAGGTTGCCCCCGACACGGTCATCGAGCCCTTCGTCCAGCTACTGGGCAACACTCGCATTGGCGCAAACTGCCGCATCCGTTCCTACTCCGTCATCGGGAACAGCCAGCTTGGCGAAGGTGTCCTGATTCGCAACGGCTGCATCCTCGACGAGGCGACGGTCGGCGACGGCGCCTTCCTCGGCCCCTACGCCCACCTCCGTCCAGGGAGCCACATTGGTCCCGATGCGCATATTGGCAACTTTGTCGAAACCAAGAAGGTCACCTTCGGCCGAGGCTCCAAGGCTGGCCATCTCACCTATCTCGGCGATGCCGTCATCGGCGCTGGTGTCAACATCGGCGCGGGGGCCATCACCTGCAACTACGACGGGGTTCATAAAAACCAGACCACCATCGGCGACGGGGTCTTCGTCGGGTCGGACTCCACCCTGGTCGCGCCTCTCACCGTTGAGCAAGGCGCCTACATAGCCGCCGGCTCCTGCATCACGGAAGATGTCCCCCCAGAGGCCCTTGCCTTCGGCAGAAGCCGTCAGGTAACTAAGCCCGGCTGGGTGACTGCTCGCAAAGCCGGAAAATAGTTCTCCATACATTTCTATGATCTTCGGAAGATTCTCGCCACATCTCTCTTGCATTCGGCCACGGACGTGCTACATTTAATCATTGCTTGGATATGGGAAACCATACACAAGTGAGACATCTTCGAGAGCGACACCGCCTCGAGCAAGTTGCGTCACTGGCCTCCCGCCACGATCCCTCAAAAGGTCGTGGCGTCTTTTTTCGCCCGCAAGGCTCGTGCGCAACCAGCAGTGCGGAATCGGATCTATACTTGTAGCAGCACCTAGTTCTTTGAAAACGCCCAATGCAATGTTGCAACCGGCCACCACACGATGGGGGCGTCACGGCTTCGACGGGATTGCTTGCGGCAAAGAGGCATGCCGGGGTGTGGACACCCGTAATCGCTCACAAAACTATAAGTGCCGAACCTCAGTTCGCTCTTGCTGCTTAATTAATTAAGTAGCCGATCGCTCAAGCTTCGCCTACGGGCCTGTACCGATCGTCGCACAGTAGGCTGGTCTAAGGAGCTCCGCCTGGGCGCCAAGGACGAGACCAATCAGGCTGGTGACCGTCGCATCTTCGCCCGTTCTAAGCGCCGGACACGAGACCAGATGAACACGGGAAAAGCATGAATGCTCTCTGCTGACAGTCGTTTCGGACGCGGGTTCGACTCCCGCCGCCTCCACCATCTCTTCGTCAGCGGCTCCTAGAGCCCGGCGTACCAGTCATACCCCAGCTCCGTCCAGTAATCATCCGGCTTTTCATTCGTATAGGCGATCAGCCCGATACGCTTGATCTGCTTGTACCCATACTTCATCGGCAGATGCAGCCGCAACGGTGCGCCATGAAACTGCGTCAACGGCTGCCCCATCATCTCCGTGACCAGCAAGGCCTGTGGGTGCCGCAACGTGATCAGGTCATAGCCGTTGTAGTAGTCCCCATCCGGCGTCTCCATGTACACATAGCGCGGCTCCCTGCCATCGATGGGAGCGGGCGGGTACGCCTCCAGGAAGTCGCCCATCCGTACCCCGGCCCAGTGCACTACCTGACTCCATCCCTCGATGCACTTGAACTGCGTCACCAACTCATGCCGCGGGAGCTTCACGACATCCGCCATCGTCAGCAGAAGGCCAGGCGACCCAGACTTCAGCGTGCTGTAGCTCTCCCCTGCCTCTTCGCTGCCGCGCGGCTTACGTCCAGTGTGATTCTCGTCCTGCTCCGCCCTGCCCTTGGCTTCTGCCGGCGCCATCTTCGCCGAGGAAGCTTCCTTCTCTCCGGCTCTTGGGGCCACCTTGGTGTCGTGCCCCGGGGCCTCCCCGGTCTTTGCCTCTGCATAGCGATACTCCCAGGCCGTTACGTCCGGGGTGAATTCCCGTCGTCGCTCGGCGTCCCTCACACCGACGACCTGTAGCCGCCAGCTAGCCGGCTCAAGGGTGCGCTTCAATCCGTACACTCCATTGATCCGCAGCGTCTCCGCGCGGCTTAGCGGGTAGGTTGGTGCTAATACCTGGTCGTGGCTCAACCCACGCGACAGCGTCGCATTGGCTTCAAGGCTCCGCCGCAGAAGAGTCGGCTGCATATCATCCTGCGGCCCCGTATCCAGATACCGGTAAAAGCCGTAGCCTGCGGCAGCAGCGGCACCCGCCACCACAAAGGCGCGCCGGGTGTGGCGTGCGGAAGCTGCCAGCACGACGGCATCCGCAGCCTCCTGGCCGGGCAGCCGCTTGGTCAGCACATCGTCAGCGTCCCGAGGATCGACCGGCCGATCGCTCCGTTCCTCGTGGACAGGTTCCGCCGCCGCGGGAGACGCGCTCTCCGCAACCGGCTTTGCTTGCTGTGCTTCGACATCCAAGGGCTCATCGGCAGGACGTTCGTTGCTCATCGCCAGGTAGCCCTCTCTGCCTCAAGCGACGGCGCTCCCACGCGCTGCACCTCGCGCCCACTCACCATTGATCGGAAGTTATTCCAACCGGCCAGCATCACCTGCAGAACATGCACCCCAAAGAACCCCAGGAACGCCATCGTGAGCCAGAAATGCAGCCAGCGCGCCATCTCGTACCCGCCCAGCAGCGTCGTGAGCCAGTGCGCCTGCGTCGGCTTATAGATCGCCAGGCCCGTCAGAAGCATACCCGCACCCATAACGATGCAGCTTGTATACGCGATCCGCTGCGCTCCGTTGTACTTGGTCTGCTCTGGCAGTCCCTTGCGCAGGTGAAGATCGACCAGTGTCACCTGAACGGCCTCACGCAAGCTCTGCCTTTGCGGCAGCAGGAAACGCCACTCGCCGGAGATCGCGGTGTACAGCACCCAGGCCATCCCGTTCAGGGCAAAGATCCACATGAAAAAGAAGTGGTATCCGAGGCCTTCCGTCACGTGGTACGGCACATGCAGCGTCTTGTAGAACCACTCCGGAAAGAATCGAAACAGCGTAACGCCGCCCAGACCCACCCGGTACACGCGATGCGGATGCAGGTACGCGTTGTCTGAGTCGTTCCAATAGATCAGCAACCCACTCCAGATCATCGTGAACAGCACAGGGAAGTTCACCCAGTGCATCCACCGGATAGCCAGTGGATGCTTCTGTTCCAGCCGTATGCTCGCGGGAGTCGCATCCGCACTTCGTACTTCCCCTTCGGGGGTAGGAGGTGCAACTAGAACGATGTGTGATTCCTGTTCCATGCTCGACCTCGAGGGTTAAACGGAACCCGCAACTACGTGCGTTCTAAAGCAGCTCAGGCAGGCACAGCAGCCAGCATACTCGTCAGCAGTCCGGCACACCTCTCGCAATCCTCGCGGCTTACATCGAAGTGGGTCACCAGACGAACGGCATGCGGCCCAACCGCACTGGCCAGCACACCCTGATCCTTCAGGGCACGCACAAAGCCCGGGGCATCCCCTTCACCGCGCAGGGTGAAGATCACGATGTTTGTCTCCACAGCCTGGAGATCAATCTCCGCGCCCTCCGTCTCGGCGATTGCCTCGGCGAGCAGACGCGCATGCGCGTGGTCTTCGTGCAACCGCTGTGACATCTCGTCCAGAGCGATCAGCCCAGCCGCCGCCAGGATGCCCGCTTGCCGCATGCCGCCGCCAAGCGCTTTGCGCACCGACCTCGCTTCGGCGATCAACTCGCGTGAGCCTACCAGCATGGAGCCCACGGGCGCGCCCAGGCCCTTGCTCAGGCAGAACATCACTGAGTCGAAGCCGCGGGTCAGGTCCCCTACGCTTACGCCGGCCGCAGTCGCAGCATTAAACACCCGTGCCCCGTCGCAATGTGTCGGCAACCCTGAGCCCTTCGCTCCCGCCCAGATCTCCTCAAGCACCGAAGGTGGTGTCACCGTACCACCCGCCATATTGTGCGAGTTCTCGATCCACACCAGCCCGGTCGGGGCGCGGTAGTAGATCTTCGGCGCAATGGCCTTGCGGATGTCAGCCCACTGCAGAACCCCGCGCTCCCCCACCACCGTACGCGGCACGCATCCGGAGAACTGCGAGATCATCGCCATCTCCCAGTCAAGCAGATGTGACCGCGACTCGCAGATGACCTCCTGGCCTTGCCGCGTGTGCAGCTTCGCGGCAATCTGGTTGCCCATCGATCCGGTCGGCACAAAGATCGACGCCTCCCGCCCGAACACCTCGGCCGCACGTGCCTCCAGCCGGTTGACGGAGGGGTCTTCCCCGTACACATCATCGCCAACCTCGGCCTCAGCCATCGCCCGCCGCATGGCCGCCGTGGGTTTGGTCACCGTGTCACTACGCAGATCAATCATTCGCTCGCTCAACATCTCTCCCCTAACATCAGCTTGTCTTGCTTTGCCTGCTACCTTGCCCACTTTTCTTGTCTTGTTATCCCGCAGCGTATCGGAGGTCTGCTGCTGTAGTTGCTTTGCCTTCTAGTCGTCATCGCCCGGACAGGAAACCTGCTCTTGTACAGCCAGCCATCAAGCCGGAACCCCAGCCAACAACTCCCCAAAGATCTCGCCCGAAACTAACCGCCCCCGCCCCGTCAGCCAGAGCCGCTCCCCATCGAACCCCATCAAGCCATTCCTGCTCAACTCCCTGACCGCATGACGTAGCTCCGCGACCCAGCCCAACGCAAATCCCTCCAACCGTTCCCAGGCCAGACCATCCACTAACCGCAGCCCGAGAAACACCGTCTCTTCAAAGGCGGCCCGCTCGTCTACCCACTCCGGCTCATGCACAGTCGCTTCACCTGCATAATCCTTCAACTCATCCGGATTGCCCCACCGAACCGCCGCCCGCCCATTCTCCCTGAGCAGCATCGAGTGCGCATCCAGCCCCAAACCCAGGTACGGCGCCCTCTCCCAATACTTCGCGTTGTGCCGCGACCGCATCCCCGCCCGCGCAAAGTTCGAAATCTCATACTGCCCGAAGCCAGCCGCGGGCAATAGCTCGCAGGCCCGCTCATACAGTCCCGCCACGGACTCTTCGCTCGCCACCGCCGGTGCATGCAGCCGCGCGCCGCCGCCGAGCACCTCACGGCCCAGCCGTGACTCCTCGTCGATCTCCAGCATGTACACGCTCAGATGATCCAGCCCCGCTCCCGTCGCCATCGCCAGGGACTGCTCCCAGCTCCCTTCTGTCTGGTACGGCAGACCTGCAATCAGGTCCGCGCCAAGATTGCTGACGCCCGCCCGCCGCAGGCGCGCAAACTCCGCCAAGCAGCTCTCCCCTGTATGCGAGCGCCCCACCGCCTGCGTCTCGCGATCGACAAAGCTCTGCACACCCAGGCTGACGCGATTGACCCCGAGCGCGAGCGCTGCCTCCAGCGAGGCATCACCGATCTGCCCGGGCGCTGCCTCCATCGTGATCTCTGCCCCCCGATCCACCTGGAAGCTCTCCCGGATCGCCGCAAAGATCGCCCGCATTTGCTCCGGCTCCAGCAGACTGGGCGTCCCTCCACCGAAGTACAGGCTGTCGGCACGGTCCGGCAGGCACACACCCGCCTGCGTCAAAGCCGCGCGTGCGCCGCGAATCTCCCCGCAGAGCTGCTCCACGTACCGCGCCATGGCCTCACCCGAGCCCACACCCGAGGCGAAATTGCAGAAGCTGCACTTCGCACGACAAAACGGCACCGACACATACAAACCCACGTCCTGCGCCGCTTCGACCATCTCTTCCAATTCTTTCACGCCAGAAACCGGAACCTCTGTCCTGTTATGGCACATCTACAATGGAGTTATGGCGTCCCAGGGGCAGCAAGACGAGCAGCGATGTAGCCAGACAGCTACCGAGACCGGCAATCTCCCGGCAGCAGACGCTGCGCCCGAGACCCCCACGCGGATCGACGATGTCGTCGCCGACACCCAGGCCCAGGCCGCCACACACGCACCCAACGAGACAAGCGGGACCAAGGAAGCCGAGGGGGCAGTCAGGCCTGGCATCGACGACGATGTCGTCGGCAAGGCCTATGACAGCCGCCTCATGGGTCGTCTGCTCCGCTACCTGTCGCCCTACAAAATCCAGGCCTCCATCTCGGCCGTGGCGATCGTCATCAAGTCCGCTTCGGATGTCTTTGGTCCCTACCTCGTCAAGGTCGCCGTCGATACCTACCTCGCACCCACGCCCGGCAAGCACAGCTGGCTCTCACGCCATCTCAGCCCCGTTCCCGTCACAGGCGTCACGCAGATCGGCGCCCTTTATTGCGGTGCCCTTCTCCTCAGCTTCCTGCTCGAGTTCGTCCAGACCTACCTCATGCAATGGACCGGCCAGAAGATCATGTTCGATCTCCGGTCGCAGATCTTTCGCCACCTCCAGGGCATGAGCGTCGCCTTCTTCGACCGCAATCCCGTTGGCCGCCTCGTCACCCGCGTCACCTCTGACGTCGACGCGCTCAACGAGATGTTCACCTCCGGCGTCCTCGCCATCTTTGAGGACATCTTCGCCCTCGGCTACATCATCGCCATCATGCTGTCGATGAGCTGGCCCCTCGCTCTGCTCACCTTGGCTGTCCTGCCGCTTATCATCTACGCCACGCAGCTCTTCCGCACCCACGTCCGCGACAGCTACCGCCGCCAGCGCACGGCGACTGCCAAGATCAACGCCTTTACGCAGGAATATGTCTCGGGCATGAGCGTCGTTCAGCTCTTCAACCGCGAGAAGCGCGCCTTCGACGACTTCCGCGCCATCAACGACGAAAACAAGCTCGCCTGGACCGACGCGATCTTCGCCTACGCCCTTTACTACCCGGTCGTCGAGTTCCTCAGTTCCACCGCCATCGCCCTCGTCGTCTGGTTCGGCGGACGGGCCGTGCTCAACTCCGAGCGCTTCCATTGGCTCTCCTCGCATGCCTATACCGTGACCGGCGACCCCACGATCCACACCAGCCTCTTCGGTGTCGTCTCGCTTGGCGTCCTCATCGCGTTCATCCAGTACGCCCAGCGCTTCTTCCGACCCATCCAGGACCTCTCGGACAAATACAACATCCTGCAGGCAGCGATGGCCGCCGCCGAGCGCGTTTTCAAGCTCGTCGACACCGACCCCGAGCTCACCTCGCCGCCCAGCCCGGCGAAGGGCAACGG
>CAXTVC010000102.1:0-10637 GCA_964247615.1 uncultured Acidobacteriaceae bacterium
GCGTCGTTGATTTTCTGGGGGCCGCCGGGGGTGGGCAAGACGACGCTGGCGAAGATTATTGCGCGGTCCACGCAGGCGAGTTTCATTGAGTTCTCGGCGGTGCTGAGCGGGATCAAAGAGATCAAGCAGGTGATGGTCGATGCGGAGAAGGCATCGAGCTTTGGGTCGCGGACCGTGCTGTTTGTGGATGAGATCCACCGGTTCAACAAGGCGCAGCAGGATGCGTTTCTGCCGTATGTGGAGCGTGGGTCGATCCGGCTGATTGGCGCGACGACGGAGAACCCGTCATTTGAGATCAACGCCGCGCTGTTGAGCCGGTGCCGGGTGTACACGCTGCGCGGGTTGGACGGGGAAGACATTCTGGGGCTGCTGGAACGGGCGATGCGCGATGAGGAGCGCGGGCTTGGCAAGCTTGGACTGACGGTTGACCCTGACGCGCTGGATGCGATTGCGAGCTATGCTTCGGGCGATGCGAGGTCGTCGTTGAATGCGCTGGAAGTGGCGGCGCAGCTGGCGGTGGGGCGTGGCGAGACGACCATCTCGCGGGAGCTTGCGGCAGAGGCCTTGCAGCAACGCGTGCTGCTGTATGACAAGAAGGGCGAGCAGCACTACGACCTGATTTCGGCGCTGCACAAGAGCGTGCGGAACTCGGATGCCGATGCCGCGCTGTACTGGCTGGGACGCATGCTGAAGGCCGGTGAGGATGCGATGTATGTGGCGCGGCGCGTGGTGCGGATGGCGGTAGAGGATATCGGGCTGGCGGCGCCGGAGGCATTGAACCTGTGCCTGAGTGCGCGCGATGCGATGCACTTTCTGGGCTCGCCGGAGGGTGACCTGGCGCTGGCGCAGGCAGTGGTGTACCTGGCGCTGGCGCCCAAGTCGAATGCGGTTTACACGGCGTTTGGCGAGGTGCTGGCTGATATTGAATCGAAGCCCGCGGAGCCAGTGCCGTTGCACCTTCGCAATGCGCCGACGAAGCTGATGAAAGAGCTCGACTACGGCAAGGAATACCAGTACGCGCATGATGTCGAAGGCAAGGTGGCGACCATGGAGTGCCTGCCTGCGTCGCTGGTTGGCCGGCGGTACTACCAGCCGACGAGTGAGGGGCGGGAGCGTTTGCTGGGGCAGCGCATGGACGAGATCGCGGCTTTGCGGACCCGCAAGACGGAAAGCTGATACGTCGTCGTCTGACGACAGTCGCAGTAAAACGCTTGACTTAGTCAGTGGGCCAGCCGAGGGTGGGTGCCTGGATACGCCGCAGCTTTTCGCAACGCAGAGTCTCTGCCACACGAAACAAGTAAGGTGCGCGTTCCGAGGGGGCTTCATGGAAGCAATGCAGCGGGCTGCTGTAGATCCGGGAAAGTTGAACGCGTTTCTTGGCCGTTTCGTGGGAGACCTTGGCGCGGCCGTTAACGCAGGCATGGTCGTCCTTGGCGAGCGGCTGGGGCTATACAAGGCTCTGGCGACAAAGCCAATGAACTCTGCGGAGCTCGCCGCGATGACGAATACCGACGAGCGCTATGTGCGCGAGTGGCTGGGGTCGCAGGCTGCGGGGGAGTATGTCACCTACGACGATGCTTCCGGGAAGTTCTTCCTGACTGATGAGCAGGCGTTCACGCTGGCCAACGAGGACAGTCCGGCGTACCTGCCCGGTGGTTTTGAGGTCGCGTTGGGAGCCCTGGCATCCGTGCCCCGGATCACCGAGTGTTTCCGTACCGGTGCCGGCATGGGATGGAATGAGCACAACGCGGATGTGATCTGTGGGTGCGAGAAGTTCTTCCGTCCGGGGTATGCGGCGAACCTGCTCAGCTCCTGGATCCCGGCGCTGGAGGGCGTGCAGGCAAAGCTGGAGCGGGGAGGACGCGTCGCCGATGTGGGTTGCGGTCGGGGTGCGTCCACGCTGCTGATTGCGGAGGCATTTCCGCAGTCCCAGGTGTTCGGGTTTGACTACCATGACGGCTCCGTGGAGGGCGCACGGCAGTCGGCGAAGCGCCGTGGACTGGAAGGACGCGCGGTGTTCGATGTGAGTGCGGCCAAGAGCTATCCCGGAACAGGCTATGACCTGGTGACGCTGTTCGATTGCCTGCATGACATGGGAGACCCGGTGGGTGCGGCAGAGCACATCCGCTCCACACTGGCAGACGACGGCACCTGGATGATTGTGGAGCCGTTCGCGCACGACGAGTTCAAGGACAACCTGAACCCGGTAGGGAGGATTTACTACGGCTTCTCGACGCTGCTGTGCACGCCGTGTTCGCGGTCGCAGGAGACGGCGTTGTGCCTGGGAGGGCAGGCGGGTGAAAGGCCCATTCGTGAGGTAGCGGAGAAGGCGGGGTTTGGGCGTTTCCGCCGTGTGGCCGAGACGCCGTTCAACATCGTGTATGAAGCGCGGCCGTGAGTTTTACTGCCCGTACTTGACCGAGCAGCCGTAGGGGCGGGTTACAGCTGTGGTAACGGGCTTGCCGGCCATGGACTCAGCGAGGGCAGCGGCGACATAGTTGTGCGCTGCGTTCACTGTGGAGGGATCGGTGGAGGGGGCGTCGTCGATGGCGCCCTGGTAGACGATCTTGCCGTTGGGATCGATGACGAACATGTGCGGTGTGGTTTTGGCCTCATACAGGCGGCCAATCTGGCCACTGGCATCAAGGATGGCGGCAGTGGGCGCAGCGTGCATCTCGCTCAGGTAGGCGTTTTCCTCACCAGGCGTGACGTTGCCCTGCTGGCCGGGAGCGGAGCTGATGACGCTGAGCCAGACGACGCCCTTGCCGGTCCACTCGCGCTGCAGTTTTTCCATGTTGCCGCTGCCGTAGTGCTTCTGCTCGTAGGGGCAGCCCTTGTTGGCCCACTCCAGCACAACGAACTTGCCGCGGTACTGGGACAGCGATTCGGTCTTGCCATGGGAGTCGGTGCCCTTGAAGTCGGGGGCCTGCTCTCCGGGCTTGAGCGCGAGGGCTGAGAGGCTGGTGAGGGCGAGAGTGGCAGAGAGCGTGAGGCAAAGACGACGGTTCATCGCGTGGCTCCTTCGTGACCTGGTGATGTCTAGCGTGAGGTACGGGCCGTGCCTAGCAGAAGATTTTTGTCGATGGCCGAAGAGACGATGTCCTTGGTCAGCAGCTCGGGCAGGACGTCTCCGTTGGAGTCCTTGCCGGCGGGGAAGATGAGGTAGGTGGGCACGCCGCTGCGATGCACGCTGGCGAGCTCGGCGGTGATCTGGGGGTCGTACTTGGTCCAGTCAGCCTTGAGCAGCTTGAAGTGACCCTTGGCGAGCTTGCCTTCAATGTCAGCGGAGCGGAGCACGGCAGCCTCGTTGACCTTGCAGCTGAGGCACCAGGCTGCGGTGAAGTCGACGAAGATGGGATCGCCGGAGCCGCGGGCAGCGGCGAAGGTCTCGGGTGTCCAGGGCTGCCATGCCTGTGCCTCTACCTGCCGGGGCCGGAGGGGAATAGCCAGGGCGACGACGATGAGCAGGACTGCGGCGATGGATGACGACCAGCGGGCTGGCCACTTGCCAAGCGCCCAGCCAGCGATCGCAAGGACAAGGAAGCAGAAGAGCAGAAGGGCGATGTGGTCGACGCCGTCCGTGGGAAAGAGCTGGCCGTAGACCCAGGCGAGCCACACGGCCGTGGCAAAGAGCGGGACAGCCGTGAGCTGCTTGAGGGTTTCCATCCAGGCGCCGGGCTTGGGCAGGAAGCTCGTCCACTGCGGCTGCAGCGTGAGCAGCAGGTAGGGCAGAGCCAGACCGAGTGCGAGCATCGTGAAGACGAGGAAGGTGAGTGCGACGGGTTGCGACAGCGCGAAGCCGACCGCAGCCCCGAGCAGCGGGCCCATGCAGGGCGTGGCGACGACCGTGGCGAGGACGCCGGTGAAGAAGCTGCCGGCAAAGCCCTGTTTCCTGGCAAGACCGCCGCCCGCGCTGGTCAGTGTGAGGCCGATCTCAAACTGGCCTGCCAGCGAGAGCCCCAGGAAGAACACCAGCGAGGCGAGGACGGCGACAAAGCCGGGCGACTGCATCTGGAAGCCCCAGCCAACCTGGCGTCCGCCCGCGCGCAGCAGCAGAAGGGCCGCGACCACGGTCCAGAAGGAGACCAGGATGCCCAGCGTGTAGACCAGGCCGTGCAGGCGCTGACGGCGTTTCTCCTCGCCGGAGGAGTTCACGAGTCCCAGGCCCTTAAGGAACAGCACGGGGAAGACGCAGGGCATCAGGTTCAGGACCAGGCCACCCAGAAAGGCGAGGCCGAGCTCGCCCAGCAGCGTGACGTTGCTCGCTGGGGAGGAGCCAGGGTTGTCCTTGCCTGTTGCAGCGACCGGCGCCACTGCGCCGGGCTTGACGGCAACCGTGACGTCATAGCTTTCGGCGTCGCTGATCTTCAGCAGGCCGTGCAAGGTCTGCGGGAGGGTCTGAGCATCGGAGGCGCGCTTGAGCACGACGCGGACCCCGTCGGCCAGGGGTTCGACGCCCTGCGGAGCGGCGTTGTCGATCTGCTCCGGGTCGTAGGGGTAGAACTCTACGTTTTCGACATGCCTGCCAGTATGCAGCGTCACCCCGACAGATTTTGAGTCGCCCACGGCGAGGGCGCTCATCCCGGAAAGGAGTTTGACGGGCAGCTGCTTGAGCGCACCGCCCAGTGTGCCGACAAGGGGAGCCTCTGGCAGGGAGGCGGCCTGGGCTGCGGGGATCACGTTCAGGTCCAGGCCAAGGTGGGCCTTACCGGGAAAGCATTGTGCCGCGCAGACCAGCCAGCTGACCTTCGCGTCCAGGTGAACTTTACCCGGCTTTGCCGCGGGTGCGGCAGTTAGCTGAAAGGGATAGGCGACCTGCCCTTCGTAGCCGTAGTCCATTAGCGGGCCGAGAGGGAGGCGGGTCGGAGCGGGGAACTGCAGAGCGCCGGCGGTGATGGTCTCAGGCAGCGTCCACTTGATGGCAGGGGGCTCGCCGGAGTCGCCTGCGTTGACCCAGTAGACGTGCCAACCCTCTTCCAGCGTGAGAATCAGGCCGGCCTGGGCGGTGCCGCCGGCGGCGATCTCTGGACGCAGCGTTGTGAGCTCGGCCGTGAGGTGCTGCGCCTTGACTGGCCCGGGGCCGCCATCGCCGACTTCAACCAGCTGCGCGTGGCTTGCAGGTACCGCCAGGAGGCCCGCAAAAACAGCGAGCAGAAGGGCCCCGAGGTGGGACCGAAGAGCGGAGCTTGCGCTACGAAAAGTCACATGCTGATTGTAGAACTTCATCGTGAAAGGTCCGTGGACGGCAAGCGGGGCGCGGCGGCTTTACTGTCCGAAGATGTGACGGTGCTCAATCAGGATGCAGCGATCCATAACCACGCGCAGGCCAGCCTTCTCCGCGGTTGTGGCCGCGGCAGGATGGAGGATGCCCAGCTGCACCCAAAGGTGCTGGAGGCCCAGTTCGATCATCTCGTCCACGATGGCCGGGATGTAGCGGGGCAAGCGAAAGACGTTGACGACGTCGGGTGTTTCGGGAAGATCGCGGAGAGATGGATAGCAGCGTTCGCCCAGGATCTCGGTGAGTGCAGGATTGACGGGGAAGATCCTGTAGCCGGCGCGCTGCATGTACGCAGAGACGGAGTGGCTGGGCTTTCGCGGGTCGTCAGAGAGGCCAATGACGGCGAGGGTGCGGGGCGCGCGTTCGCGGCCACCGAGCATAGCGAGGATGACATCCGGTTCGTTCATGCGTCCTTTCAGATGACGTTCTCTTGCCAATCGATGGCGGCAAGCCCTCTGCAATGGAAGGCTTGCCGGACCCTTCAAGGTACAATTGGGCGGAATAGGGACGGTTTGTCCCATGTACGCAGGAGCAGGTTTGCCTCACCGTTGGATGCACCGAAAAGCTGAAGTTTGGGTACCGCGAGCGTTGCTGGCGGGATGTGTGACAGGCGCGACACTGATGCTCGGCGGGTGCGCGACGCAGTACCGTCCGGTCGTTGCGGCGATCAATCCGGTAGGCCCCGCGGCGCAGCCAACGAAGTACGCCTATGCGGTGTCCGATCCGAACGAGCTGAGCACGACGTCTACGCTCAATGGGCTGATTACGGTGGTGGATGTGTCGGGCGATTCAACGCTGGCAACACCCTCGATTATTCCCCGGCCGACCTACTTCGCGTTTGCTCCGTCCAGCGCTATCGGGTTTGTCATTAACGCGCAAAATTCGCTGAACTCTGTAAATTTAGGATCGCCCGGATCGCTCATCACGAGCCAGGTTGTCACGACGACCCTGCCCACTGGGGCTAACGCTCCCAGCCTGAGTGGATTTACCTTCGGCGGCGCGGCGCGCATCCTTGTGCCGGAGGTCGGCACCTCGGCGGTCTCGATCTTCTCGGCAAGCAGCCCCGCGTTGCAGCAGCAGATCAATGTGGGTACCAACCCCGTCTATGTCGTCGGTGCAGACGGTACGCCACGCGCCTATGTGCTGAGCACGGGTACGAGCCCTGGACAGGCTGCAGCGATTGAGGCCAGCAGCCTCTCGGTCTCGGCAACGATCCCGGTTGGCAACAACCCGATCTATGGCGTTGAGACCACCGATGTGCGACGCGCGTTCATCTTGAACAGCGGATCGGGTACGGTGTCGGTCATCAATGTCACCAATAACGCGACAGACAGCGCCAACCCGACAATCCAGCTTGACCCCACAGGCACGCTGGGTCTGCAGCCGGTGTGGGCGGATATCGCTACCAGCACCAATCAGCTTGTGGTGGTAAGCCGTCGGGCGAATGATGCCAATGGCTACCTGAGCGTCATCAACATCCCGCTGTGCAATGCATTGGCCCAGCCCACGAACCCCACCTGCGATGCCAACAATCCTGTGGATGGTGTGGGGTTTGGGCAGGTCCTGTCCACCGTGCAGATTGGCGTGAATCCTACCCAGGTCTCGGTGTTGAGTGATGGCAGCCAGGCCTATGTCTCCAACCAGGGGGACCAGTTTGCCAGCCCTGAGATCGAGGGTTCCGTGAATGCGGTGAACCTCGTGAGCGGCCAGGTGACCGCAACGATCGCCGGGGTCACGTCGATCTCCGGGGGTGTCACAGACCCTGTCACTGTGCCTACCTGCAACGTGACCGCGGCAGCCACCGCTGCGACCCAGGCCTGTGTGTACGGTCATCCCAACACGATTGCGGCGACCACCGGCACGCCGACCGGCAAGGTATACGTCACGTCGCCGGACAGCAACTATATGACCGTGATTGAGACCGATACGGATACCGTGGTGACGCACATCAATCTTCAGGGAGTGGGCGTCCAGGTACGGGTCAGTGCGCGATAAACCTGCTGACTGGAGTAGAGAAAGGCCGCCTGAGGGCGGCCTTTTACTTTGTCAAGGTTCAGGGCTCTAAGTTCCAAGCAGGACGATGGGGAGCGTCGGGCTCTTGGAGCCGCCGTCCGGTTCCACGGTGACGCCGAAGCCCTTGGCAGGGACGTGCTTCTGCATCTCGGGCAGCACCAGGGAGGCGTTGCTGTTGCCGTCCGGGTGGAAGACTCCGGCGGAGACCGGGGCCTCACCACTGGCCGGCAGCACCCACAGCTGATAGGTTTTGCCGGTCTGGATCGGGTTGAGGTGGGTGGCCACAAAGACGAGCTCGCCCTTGTTGGCGTTGTAGGTGGCGTGCGCCTCGGGCTTGGGTGGCTCCTTGCCTGTGGAAGGCAGATGGAGGGCGACCTGCATGGCTGTCGGATCAGTGAGGGCTTGCAGCACGCGTTGCGAGCGCGCGGCCTCGGTGTTGGTCTGCTCCGTCGCGGCGGCCTCTTCGGCGAGCTGTTCGCGCAGGAACTGCTCCTGGTGGAACTGCCAACCGGCAAACAGCGAGATGCTGGCGGCAACGGCCCATCCGGCCCAGCCGACGAGACTCATGCCGCGGCGTGCCGGACGGATCTCGCGCACATCGCGGTCCAGCAGGTTGGTGTTGCGCTGGGCCAGGACCGGCTCAGCTACGGGGGCCGGTGCGGCGATGTGGAGCTTCTTTTCCCTGGCCACGGCGTCCAGCAGGCGGCCACGAGCTTCGGGCGCGGGAGCCTGCATGTCGGCGGTGAAGGCATAGGCGACGAGATCTCCCTGCATGCGAGCCACCTCGCCGCGGCACAGGTCGCAGTGCTTGAGGTGGGCCAGTGTGTAGGCGGCCTCTTCAGGGGGCATGAGGGCCAGCGCAAAGAGGGCCAGATCGTCTTCGGGGATGTGCTGATTGACCGTGTTCATGCGCTGAACGCCTTTCTCAGCGTCACCAGACCACTGCGTATGCGCGTCTTCACGGTCCCCAGGGCATCACCTGTTACCTCGGCGATCTCCGTATGGGTCAGGCCGTCAAAAAAGGCCATCTCGAGCATTTTGCGCTGCTCGGAGGGTAGGGACACGATGGCCGTTCGGGCCCGCTCCATCAAGAGGTTGCGTTCCGATTCCTCAGCTAGGTTGAAGGTCGACGCGAGCACAACCTCCTCGACCTGGTCGGTGGGGCGGCGCCGGCGGAGCGTGTCAATGGAGCGATTGCGAGCCACAACGGCCAGCCAGCCGCCAAGTGAGCCCTTCGTCTCCAAGAAACCGCCCGGGTTGCGCCACACCTGCATAAAGATCTCCTGAAGCACGTCTTCCGCAGCGGCCACGTCGCGTAACACGCGCAGGGATACGGAGTAGACGATCTTCGAGTAACGATCGTAGAGCGCGGCCATAGCCGCTTCGTCACCGCGACGTACACGTTCAAGCAGAACGCTGTCGTCCTCGGCGGCGCCGTTGTCCGGTCTCTCTATCGTTCTATGCATTCAACGCACCCGTGGGCGCACTGGATTGTGGGGACACGACTTATCTCTCCAAACGATGGTCACAGGGGCCGGGTAACGGAAGTCAGTGTAGCCCATTCCACGTCTCTTCGGCCCAGTGCGTATTCTGATCCTTGGCTACCCTATGCCTCCTACTCCGAAGATTCGACTGGACAAACTTCTTGTGGAACGTGGTCTCGCCGCCTCGCGTGAAAGAGCGCAGGCGCTGATCCTTGCCGGACGTGTGCTGGTCGGGGAACAGCGGGTGGACAAGCCGGGCGCTGCGGTGGGCACGGAGGCCGCGTTGCGGTTGCTGGGCGAGGACATGCGGTATGTCTCGCGGGGTGGGCTGAAGCTGGAAGGTGCCTTGAAGGCCTGGGACCTTAGTGTTCAGGGGCGCGCCTGTGCGGACATCGGTGCCTCCACTGGCGGCTTCACCGACTGCATGCTGCAGCACGGTGCGACCTCAGTACTGGCTGTCGATACGGGCTATGGGCAGATCGCGCACAAGCTGCGTGTAGACGCCCGCGTAAGCCTGATGGAGCGCACCAATGCGCGCACCCTTGCACCGGGCAGCCTGCATCGTTCCCAGGCCGCCATCACGTTCTTTGCCATGGACGTTTCGTTCATCGGCGCGAGCCTGGTGCTACCGGCGGTGATCGCGGCCCTTGCATCGGCGGAGCAGCCCTGGCAAGGGAACGCGGTAGTGCTGGTCAAGCCCCAGTTTGAGGCCGGGCGTGAGCATGTGGGCAAGGGTGGCATTGTGCGCGACCCGGCAGGGCACCAGCTGGCTGTGGAGCGCGTGTCAGGCATGGTGCGTGAGCTGCGCGGGGAGGTCGTTGCCGTGATGGACTCGCCGATCCTGGGAATGGAAGGCAATCGCGAATTTCTGCTTCATGCGCGCTTTGCTTCCCCGGGGCCAGCCGTAGACGTGCCGTGAGGATGTCCGTTCGAGGCAACGGCTGTACCGGTTTGGGGCGGTGGTGTTCGCCGGGGCCGTGTACACGGGTACACTGAATCGGCATGCCGCTTGCAGCTATTGTCTCGAAGCCACAGAAACCGGAGCTGGAGGGGATCCTCACGGACCTGCTTGGCTGGCTCTCAGGCCACGGCTTTACGTTTCTGCTGGACCCCAACAGCGCGAACTATCTGGGCCGCGAAGACGAGGCGGTAGAGCGGCCCGAGATGCCGGATCAGAGTCCGGATATCGTGATCACCCTGGGCGGCGATGGAACGCTGCTTTCGGCGGCGCGTGCGTTTGCGCATACCGATGTACCGCTGCTGGGCGTGAACCTTGGGTCGCTGGGATTTTTGACCGAAGTTCCATTAAACGAGCTGTACATCACGCTGGAGGCCTGGATGGCCGGCAACGGCGTGATGGACGTGCGCAGCCTGATGCACATTGTGCTCGTGCGCGACGACCGCATCTTCCGCCACTGGGAGGCACTGAACGACGTGGTGCTGGCCAAGGGCGCCATAGCGCGTATCGGCGAGTTCGCGATCGAGCTGGACGGGCAGTTTGTGGCGCGCTTCCGTGCCGATGGCGTCATCGTGGCCACACCCACGGGATCTACGGCCTACACGCTGGCGGCGAATGGACCCATCGTGATGCCGTCGGTGGATGGGCTGGTGCTGACGGCCATCTGCCCGCACCTGCTGACCATTCGGCCGATCGTGGTGCCGGGATCGGCGGAGATCGCAGTGACAGTGGACGTTGTGCCGCATGAGACCTACATCACCGTGGACGGGCAGGAGGTCGTCGAGCTGCTGCTCAATGACCGTATCGTCTGCCGCCGGTCCGAGCGCAAGGTGCACCTGCTACGGCTGCGTGAGAATGGCCTGTTCAACGTGCTGCGGTCCAAGCTGAGCTGGGGCGAGCAGTA
>CAXTVC010000103.1:0-10155 GCA_964247615.1 uncultured Acidobacteriaceae bacterium
CCGGCAAGGCGGACGGGGTAGCGCTTGAGGTCGCGCAGCGGGGGTGGCTCGAGCAGGGTGCCGGTGGCGAGCTCAAAGGTACCGGCATGCCAGGGGCACACGAGCCGGCCGTTGCAGACGGCGCCTTTTTCCAGAGGTGCCTTCGCATGGGGGCACTCGGCTTCAAGCGCGAACAGCATCGGTCCGCCCTGGCCGTCGTCAGTGCGCACGAGGAGGATTTTCGTTTCGCCGAGGGTGACGGTTTTCTTGCTGTTTGCGGGCAGGTCGGCGAGGGTGAGGGCTTGTTGGTCCGGCATGAAGGCTCCTGCGGTGTCGAGCAGTTCGATGCAGAGCAGGCGGAGAGATGCCGGCGCGGTATTGGACGGCGACAAAACCACAGGTCTCTCCACTCCGCGGGACGGTAAAGCTGTCCCGCTCCGGTCGAGATAACAACTCTGGGAAGGCAGAGGACGGTGAGTGCGCATCCATCTGCGTGATGGCATTTGCGGATGAGTGTGGGGCGGTGTTTCTTGCGTGGCTGGCGGCTTTGCCGAAGGGTAAGGCTTCGCGGCTGTACGTGGTGTGCGACTTCGATGGAGATGGGTTGCCGGCGGGGGCGATACTATTGCGGGCATTAGGCGAGGCCGGGTATGCGAGCGTTGAGGGCGAGACGCGGCGCAAGGGTGAGTCGGCGTGGGGACCGGAGATCGGTGGGCGGCTGGTGGAGCGGGCTGCGGCCGAGGGCATCGATGGGCTGATTGTGACCGACCTGGGCAGCCGTGATGGTGACATCCTCGCCGGGGTGCCGTTGCTGCTGATTGATCACCACCGGCCAATCGGGCAGCCAGAAGGCTCGACGCTGATCACGGCGTATGGCACGGGGGATGAGGCCGGCGATGGCAAGGACGTGGCGACCAGCGGGCTGCTGTGCTGGTGGTGTGCGCGGGCGCTGGTGGGCGAGGCGAAGGCGGCGGAGTGGCTATGGTTAGCGGGGATTTCGGTGCTGAGCGACCTGGGCGACAAAACAACGTTTCCTGAGGTGGCCGTTGCGAAGAAGGTGTTCGGTGGAGGGGCACTGCGCGACGCGACCAGCCTGCTGAATGCGCCGCGGCGAACCTCCGAGGGCCGCGCCGATGCGGCGCTGGCGCTGCTGATGAAGGCGAATGGGCCAAAGGAGATTACCAGCGGCGCGTTTCCGGAGACTGCTGCGCTGCTGCGGGCCAAGGAAGAGGTTGGCGAGGCACTTGCGTATGCGCGCAAGCAGCCGCCGCGGTTCTCCAAGGCCGTGCGCGAGGAGCTGGGGGCCGACCTTGTGGCCATCCGCATGCACACGGGCTGCCAGGTGCATCCGCTGGTGGCGCAGCAGTGGCGTGGGCGCTTTGCGAAGAGCGTGGTGTTTGGTGTCAATACGGGCTATCGGCCAGGCTGGGTGACGTTCTCGGGGCGTGCGCCGGGAGGGGTGAACCTGATCGAGTTTCTGGCGCGGCATCGGCCGCCCGAGGCGGATAACAGCTATGGGCTGGGGCATAACCAGGCCAGTGGCGGAGCTTTGCCCGTGGCGGTGTGGAATCGCTGGATTCGGGAGATTGGCTTTGGGGACGAGATGGTGGTGGATGAGGCGGAGGTATCGGGTTGAAGGGAAGTCGCTGTTCGTTTTTCGTTGTTCGTGAAAGTGGAGACTTGTGCGAGGGGCAGGGTGATGGCAGAGAACGTTAAAGTACGGCGGCAGGGTAAGGGTGTTGAGGCAGGTTCCCCTGCGGAGAAGGGCAGCAAGAAGGATGCGCACGCGGCTGCTGCGACGAAGAGCGGAAGTGTTGCTGCGGCAACCGATGTTGCCAAGCGCGTAGCCAAGAAGTCCGCCAAGAAGAAGGCCAAGGCGAAGCCGCCGAGCAAGAAGGATATCGCCGACGTTGAGCTGCAGCGCATGCTGACGACGCCCATGTCCCAGTGCACGGCGCTCGAAGGTCTGCCGCAGCTCAGCTTTCCACAGGAGGCGATGCGGTTGGGCTTTCCCGTGAAGGTGATGGGTGGCGGTGGTTTGAAGAGCAGCGATACGCGGCGACACTCGGCAAATCCGCATCTACGGGTATCTCTGGGCTACCTGTGTGATGTGCTCGGCTACCTGCGGAAGCATGGCATTCACATGTACCGCATGGGCTCAGACCTTGCGCCCTACGCGACCCATCCTGATATGCCGCAGTTTCACAACATGGTGAAGGAGTCGGCGAACGATCTGGCGCGGTTCGGTCGCTATGCGCGCGAGGCGGATGTGCGGCTGAGCTTTCATCCCTCGCAGTTCATCGTGCTGAACTCGGAGAACGAGAAGCTGACGGTAAAGAGCATGTGGGACCTGGACTCGCAGGCCGAGATGCTGGACCGGATGGAGTGCGGGCCCGAGGCCGTGATGGTGGTCCATGTGGGTGGTGCCTACGGCGACCGAGAGTCAGGCTGGCGGCGCTGGGCGGAGACCTGGAAGCGGCTCGGCGAGCCGGTGCGGCGCAGGCTGGTGCTGGAGAACGATGACATCCGCTACTCGGCGGCCGATGTGCTGAAGGTGCATGAGGCAACAGGCGTGAAATGCGTGTGGGACTACCAGCACCATTGGTGTTTCAACCCTGAAGGCCTGCCGCTGGTGGGTACGTTGGAGAAGTTCTGCGCTACGTGGCCGGAGGGTGTGCGGCCCAAGATGCACTTCAGCTGCGCGCGTACGGAGATGCGCGAGATCAAGCGCAAGAATCGCAAGACGGGCAAGGCCGAAACTGTGCTGCAGCCTCCCATCTGGACGGGCCATGCGGACTATAACAACCCCTTTGAGTCCATCACGTTTCTGCGGTCGATACAGCACATCGATGTGGACGTGATGCTGGAGTCAAAATCAAAAGACCTGAGCCTGATTCGGCTGCGCAACGACATGGCGCGTTATGCACCGGAGCTGGCCGCGCGCTATGGTGTGGACGCGGGGCAGGCGGCAGAAGATGTGGAGGAAGTGATCGAGGCAGAGGGCGTTGAAGAAGGAGACGAGGTCGCTGCAGACTGATGAACCTGGTCCCGCGTCGGATGTTCAGTCGGAGACAGCGGGACGCCATCCTGGCACCGCTTTGCGAAGCGGGACTGCTGCTGGTGGCAGGCCTGGCCGCGATGCTGACGCATCAACCACTCTTCTTTGCGAGCCTGGGCCCCACGGCCTATGAGCTCACTGAGACGCCCGAGAGCCCCACGGCGCAACCGTACAACGTGATTGTCGGGCATCTGGTCGGTGTTCTGAGCGGCTTTGCGGCGCTGTGGCTGACGGGCGCGTGGTATGCCCCGGCGGTTTCGACGAGCAGCATCACCATGGTGCGGGTGTGGGCCGCGGTGCTGGCCACGCTGTTGACGGTGCTGGGCACTGTGTTAGCACGCGCCCAGCAGCCAGCCGCGCTTTCGACGACGCTGATGGTGGCTACCGGCTCCATGCAGCGGCCGATCGATGGACCGGTCATCATGGCAGCGATCCTGCTTGTGGATCTGCTAGGGGAGCCGTTGCGGCGCTGGCGCATAAGGCACCGCCTTGAGGAACGTGCGAGGGAACGGGATCTCAACGAACTTGCTGCGGACGGACAGGATTTCCCGCGTTAACGGTGCTTGCTCGTGTGGTGTGCCGGCTTTGCTTGCTTCTTCGCAACGGGCTTCTTCTCCACGGGCCTGACTGCCGGGGTAGCTCCGCCCAAGGCCTTGCGCACGCACACGGTGTAGGCGTTCAGGAAGCCCTCGCGAAGGCCGGTGTAGTCATTGACCGTATTGAATTTGCGCTGGCCTGCCGGGGCGTTGAGGAAGTAGGCCGTCGTGGCAATGTGGCGCGGGGCGTCAAAGAAGAGGTAAATGCCGAGCACGTTGCCGTCGAGCGCCGTGCGATCGAAGCCGTAAATTTCAAAGCCGTTGAGCGTGGGTTTCAGGTCGTAGTTGCGCTTGGTGTCTTCGCCGGACGCGTTGATCTTGTCGAACTCGCTGATGAGGTCGGCCTTTTCGCTGGTGTAGGTCGCGGCAGGCAGTTGCTCGATCTTGACGTTCACAAATGGAGTGCCCGCGCTGAAGCCAAAGGCGGCGAAGACGCCGTCGGCAATGTTGATCTTCTTTGGCCCGGTCAACGTTTGTGCGGCGCGCGTCATGGGCGTTTGCGGTAGCGGGGTGGTGCCCAGAAGGTCAGGGCCGCCCGGGACGCGGCAACCTGTATACGGCCTAAGTGCAGCGGACTTTATTTGCGTCACGGACGCCTTTGCCGGCGGCGCGGGAGCTTTCGTCGAGGTCTTTGCCTTCACGGGCGTATGTGTCTTCTTCGAGTGCTGGGCTGCGAGCGGCAGAGCACAAGAGAGTGCAATTAAAGCGAAGGTGTAGCTGTACGACATGCGGCGAGACGACATCCACCGAGGGTACCGCAATGCTATGGCTGCGGCTGCGGGGTCTTGGGCTTTTCGGGCTGCGGGGTGGCCGCGGGCTGATTGGTTTCCGTCGGGATATCTTCGCCGTTGTACTTGATGGTTACGCTGGTGTGGAACTGCTTGTAGTCGGTGTAGCGGACCGTTGCACGCATGTGGACGTCCTGCGCAAGGTAGCCCGTGCCGCCGGGGAAGTGCAGCACGCCTTCGGCGCGGGTGTAGGTGGGAAACCAGTATTTGCCGTCGATCTGCTGGTAGTAGGTGGTGAAGGGCGGAGAGATGTCTTCGTGACCGCGGCGGACGTCCTGCGGTACGTTCAGGCCGTTGACCATCACGATCTCCAGATCCTGCTGGTCGACCCAGGCCTTGCCCTGAAAGTAACGATGCCCCTTCACGAGCTCCTTCGGCGCGACATCCAGAACGTAGGTCTCGAGGTCGTCGACCTTTTGCTGGCCGAGGTAGGTGATGTTGTAGTCGGGCAACTCGGGGGTGGTCAGGACGAACGGCAGCCGATCCTTGATGTCGTTGAGATCGTTGGCGGTAATGATGACCTTTTCGATCGTGTTGCCCGGGGCGAAGACGACGTGCTCGACACGCTTTCCGGCGTTGTCGAAGGAGATATCGGCGGTCTCCTGCCACTCGCCGTCGGGCCTGCCGTTGTCGTCGTTGATCGTCTGCATCTTCACCAGCTGGCGGAAGATGTACTGATCGCGGGCATGCTGAAACTTCGATTCCTGCTCGCCCATGCGCCCGATGATCTCGGCGACGGTATGCTTGCTTGGCTTGGCTGGGTCAAGCGGCCCGAAGCCGGCGATAGCTGCTTCAGTGCTTTGGGCATGGAGCAGAGGAAAGGCTGAAAGCAGCAGAGCGATGGCGAGAGCAGTGAATCGAATGCGCATGGGGAGCCGTGGCGGCGGAGTGCCGTCTGTTGTTAAAGACGTGCGCGGGGCGAAAATGATTCGAGGGGCGGCAGTCTGGCGCCCAGAGGTTGGTATGGCATTTGGACGAGCGAAGTCGACACGGCCCCCGCTGGATGAGGCGGGATTGCTGGATTACGCGGTAAAGTCGTTGGCCAGCCGTATGAAGAGCGAGCGCGACCTGCGCCGCTTGATGAGCCAAAGGGCAGAGCCCGGCGAGGCCGGAACGGCTGCAATGGATACGGTGATGACCAAAATGCGGGAGCTTGGCTACCTGAGCGATGAGCGTTTTGCGGCAGACTACACACGGTTGCGACAGGAGAATGAGAAATTCGGTCGCCGGCGGGTGCAGCAGGGGCTCATGCAGAAAGGCGTGTCGTCGGCGACGGTGAATGAGGCGGTTGGCAAGGCGTACGACGAGGTAGATGAGGTGGCGCTGGCACGTGCTTATGCCGAACGCAAGCGCATGAAGAAGCCCGAGAACGAAAAGGAAACCGCGCGGGCGATGCGGCGGCTGGTAGCGGCCGGATTTTCCACGCGGGCGGTGTGGGCGGTGCTGCGCAGCTGGGGTGCGGCGGTGGAAGAGGTGGACCTCGAGACCGGGGATGAGTAATGGGCATCCATAGGCAATGGTGACCTCGTGATCGTTCGCCCCAGGCCGAGCTTCTGGCAGCTGTTCGGGATTTTTCGGCTGTCCGTCCTGCCCCGCATTCGGGTGCAGCTGGTTGGCGTGTTTGCGCTTGCGGCGTCCGTGGTGGTTTTTGACCACCGGGTACCAGGGCCCTTGCGCAATTGGGGCGTGGCACCCTTTACTTTGCTGGGAGTGGCGCTTTCCATCTTCCTGGGCTTCCGCAACAGTGCCTGCTACGAGCGCTGGTGGGAGGCGCGGCGGCAACTCGGCGCACTGATCGGGGAGATGCGATCGCTGGGCCGGCTTGCCGTGAGCTTGCCGGGGGAACGGCTGCGGCGCGAGCGCATCCTGCACGGGGGGATCGCGTATGTATATGCCCTGATGGCCCACTTGCGCGGCGTGCCGGCACCGGCGGTGGTTATTCGCTACGCCCCGCACAGCGAGGGAATGCAGTCCCTGCAAAACTTGCCGGATGGCCTGCTGCGCGCCATTGGTGCCGAGTGCGGGGCGATGTTGCGCGATGGCGAAATGGGTGAGGTGGCCTTTGCGCTCTGGGATGCGCGACTGACCAGCTTTGCAAGCTTCCAGGTGGCCTGTGAACGCATTCGCTCCACGCCCACGCCGTTCCCGTACACGCTGTTGCTGCACCGTACCGCCTATGCTTACTGCTTTCTGCTGCCCTTTGGACTGGCGCCGACCATGGGGTGGGGCGCGCCGGTGTTCTGCACGCTGGTGGCGTATGCGTTCTTCGGGCTGGATGCTCTGGGCGATGAGCTGGAGGAGCCCTTTGGGCGATCGCTGAATGCGCTGCCGCTGGATGCCATGGCGCGGACGGTTGAGATCAGTCTTCTGGAGGCGATGGGCTCCGTTAAGGTTCCGCTCCCGCTGCAGCCTGTTGATTCGGTGCTGTCGTGAGTGCCGGGGTCGTTCCACAGCGCTTTGTGGGGATCGACTGGTCGGGGCGCATCGATGCCCCGGGGCAGCGGCGGCATATCTGGGCAGGGGTTTGGACCAAGGCTGCTTCGGGCAGAATCAAGGTGCAGCTGGAAGCCGGACGCACGAGGGAAGAAGTGGGCGATTGGCTGCTGGCGCTGGCCACGGAGATACCGCGGGTAGCAATCGGCATCGATTGCTGTTTCAGCTTCCCAGCCTGGTTTGTGCGCGAGCAGGGCTGCGGAGATCTGCTGGAACTTTGGAGCCTTGTGGCGAGCGGGGCAGGCGAGCGGTGGCTGCATGCGTCGTGTGAGGATCGGCGATTCTGGGGCAAGCCGCACAAGCGGCCCGCGGGGTTTTCCGGCGAGGGGTTTCGCTCCATGTTCCGGCATGCCGACTGGGACAACAAAATCGCGCAGGCGCTCGAGAATGGAGATCCAGAGCGTGCAGCAAAGATGAAGGGCATCACCCCCAAGTCGCCGTTTCAGATTGGCGGTGCGGGCAGTGTGGGAACGGGTTCTTTGCGGGCGATGCCGGTGCTGCTGCGCCTGCATGCGGCGGGGTTCCGGGTATGGCCGGTTGAGGATGCCGCGCTTGAAGCTGAGCAGCCGCGGCCGTTGCTTGTAGAAATCTATACCCGGCTGATGACGGGCGCTGTGGCGAAGTCGAATGCCGGGGCGCGGAAGGCATACCTGGCTGCACGAAAGCTGGAAGATCCGCTCTTTGCGCACGTGGGCCGAGCGGTGCTGCGGAAGGCAGAAGGCTCAGAGGATGCGTTTGACGCGCTGCTGACCACCGTCGAAATGGTGCGCCACGCGGAGGAGTTCCCGCAGCTGCGGGCGACGCGTGACCCGCAGTTGCTGCTGGAGGGCAACACGTGGCGGCCCGGGGTCGGTGTTGCAGAGATGGCATCGCAAACTATGCCGCCCCTGTCAGGCGCGTAGGGCATCTGTCCCCAGAATGGCTCCAGCTGGTGGCATCTGGCTGTCGATTGCCGGTGCACGGTACTTGAAGACGTCGGGCAGGTCGCTGCGCCAGCGATCGACGACCACCTCCAAAGCTTCAAAGACGACGCTGTCGAGTTGATGCGGGACGTGCTGACGGAGAATGTCGAGGGCCTTGTCCAGGGAGAGTGGACCGCGGTAGGGCCGGTCCTCAATCAGCGCGGTAAAGAAGTCCGCCAGCGCGAGCACGCGCGACTCCAGGCATAGCTGCGAGCTCTCGAGACCAAGGGGATAGCCGCTGCCATCGAGGCGTTCGTGATGTTCGCCGGCAATGCGCGCGAGTTCGCCGAAGCCCGTGATGCGGTCCAGAATCGTTCGGCTCATGCCGGGATGGGAGAGAACGGCCTTGTGTTCTTCCGGGGTGAGTTTTCCTGGCTTGTCGAGGATCGAGTTCGAGACGCCCAGCTTGCCCAGGTCATGCAGCAGGGCGGCTCGCTGCAGCAACTTCTGCCCGGAAGCGGGAAACTGCAGTTCTTTAGCCAGGGCAACGACCGTTTCGGTGACGCCGACCGAATGCCGAAAGGTGAACGGGGACTTGGCATCGACGACATCGGCAAAGGCCTCACAGATGGCATCCACTTGGTCAGCGCGGAGGGCTGCCGAGCTCTCCGGGGATAACGCAACGACGGAGCGGCGCGTACGCTCCACCGGACACCCCGGCTCGCAGGCGTCCCACAGCAGGCCACCCTTGTGCAAAGCGACTGCGACCTTGACCACCTCCGGGTCGAACCAGCTGCCGCTGCGGCGTCCCAGGATCCTGATGGATTGCTCGGTGCCCTTTGCTGACGCGAAAACGTCAAGATTCTGTGCCACGGCGGAGATCCGCGCCAGCACGGGGATGGCCTCGCCCGCAAGCCCTTCCGGATAGCCGCTGCCGTCCCAGTGCTCGTCCAGGTGACGCACCGACTCGCAGGAGAGGTCGTTCATGCGGAGCTTGCGCAGAATGGACGCACCGCGGTCGCAGCGCAGGTTGATCAGCTCGTGGGTGTTCGTTTCGGTGGTCTTGCCCAGGTCGGCGAAGCGGCGCAGCTTGCTCAGGAGAGTCTGTCCGGGCAGAACGACGGACCAGAGACGCCGCACGTTGCCGGAAGCCGCGCGCAGGCCGTCGGCGAGCTCGCGCCAGCGCGAACGGTCGCCCGTGTGGCCCGTGGCGGCGTGCAGCAGCGCGGTCCAATCGGTAAGTTTGGTGACGGCCTTGGCTTGGCGATCATCGCCGCCGAAAAGTTGCGCTACCCGCGCGGCGTTGCTGGAGCAACCGATATCTTTGAGTTGCAGCGCATAAAACAGGGGAGACAGAAGGCTTTGCGGCAGCCCCATGGCGATGCCGATGCGCATGCCCAGCAGGGTGCTGCGGATGGCGTGCCCGGGGTCGGCCCCTTCGGTGAGGTCGAGGGCGAACGACAGCGCCGAGATGATTTCCGGCAGCTGCAGTGTCGCGTCGCCGACGGGTTGTTCCTCGGGGTGCTGGTGCCGCATCGTCTCGGGTCTCCGACGGCTTCTTCCGGGGTACCGGAATGTTTTGAGTGTTTCGCCTCTCGCTGGCACCCGTACATAGCACTGAAGCGTCAACGGGCCCGCGTTTTGTAGCGTCCTGCGACAGCTGCTGCGGGGGTCTTGGCGCCGCCGTCCGGGGCCGGGCGCGCTGATAGACTGGGGCTCTATGCGTCCTTTGTCCGGCAACCAGATTCGTGAGGATTTCCTGCGGTTTTTTGAAGGCAAGGGGCACCGTCGCGTGCACTCTTCCTCGCTGATTCCGGCCAACGATCCGACCCTGCTGTTCACCAACGCGGGCATGAACCAGTTCAAGGACGTGTTTCTCGGCGCGGAGCGGCGCGAGTACACGCGCGCGGCGAGCTCGCAGAAGTGCGTGCGCGCGGGCGGCAAGCATAATGATCTGGAAAATGTGGGCTTCACGCGTCGTCACCACACGTTCTTTGAGATGCTCGGCAACTTCAGCTTTGGCGACTACTTCAAGCAGGACGCCATCGCGTACGCGTGGGAGCTGCTGACCTCGGACTACTGGTTCGGCATCGATCCGTCGAAGCTGTATGTGACGGTTTTTGAGGGTAACGAGGCCGTGCCCCGGGACGATGAAGCCGAGCAGTTCTGGGTGGAGATCGGCGTGCCGAAGGAGCGCATCTTCGGCATGCCGGCCAAGGATAACTTCTGGCAGATGGGCGACACGGGGCCCTGCGGGCCGTGCTCGGAGATCTTCTATGACCTGGGCGTTACTGCCGCCGAGGTACCGGGTGAGGACAAGCCGTTCCCGCAGGATGATC
>CAXTVC010000104.1:0-10027 GCA_964247615.1 uncultured Acidobacteriaceae bacterium
GCGCTCGCCAGGCCACGCTCGAAGTCCACATTGGTGTTGGAGCCCCAGATTTGCTGCTGGAGGTCCTCACGCGACAGCACTTCCCCTGGCCGCGCCAGCAGTGCTGCCAGGAGCCGAAAGGGCTGACCAGCCAGACGCACGCGAAACCCAGACTTGCGGATCTCCCCGGCGTTAAGGTCGACTTCAAAGGTGCCGAACGAAACGAGCTTGTGTCTGGATCCAACTGCCATGGCACCCCGAAGTCTCCTCAGAATCGTAAATGCAGCCTTTCTATCCAGTAAAGGTTCGCGTTAAGTCGTTCTTAGGAATGAATTTAGCTGGTGACCGAAAAGAAAGGCGAAAGTAGTAGGGAGGCCATTGCGCTGACCGTTGCAGAAGGCGGAAGGTTCGCAGCCGTTAGGCTATTCACGGTTCGCTCATCACGACGATGTTTAGCCGAGAACGCCTGCTCGAGGTCGAAGGATGAAATCCCGCTTCCGCAACAATCCCCGCAGCGCAGCAGCGCTTTATATGACTGCTGCTCTTACGTTGTCTCTGCCGACCGCTAGGGCATTTGCCCAGGCTGACTCCGGCCGCATCAACGGAACGGTCACTGACGTGACCGGTGCCGCTGTTCCCAACGCCACCGTAACGCTGATCAACCCGCAGACCGGCTTGAAGCTTTCCAGCATTTCCAACGAGAGCGGCGAACTGAACATCCCTGCTGTCCCGGCAGGAAACTACAAGGCCACAGTGGCCGCTGCAGGCTTTGGGGCACAGACACAGCAGATCACCGTCGCGGTCACACAGAACCTAACCCTCAACTTTCGCCTGCAACCCGGCGAGGCGTCCACCACCGTGAACGTCACAGGTGCCGCGACCCTGGTCAACACCACGGACGCCACCCTCGGCGAAGTCATTCAGGGCAAGCAGATCACCGAGCTTCCACTGAACGGCCGCAACGCCCTCAATCTCGCGCTCCTCACCCCGGGGGTCACCCAGGGTCAGTACGGGGACACAAGCCAGGACACCGTTAACAGGAACGGCGAGAGCGGCGGCGGAGCGCTTTCCGTGAATGGAACCCGTCTCCAGGCGAACAACTTCATTCTTGACGGTGTCGACAATAACGACGGCCTGCAGAACACAATCGTCTTCTTTCCACCGGTGGAAGCCACGCAGGAGTTTCAGGTGACGACGAGCGTCGCGCCGGCACAGTATGGCCGCGCTGGCGGCGCATTGGTGATTTCCTCGATCCGTTCCGGCACAAACCAGATTCATGGATCGGCCTTTGAGTATTACCGCAGCGGCAAGTTTGACGCTAACCCGAACTACCAGTTCCCGGGCGAGTCCGTCACGGCGAACCCGTCTTACAACCGCAATCAATACGGCGGATCCGTCGGCCTCCCGATCATCAAGGACAAGCTCTTCCTCTTCGGGGACTACGCTGCCTACCGCGAACAGACTCCCGTCGCGCAGTCGCTTCACACCGTGCCGACCGCGCTCATGCGGCAGGGTAACTTTTCAGAGCTGCTGAACCCGGCACTGACCGGCGGCACGTTCATCACAACCTTTCCCAAGTGCGTGCCCAACAATGGCACCATGAATGGGAATTTGCCCCTGTACAGCAAGGGCCAGATCTACGATCCAACGACCTGCACGCCCTTCACCGGCAACATGGTCCCCATGAACCGGCAGAACCCCGCGGCGATCGCCTATTTCAACGCGTACCCGAACCCCAACATTTCGGGCAGGCTGCTAAACAACTACGTGGTCCAGCAACGCCAGAACCAGAAATACAACAATTTCGACATACGTCTTGACTGGCACCCCACAACCAGGGACATCGTTTTCCTGCGATTCTCGTACGACAACTCCACCTCAACGCTTACCTCTGTCCTTGCACCGACGCTCCCTGCCGGTAGCGGCTCGGGCTCGAACTACGTACACGCTCGCGGCTACGATCTCGGCTCAACGCACACCTTCTCGCCGCGCATTGTGAATGAAGTCAGGCTTGCGTATAACCGTGAGAATTTTGGCTATCAGCCCCCCAACTATGGCGAGGCTGTATCGGCAAACCTCGGCATTGTGAACGCGAACCGAAACCAGGAAACCAGCGGCGGCGCGCTCATTGGCGGCACAAATTCAGAGATCGAATATACCGGCGATTACGGGCTCTACGCCGTGCCCCAGAACACCTACGAGCTGACCGATACGGTCAACCTCACGTTGGGCAAGCACTTGATTCAGACAGGTGGAACCTTTCTGTATCGCCAGGTGCAATTCTTCAGGCCGATTGCGGGTAAGGGCTTCTATAACATCGCAAACAACGGCGTTGACTTCACCGGCTATGAGCCCACGGAGTTGCTGGTGGGCGGTGTGGACAACTATCAGATTGGCGCGCAGAACGGCTACTTCCGCAATAACAGCCAGGAAGATGCGCTCTTCGTCCAGGATGACTGGCGGGTGACGCCGCGCCTCACCCTGAATCTCGGCATTCGCTGGGATCTGCTCACCTGGCCCTACGAGCAGCACGACCAGGCCGCGGCCTTCAACCCGACCAACGGTACCGTTCTGCTCGCCGGCCAGAATGGTGTGTCGCGCAGCATCATCAACCAGGACTACCTTAACTTCGCGCCCCGCGTCGGCTTAGCGTACTCGTTGACACCGGATGGACGCTCTTCTCTTCATGGCGGCTACGGCATTTTTTACTTCCCGGATTACGGTGGCATCAGTAATCAGCTCGGGCAGCAGCCTCCCTATGGTGGCAGCGTCACCTACCTGGCAAACAATGGCTACTGCATCACTTTCACCGGGCAACTGCCGACCCATAACAATGGCGCCTATAACTGCTCCACTTACACTTCGCCCGCGGCAGTCACCACAGCACTTCCCGCACCCGGCTTCCCCAACTTCAACCCGAACAGCCCGCCGCAAGGTCTGAGCGGTCTGGCGGTTGACCAGAACAACAAACATGCCCGTCTGCAGCAGTACAACGTTCAGCTGCAACAGCAGTTCGGCAACCGCGATGTCCTCAGCATCGGCTATGCGGGAGTACACAGTGATCGACTGTCCTCGTACTACAACCTCAACACGTGGTACTTCAACACACCGACGCAGCCATTCGGAAATCTGGGCAACATCAACCTCAACCAGTACAACGGTATTTCGAACTACAACGGCCTGCAGACGCATTTCGAACATCGCGGCGACAACCTGCTGCTCACCGGCAGCTATACGTGGTCGCACGCGCTGGATGACTCACCAGGTGCCTTCGAGGGCTCAACGGTCAACCTTCCGACTAATCCGATCGCGCTCAACTACGGCAACTCCAACCAGGATGTACGTCACAACGCGTCTCTCTCCACGCTTTACAACCTGCCGTTCGGCAAGGGAAAGACCTTTTTCAGCGGTGCAAACCGGGTAACCGAACTTGCAGTGGGTGGCTGGCAGTTGAACCTCGTAGGCTTGCTTTATAGCGGTCAGCCTGTGGACCTGAGCACCAACGGGGCAGCAGCGCCTGGCAATCGGCCTGATGTCGCGGGCCTGCTTACTTATCCCAAGCAGATCAATGGGTACTGGTTTAATCCGAACTCGTTCAGCCAGAGCTCTATCCCGGTGATTAACTCAACAGACGGCAAGGATCAGCCGGTCTACACGCGCGTTGGCACGGCAGCCCGAAACATGATCTTTGGCCCTTCCACACGCGTCATGAACTTTGGTGTGCAGAAGAATCTGCACTTCACCGATCGGTTTACCTTGGAGCTTCACGGAGACGCATTCAACGTATTGAACACACCGCAGTTCGCCAACCCCGGCGGGAGCATGAGCAACATGGCCACCTTTGGAACGGTTACGTCCTTGAAGAACAACACCTCCCGCCAGATTCAACTCGCTAGCCGCCTTACTTTTTAACCCGACCACAAGCACCATGCGTGGACGCGAGGAAGCCCGGAACCAGTTCCACTTCCTCGCATCACGTGCGGAACCACGCAGTTCTCTCGACCGGAGCGCCGCACAGTGGAGAGATCCTCAGTCTTGCCCCCCACACTTCGTCATCTTCTCCTCTTTGCGCTCACCTTCCTCTTCTCGCTTCCGCAGACACGGGCTCAGGAGGTCGCGGCCGACCTCGCCCATACGACCGCCCACCCCGTTCCAGCCTGGCTGGACCAAGCCGTTGTCTACGAGATTTTTCCGCGGGCCTTCTCCGAAGCCGGCACATTGACCGCGGTCACTGATCGCCTGGATGCGCTACACACGCTCGGCGTCAACGTGCTCTGGATCATGCCGGTCCATCCGGTTGGACAGGCACACCGTCTCGGTTCGTTGGGCAGTCCCTATGCCCCGCGCGACTATTTCGCCATCGATCCTGCCCTGGGCACCAAAGCCGACTTTGCGCGCCTGGTGGACGCCGCACACGCGCGCGGGATGCGGGTCATCCTTGACATGGTCGCTGACCACACCTCGTGGGACAGTCCGCTGCTGGCAGCACACCCTGACTTCTACACTCACGACGCTGGCGGGAAGATCGTGTCTCCGCAGGGCTGGAGCGATGTCGCCGGCCTGAATTACACCAACCCGGCCCTGCGGCAGTACATGGTCGACATGTTTGTCTACTGGATGCAAACCTTTCATCTAGACGGGTTCCGCTGCGATGCCGCTACCTATGTGCCTACAGCGTTTTGGGAGCAGCTGCGGCCTGCCGTCCTGGCCGTGCGTCCCGATGCACTGCTGCTTGCCGAAGCGGCCAGGCCCGACCTCATGACCAAGGCTTTCGACCTCGACTACGCGTGGCCCTTGCTGCACAGCTTCAATGATGTCCTGGAGCACGGCGAGCCCGCCACGACCATCGAAGCAACCTGGAAAGTGCAGCAGCGAGAATACCCGCAAGGAGCTGAGCACCTGCTTATCAGCGATGATCATGATGAGCCGCGGGCCGTGGTGCGCTATGGGGACAACGGCGCGCTTGCAGCCACCGCGCTCGTGTTCACGCTGCCCGGCGTGCCGATGCTTTACAACGGCATGGAAGTCGGCGATGCGTCGCCCTCCGGCGCGCCCGCGCTATTTGAGAAGCGCCCGATCTATTGGAGCCCGAATCCACAGTTCACTGCTTTCTATCGTGCGCTGATTCCGTTGCGCGCAAGCTCTCCTGCGCTCCGCCATGGCACGCTCGTATGGCTGCACAACTCTGATGAGGCGCATGTAGTCAGCTTTCTCCGTCAAACGCCAGAAGAAACCTATTTGATTACGGTGAACCTGTCCAACACGCCCTTTCGCGGCACCGTGGAAGCTGCTGCACCGGCAAGCCAGCACTGGGACGAGGTCTCACTGACACCCGATCCGCGGAACCGGAGCGCGCATGCCAGTCAGGCCGATACAGAAGTACCAAAGCCGGCCCCGGCCCTGCCCGCCCTGTCGCTAAACGCTTTTCAGGTCCGCATCTTTCGGCTACTCGCGCCACCGCTTCAGCCTTAAGGAGTCCCCTTGTTTTCTGTTGGTAACCAATCTCATGCCCTCTCCGCTGCTTCGTCGCGGGCGGCGCGTCTTGCTTCCTTCATAGCTACAGCGGGCCTCTTGGCCGGGAGCTTCCTTTTTGTGCAGCCCGTTGCCGCACAGAGCCTTCCTACCCTGAAGGTGGAACACCTCCCAAACGGCCTCCTCGCACACAGTGGCGACGAAGCGCTCGAGATCACCGCACTGCGCCCTGATGTGCTTCGCGTGCGTTCCTGGCGAGGCGCCACGGCGCCGGAGAACGCCTCCTGGGCGGTGTTGCCGGAGGCGCTCCACAGCACTGCCTCCGTTAGTCCCGAAGCCATGGGCTTCAGCACGGCCAGCCTGCACATCGGTCTCGACTCCGCTCTCGCGCTTACCGTGACCGACAGCAATGGCCATGTTCTGCAGCAGGACGCAGAACCCGTCGAGCGCCGCGGCCACGACTTCCGCACCTACAAGCGCCGCACCGACGACGATCATTTCTTTGGCCTCGGCGATAAACCCGGTCCGCTGGACCGCTCCGGCGAAGCCTTCACCATGTGGAACACCGACCGCTTTGGCTGGCAAGAATCCTCAGACCCCATCTACAAGAGCATCCCGTTTTTTCTGCAGATGCGAGAGGGCCGAACACTTGGCATCTTCTTCAACAACACCTATCGCAGCTTCTTTGATTTCGGACGGGAAAAGCCCTCTGAGTACAGCTTCGGCTCGGAAGATGGTCCGCTCGACTACTTCCTCCTCTATGGCCCTGCGCCCAAGCAGGTCCTCCGGAGCTACGCCTGGCTGACCGGGCCCACACCGCTGCCGCCGCTCTGGTCGCTCGGTTTTCAGCAGTCCCGCTACACCTATTCACCCGAGTCGGAACTAACTGACGTAGAACACCGCCTGCGCGCGGACAGGATTCCCTGCGACGCGCTTTGGCTGGACATCGACTTCCAAAAGAACAACATGCCGTTCACCGTAGACCCCGAGCGCTTTCCCCACTTCCCACAACTGGTGAAGGATCTCGCAGCCGACAAGTTCCACCTCGTTGTCATCACCGATCTCCACATCGCTCACCAGCCCGGCGTTGGGTATGCGCCGTATGACTCCGGCACGGCCGGCGATCAATTCGTCAAGCGCCCTGACGGCAGCACCTATGTCGGCACCGTATGGCCCGGCCCCGCTGTCTTCCCGGATTTCACGCAGCAACGAACGCAGCTATGGTGGGGCTCTCTCTTCAAAGAATTCGTTGCGGACGGCGTGGCTGGCTTCTGGAATGACATGAACGAGCCTGCCGTCTTCAATACTTCCACCAAGACCATGCCGGACGACGTGCAGCACCGCATCGATACACCCGGCTTCCTCAAACGCACAACCGACCACCGCGAGATCCATAACGTCTACGGCATGCTCAACTCCGAGGGCACCTATGACGGCATGCGCGCGCTGCGACCCAACGAGCGTCCGTATGTCATGACTCGTGCCAGCTTCGCCGGCGGTCAACGCTATGCGGTGACGTGGACCGGCGACAACAGTGCGACCTGGAATCATCTGCGCATGACAGTGCCGCAGCTGATGAACCTCGGCCTCAGCGGTTTCTCCTCAGGGGGAGCAGACGTGGGAGGCTTTGCTGGCTCGCCGCCCGCAGACCTCCTGACAAAGTGGCTCGAAGTCTCGGCATTTCAACCCATCGACCGTGACCACTCCGCGAAGGGTACACGCCGTCATGAAGTTTGGGTAGACGGCCCGGTGCATGAAGCCATTCGCCGTCGCTTCATTGAAGAGCGCTACCGGTTGCTGCCGTATCTTTATACGGTGTCAGAGCACACAGCGCATGACGGCGTCCCGTTGATGCGCCCCCTTTTTGTTGAGTTTCCGGAGGCCACCAGCGACGGGCATCCCCTCGATCTTGACGCGGGTGGCAGCGAGTTCCTCGTGGGTCCTGACCTCCTCGTAGCGCCGAATCCCTCTCCTGAAGAAGTGGCTCCGTACGAAGTACATCTGCCCCCCGGCACCTGGTATGACTACTGGACTGGCGAGCACTTTGACCGGTCCACCAAGACACAATCACGGGATCTTGAACAACGAGATCAGCTGCATCCAGCGCAGCCCCTCATGATTACGCCAACACTGGAAGCTCTTCCCGTCTACGTACGCGGTGGCAGCATCCTTCCTATCGAACCCTTGACGCAGAGCACGGAGGAGACGCCACAAGGGCCACTGACCCTTCGCATCTATCCGCCCACCGACACCAACGCCTCGTGCACCGGTGAGGTCTACACCGACGACGGACACACCTTCGACTACACACACAACGAGTACGCCCGCATCCAGTTCACCTGTGCTGTCGCAGCAAATAGTTCCGTGCGCATCACGGTCGCCCCACAGGAAGGGCATTACAAACCGTGGTGGTCGCAATATCGCATGGAAGTGTATGGTTGGTCGCCGAAAGCGCATATCGCCTCCGTCGGCCAGCGTCGGTATCCCATGCAGAAGGCAGGGGCTGCCTGGGCAGTGACAGTGCCGTCGGCTAAGGATGGAGAAACACTGCAACTGCAATAGCTCTGGTCTTCGCTACTTGCCATGCAGCACCGTGGCGCTAAGGACGTTCCTGAACGGTACGCCCTTGGCATTTCTTTGCTCAACGCTGGAGAACACTTTGCTCTTGCCTTCCATCTGCCGTCCCCTGTGCGTCACTGTGCTGCTTACCGCTTTGTTCAGTGATGGAGCGCTCCTTCACGCGCGATCTCAGACCCCTGAAGCCGGGGAGCCTCTCACGGTCACAAAGATTGATCCACCAGACTGGTTCGCTGGCCTGCCCCAACCGCTGCTGCTGGTTCGAGGCACCGGCCTTCACGGGGCAACCTTCACTCTGAGTGATCCAAAGCTCCGCATCGGACGCTCTGCAGTGTCAACCAACGGTCACTGGGCACAATTACAGCTGGAGGCTTCACCTGCTGCCCCTGAATCGATCGACATTCTCGTGCGGCGCGGTACGGACAGCATTCACATGCCGTTTCGCTTCAACGCTGCTCGTAAGGCCGGCGATGGCATGCAGGGTTTCTCCAACCGTGACGTGCTCTACCTCATCATGACCGATCGCTTTGCGGATGGCGATCTCCACAACGATGGACCTG
The DNA here is from genome assembly GCA_964247615.1 of uncultured Acidobacteriaceae bacterium. Lineage (GTDB taxonomy): Bacteria > Acidobacteriota > Terriglobia > Terriglobales > Acidobacteriaceae > Granulicella. Next base: position 8,589 of record CAXTVC010000104.1, read on the forward strand.
ACGCCCAGTACACAAGCAGCAGTCCTCAGGCGCTGGCGGAGCACGCCGCACCTCGGGGCTGGCATGGTGGCGACATTCAGGGCATTCTCGACCACCTTGACTACCTGCAGAACCTCGGCGTCACAACGGTCTGGATCACACCGGTGTATACGAACGCCGAGGCCCAGGCCTACCACGGCTACCATGCAACGGATTACTACGGTGTGGATCCGCACCTCGGCTCGCTCGAAGACCTGCAACGCCTCGCAGCAACCCTGCACGCACGGGGAATGAAGCTCGTACTGGATACTGTGCCGAATCACGTCGGCCCGGGGCATCCCTGGGTGAAAGACGAACCCACGCCGACCTGGTTCCACGGAACCCGCGAGGACCACCTGCGGGCAGCAGCAAACTTCTCATCACTCATCAACCCCCATGCGCCGGAGCGCGATCAACTGGAGACCCTGCACGGCTGGTTTGCGGATGCTCTGCCGGACATGAACACCGATGACCCCGCCGTCGCACTCTACCTTCGTCAAAACGCCGTCTGGTGGATTGAGCAGACTGGGGCTGATGGCCTGCGGATCGACACTTTCCCCTTCGTGAATCGCGGCTTTTGGCATGAGTTCAACGGCGAATTGAAAGAGCTCTTTCCCCACCTCACTGAGGTAGGTGAGGTCTTCGATCCACATCCCGAGATCACCTCGTCGTACGCCGACGGCGTGACCCGCGCTGGTGCAGACACGCGCCTCTACACACCCTTCGATTTCCCCACGTACTTCGCGATGCGCCACGTCTTCGAAGGAAACAAGCCCATGAGCGAGCTCACCGAGGTGTTGTCCCTCGACGCGCTCTACCCGCACCCTGAAAGGCTTGTTACATTTCTCGGCAACCACGATGTTGTCCGTTTTGCCGAAACAGTGACGGATCCTGCGTTGCGGAAACTTGCGTTTGCTTATCTGTTGACGACAAGGGGCACCCCACAGATCTATTCAGGGGATGAGATCGGCATGAAAGGTGGGGATGACCCAGGGAATCGCAACGACTTCCCTGGTGGGTTCCCGCAGGAGTCCAACAGAAAGGCAAACGCCTTTCACGCGGAGGGTAGAAGCCCTGATCAGGAAGACATGCATGAATGGGTCAAGCAGCTGCTGAGCCTTCGTCGGTCGCAGGATGCGCTTGCCTGCGGCGCAGAGCAGGTGCTTGCCGCTGGACAGGACTCACTGGTTTACGCGCGCTTTGGTACGGGCAGCTGCCCGGTAGCTGCATCACCTTCGAGCAGCAGGGTGCTCATCTTGTTGCAACGAGGCAAGAGTATGCCCATCACCCTGGATCTCAAAGACACGGCACTTCAAGGCTGTGCGCCCGTTCAGCCACTTCTAGGAAAGGCCGAAGCAAGCCTGAGTGGAACAAAGATCTCTATCCAGCCTCACACCAACGTGGTCGTGCTTCCCTGCAGA
>CAXTVC010000105.1:0-6483 GCA_964247615.1 uncultured Acidobacteriaceae bacterium
CCGGCACGGCCTCGGGTGGCGGAGCGCGGAGCGCAGGGGGGCAGCAATGATCGCTTCCAGGCAGTTCGGAATCACGCAATCTCCCGTTCGTCCGCGATCCTCGCGCGTTCAAACCCCCAATCGTTCGGTCGGGCGAATCGGCAAGTCCCGTCAAGCGTGTTTCGCCACCCTTTCCCTTCTTCTCCTGACCGCCGGCTGCAAGGTCGGCCCCAAGTACGTCGTCCCCACGGCTCCTGTCCCTCCTGCCTACAAGGAGCTCGGTCCCAACGCCTTTAAAGAGGGTGACAACAAGAACTGGTCGCAAGCCAAACCCATCGACAGCATCCCTCGTGGCACATGGTGGACTATCTTCGGCGACGACGAGCTGAACAAGCTTGAGCCGCAGGTCGAAGCGGCCAACCAGACGCTCCGCCAGGCAGACGCCAACCTGCGTGCCTCACGCGCCGAGATCCTCGTCCGCAAGGCCGACCGCTACCCCACCATCGGGGTAAATCCCTACAGCACCACCCAGCGCTACTCTGCCAACAGCCCCTACTTCAACGCCGCGCAACCCACCTCCGGCTCACAGACGCTACAGTTCCCCTTGCAGTTCAGCTACGAGGTCGATCTCTGGGGCCAGGTGCGCCGTAACATCGCCGCGGGCGTCGAAGAGTCGCAGGCCACGGCCGCCGATCGCATCAACATCCTCCTCTCCCTGCAGACCGAGCTCGCCGTCGACTACTTTGAAGTGCGCAGCGCCGACTCGCAGCAGCAGTTGCTGAACAACACCGTCGCGCAGTACCAGGAAGCTCTCCGCATCACCTCGAATCGCTACCTCGGCGGAGTCGCCATCAAGGCCGACGTCACCCAGGCCCAGACGCAGCTCGAATCCGCCCGCGTCGCCGCCTCCGATGAAGCCATCGCCCGTGCCCAGTTCGAGCACGCCATCGCCACGCTCATCGGCGAGGCACCTGCTGGCCTCAACATCCCCTTCTCTCCCCTGCCGGTCAACACGCAACCCCCTCTGATCCCCACCGGCCTGCCCTCGCAGCTGCTGGAACGCCGTCCGGACATCGCCGCAGCGGAGCGCCGGGCGCAGGAGGGCAACGAGGCCATCGGCATCGCCCAGTCTGCCTACTACCCGTCGATCGTCCTTGGCGCGAGCGCCGGCTTTCAGAGCAGCGCCACGCTGCAATCGATCTTTAGCCCCGCAAGCGTCGTGTACTCCCTCGGCCCCGGCCTGGCTTACACCTTCTTCGAAGGCGGCCGACGCCGCGGCGTGAAGGAAGAGGCCTTGGCACAGTTCGACCGCAACTCAGCCGACTACAAGCAGACCGTCATCACCGCCTTCCAACAAACAGAAGACAACCTCGTCGCCCTCCGCGTACTCTCCGACGAGGCCGTCCAGCAACGCGCGGCCACTGACGCCGCTCTCGAGTCCCAGCGCATCTTCAACAACCGCTACGTCGGCGGCGTTGACACCTTCCTCCAGGTCATCACCGCCCAAACCAGCGCCCTGGTCGCCGAACGCAACGACATAGACATCCTGCGGCGCCGCATGGACGCCACGGTGAACCTGGTCAAGGCCCTCGGCGGCGGTTGGGATCGCACCCAGCTCCCTCCCTCCTAAAGCCCTACCCGCGGCACCAGAAAGCCAGTGTCAGGCCGGAACAACACATTCCAGCCTGACCCTGGCCCTAGATTTCGTCCTGTTTGCGCAGTCCCTTCAGCGCAATGAAGCCAAGCATTCCGGTGGCAAAGAGGGCAAATGCCGCAGGCTCCGGCGTGGCGCTGGTCGTCTTCACGCCCGTAAAGACGAAGTCATCATCGTTGTAGTTCAAGTCGGAGTGAGCCTTGTTCAGGTCTTCCATCCCCACAAAGATCCCGGCCGGGACCGTGTACCCATTCACCTTGCCGCCTGAATAAGTAGTCATATAGGCGTGGTTGATGCCATCGGCACTGTAGCTCCCCACATTGGCAAACAGCCCGTCCGGGGAGAGGATGTAGAAGATCAACTCGTCACCCGCATTGATCTGCCCAGCGCCGGTCCCCAGCGTGATCTCCGTACCTGGCGTCGAGCTCTTGTTGTCGAGCACCTTGCCGCTCTCCCATCCGGTCTGCACGTCGTACACCTGGATCTGGTTGTCGAAGCCGGCCGTGCTGCCCATGTAATAGGCGTTGATGCCGTTCGCGGTGGCATACACAAGGTTCGTCGGCGCGATCGATCCCACGCTGGCGTACGGGATCTGATCAGCCAGAGCCGGTAACGCGGCAGCCGTAAACAGCAAAGGCAAGAGAAGTTTTCTGGTGCAAGTCATCGTGAATCTCCGGTCAGTGAATGACCACGCAGTGCCCTCGTTTGAAGCTCGGATGAAGAGCGTGTTGGCAGGCCTGAGCGGCATAGATCGAGCATACGAATCAGCCCTCCGGAAGAAACCACCCGTGCGTGACATCTGCCCTATCGGAAGTGCCATAAAGCTCGCTGGCTCTGTCCCGGGGGGAGACACCGTGCGCTGCGGCCTCCCCGAAAGGTGCGAGCGCACCCGCCAAACTGTCTTACTCTGAAGCAGCATGCCGCGCCTCCTCTCTCGCCGCGCTTTCGTGTCCTTTGCTGCCGGAACAGCCGCGGCAAGCGGTCTACGAGCACAACCCTCAGCCGCCCACGCCAACGTCGGCGAGCTTGATCGCCAGGCGATCCTTACGCAGGCCAAAGCTGCCCTGGCAACCCCCGTGCAGCCGCCCCCCACACCCGAGTTCCACACCGAAATCGAACCCAACCTGTCCACCGCCGGAGCGACCTCCCAGCCCAAACTGCTGCGTGCTGACGCAGTAGCCCTCCAGGCCTTTTCAGCAACCGTCGCCGCCCTCACAGCAGGCTTCCTGATCACGCGGGAGGACGCCTATGCGCAACGGGCGATCGCGCACCTCAGGCCCTGGCTCCTCACCCCGGCCACCCGCCTCACCCCTGCCTTCGACCTCGCCGGCTGCACCGCAGGGTCCCGCACAGGCACCCCCGCCGGGATCGTCGACCTGGTCCCGCTGGCCGAAATAGCGCGCGCCCTGAGCTTCCTCACCGACGCCCTCACCCCGGAGGATCTCCGGACCCTCCAGGCCTGGTTCGCCGACGTCCTGCACTGGCTCGACGACAACCGGCAGGCCTTTATCGCTCGCGAAGCCAAGGATCACCGTGCCTCCGCCCATCTGCTCCTCGTGTCAGCCATCGCGCGTTTCCTTCGCGACGAAAACACGCTGGAAGACTGCCGCAAGCGCTTCCGCGCGCACACCCTCCGCAACCAGATCCGTCCTGACGGGATCTTCCCGCAGGAGGTCGCAACGCCCAACCCCTACCGCAACACCCTGTTCAACTTCGACCTGCTGGCGGGCGCCTGCCAGCTCCTGAGCTCCCCTTTCGACCTGCTCTGGGATCACGAACTGATCGACGGCGTAGGCCTGCGCATCCTCGCCGCCTACCTGTACCCCGTGATAGCCCACCCGGAGCGATGGGGCTTCCCCGCCGACGCGCAACACTTCCGCGACCTGCCCGGCCGCCGCCCCGGTCTGCTCTTCAGCGGCCGTGCCTACAGCCGCCCCGAGTACGTCGAGCTCTGGCAAAGTCTGCCGGCAAACCCACCCGCCGCCATCTCCGACAGCTTTCCAATCCGCCAGCCCGCCCTCTGGACGGCCCGCGCGCCCCACGGCCTGTGATGACGGGAACACGGGAGCCTCCCGGGCACCTCACGCAGTAGACTTGTGCGGACGCGAGGGAGCTCCGCATGAAACACGGCTGTCTTTTCAGTCTGTCCCTTCTGCTTTGCAGCACGGCCCGCACAGGCATCGCCCAGACCGCAGGCGCCCCTGCCACCTACGCCGAGCCGCTGCGCCCGCAGGTGCACTTCTCCCCGGGGCAGCACTGGATCAACGACCCCAACGGCCTCGTCTACTTCGACAGCGAGTACCACCTCTTCTACCAGTACAACCCCTTCGGCGACACGCCCGGCCACATCAGCTGGGGCCACGCCGTCTCGACCGACCTGCTGCACTGGAAGGAGCTCGGCACCGCCATCCCCGCCATCGGCGACGACCTCGTCTTTACCGGCAGTGTCGTCATCGACGAGCGCAACACCAGCGGGCTATGCGAGAACAACAAGCCCTGCATGGTCGCCGTCTATACCTCCAACAAGGGCACGGGCAAGGCCCAGCTCGAAACCCAGGACCTCGCCGTCAGTCAGGACCGCGGCCGCACATGGAAGCGCTACAGCGGCAACCCGGTGCTCGACCTGCACATGAGCGACTTCCGGGACCCAAGCGCCAGTTGGAACGAGCAAACCCAAAGTTGGCTCATGGCCGTCGCCCTGCCCAATGAGCACAAGGTGGCCTTCTACAGCTCTCCCGACCTGAAAACATGGACCCGCGTCAGCACGTTTGGCCCGGCAGGCGCCACCGGAGGTCAATGGGAGTGCCCCGACCTCGTCCGCGTGCCCTCCGCCGCACCGGGCGGCCCCGACCTCTGGGCGCTCAAGATCGGCATCAACCCCGGCGGCCTTCAGGGCGGCTCCGGCGAGCAGTACTTCCTCGGCGGCTTCGACGGCAAGCAGTTCACCGCGAGCCCCGACCCCGGCGCGCACGGCTGGAGTGATTACGGCAAGGACAGCTACTGCGCCATCAGTTACAACCACCTGCCGCCCGGCACGCCGCCCACGCTCGTCGGCTGGATGGACAACTGGCAATACGCCGACAAGCTTCCAACGGCCCCATGGCGAGGGCAGATGACCCTGCCCCGCCGGCTCTCGTACCTCCGTGACGCTGACGGTCTAGCGCTCATCGAAACTCCACTCACCGAGCCTCTGCGCCTCGGTGCCGGACAGCCTGTTCACTTCGGGGGAAGTTCCCCAAAGAACGCCATTGGGCTGACAACCGCAACACCCGCCGAATTAGTGCTCCGCTTCGAGCCAGGCACCACCCGGCAGTTTGGCTTGCGCCTCTACAGCGACGGTCAGCACTGGGTAGAGATCGGCTTCGACCGCGACAAAAAGATTTTCTTCGCAGATCGCACCCACGCCGACAACATCACTCTCCCCGGCTGGAAGACCCGCACCGAAGCGCCGCTCGCCCCGGGCCGGCCCTTCAATCTGCGCCTGATCGTCGACCGCTCCTCGATCGAAGCCTTCGCCCAGGACGGCACGATCGCCATGACGAATCTGATCCTGCCAGGGAACACAGAGCTTCACCTGCAGCTGGGGGGCCAGACGCCCTCGTCCTCGGTGGAGGCCGACGGCACCGTGTGGACGCTGCAGTCCGTCTGGGACAGCAGCAACACTCAGCTCAGGTAGAACGCTCGATCTTCCGTCCGCCCCATACCACCCAGACAACACGCGTCATCTCGACCGAAGCTGACGCCCTCAGCGCAGTGGAGAGATCTTTGTGTTCCGAACGCGAAAGCCAAGGGCACGAGCCAGCACCAAACGACCCACTCCAACCAGCGCCATAAACCCGGCCCTACACTAACCCAATGGCCACCCTTCGTCGCCGCGGACGCGCACCTGCTCTCGCCCTCACCTTCGCCAGCCTAACGACCTTCGCGCAGACACCCCACACGGCCACCCTTCCCACCCCCGACGTGACCCTCGCCACCTTCACCTACGGCGCACCCTCGGCGGCAACACCCATCCTTGCCGTGAATGGCGGCCCCGGCCTGTCGCACATCTACATGATCCAGAACGATGTGTGGACCACCCGCATCGCGGCCCATCGGCAGGTCATCTTCTACGACCAGCGCGGCACCGGTGCTTCCCACCTGACCAACGCCAACGCCTCGCAAACCATGGAGGCCCAGGTGGCCGACCTGGAAGCCGTGCGTGCCTCGCTGCATGTCGACAAGGTCCATCTCATCGGCGACTCCTACGGTGGCCTGCTCGTTTCGGCCTACGCGGCCGCGCACCCAGAGCACGTCCTCACACTCATCCTGTCCGACTCTGCCGCGCCCGGCTTCGCGGCCCTGCACCCCCGCATGGACGAGGCCTTCCCTGATCTGATCGCGCAGACCAAGGCGCAGGTCGCCGCGCTAAACGGCCCGGAGAAAGAAGCCAAGGCCGATGACCTCGAGCTCCGCACCCACTTCCGCATGATCTTTTACTCACCCGAGCTATGCGAGCGCTACCTGGCCCACGCTCCGGACCTGGGCTCCACGCCCGCCACGGGCGAGGCCGTCGGCAAGGCCATCGAAAAGCTCGACCTCACGCCGCAAATGGCCCGCTTCCGCTTCCCGGTCCTCGTCCTGCAGGGCCGCTACGACCTTAACGTCACCCCCGACATCTCTTACGCCGTCGCGAAAAACATCCCCGGCGCGCAGCTCCTCATCTTCGAGCACAGCGGCCACCTGCCCTATTACGAGGAGCCGAACAGGTACGCGGCGGTCGTAGATGCTTTCCTGCAAGCTCACGACAAGCCGACCCAGTGAAGATCGTCCGCGCTCCCACTTTCTGTCATCCCCGCAGGGGATCTGCT
>CAXTVC010000105.1:6583-9935 GCA_964247615.1 uncultured Acidobacteriaceae bacterium
TGCGCCCCACATTGCACTTCATTTCAGCCGACCAGATAAACTTGCTTCATCCATGGGAACGCAGGCAATCCTCAACAAACGCCCGCTCGCTGTTTGATCCAGACCTAAGTTCTTTGTTTCGAGGAATATGCAGAAAACAGGGGGAGGGGTACCCTACCCCTGAGTCCCCACGCGCTCCTGCAACACCGGCTGCCCTGCATCGGGCAGCAAGCCCATCTGCTGGTAGATCGGCCGCATTACCTTCCGGATCTTCGGTATCTCGGTTGTGTACCAGACCGCGCCCAGGATGCAGCAGCTACCCGTCAGCACGACGGTGTGCGGTGCGCCAATCCAGTGCGCCAGGCTGCCCGCCATGAGGCTCCCAAACGGCGCCATGCCGACAAACGCCATCGTGTAATAGCTCATCACGCGGCCTCGCATGGCCTCCGGCACCAGCGTCTGGATGATCGTATTGCTCGCGGCCAGGCCGGTCATCATGCCGTACCCAACCACCGCCATCAGCACCAGGCTCAACCACAGCACGTGCGAGAAGCCAAACAGGATCAGCCCCAGGCCAAATACCGCTGCCGCTACCTGGATCAGCCGCGTCAGCCCGACCACGCTCTTGCGCACGGCCAGCGCCAGCGCCGCGCCCAGCGCGCCCACGCCCGAGGCCCCGGTCAGAAACCCCAGCGTGTGCGGCCCACCGTGCAGCACCTGCCCGGCAAAGATGGGCAGCAGCACGGCATAGGGCCACCCCATCAGGCTCAGGATCGCAAACAGCAGCAGCACCGTGCGGATGGGCCGAAAGCCCCGCACATAGTCCCATCCCTCGCGCATCTGCTCGATCATGGTCAGGGTCTGCCGCTTGAGCGCAAGCGGCTTCACCCGCATCATCTCCAGCGAGACAATCACCGCAAAGTAGCTGACGCCGTCGATCAGGAAGCACCAGCCCTCACCCACCGCACCGATCACGATACCCGCCAGCGCAGGCCCCACCAGCCGCGCCGCGTTCACCATGGACGAGTTCAGTGCTATCGCATTGCCGAGATCCGCACGGTCGTCCACCATCTGGATCGTGAAGGCCTGCCGCGCGGGCATGTCAAAGGCATTGATCAGGCCCTGCAGCATGCTCAGCACAAGGATCTCGGCGATGGTGATCTTGCCGGAGAGTGTCAACGCGGCCATGGCCAGCGACTGCGCCGCCGAGGCCACCTGCGTCCACACCAGCAGCCTGCGCCGATCCATCCGCTCCACCCAGACACCTGCAAATGGCGCCAGGACAAACGTAAGGATCTGCCCCACGAATCCGACGATGCCCAGCAACAGCGCCGAGTGCGTCAACCGGTACACCAGCCAGCTCGTCGCCAGCCGCGTCATCCAGGTGCCGATCAGCGATATGCTCTGGCCGCCAACGAAGAGCTTGAAGTTGCGATGCCGCAGGGCGCGCCAGGCATGCGAGAAGCGCGATGGCTCAGCAGGCTGTAGCGCAGGTGCTGCTTCAGTAAGTCCGGAAGTCGAGGCCACTCCTGTCTAGACGCACCACCCACGTCCCACGACGCAAGCCAGCAGCGGCATACTAGAACACGATGTCCACCAAACCATTGCCCGAGGGGGATCTGGTTGAGATCCTCACTCTCACCCGCCCCAGCCTCGAGAGCCTGCGCGGCGCGAGGCTCTTCATCACCGGCGGCACCGGCTTCTTCGGCCACTGGCTGCTGGAGTCCCTGCTCTACGCCAACTGCGAGCTGCACCTGGAGCTGCAGGCCACGGTGCTGACCCGGAGCGCGTCGGGCTTCCGGGCGAAGTCGCCCCACATCGCCGACCGGCCGGAGATCACGCTCCACGAGGGCGATATCCGCAGCTTCGGCTTCCCTTCTGCGCCACACACACACATCGTCCACGCGGCCACCGACTCCGGCGGCCAACAGGCGGAGCGGCCTGCGTATGAGCTCGCCGAGAGCATCCTCGACGGCACGCGCCGAGTGCTGCAGTTTGCCCGCGAGACCGGCGCGACGCGCCTGCTCCTCACCAGCACAGGGGCCATCTATGGCCGCAGCACCACGCTCCTGCACACCCCGGAGACCTACACCGGCGCCCCCGACCCCATGCAGCTCGCCAGCTCTTATGACGAGGCCAAGCGCATGGCCGAGCACCTGTGTGTCGCTTACGCCCACGGCACGCCGCTCCAGCCCGTCATCGCGCGCTGCTTTGCGTTTGTCGGGCCCCATCTGCCGCTGGAGGCTCACTTCGCCATCGGCAATTTCGTTGGCGCGGCATTACGAGGCGAGCGGCTTCACATCAAGGGCGATGGCACGCCGCGACGGTCCTGGCTGTACATGAGCGATCTCGCCGCGTGGCTCTGGACGCTGCTCGCACAAGGCACCGCAAACCGTGCGTACAACGTGGGTTCCGATGAGGGCTTCACGATTGCCGAGGCTGCACGACTTACAGCGGCGACACTGCGACCCGATGGTGCCACGGTCCAGATTGACGGTGTCCCAAAGCCAGGAGCGCCGCTGAACAGCTACGTCCCTGCGATCGACCGCGTGCGGGATGAACTGGGGCTGGGAGTCACCGTGCGGCTGGAGGAGGCGTTGCGTCGAACGGCTGCCTGGCACGGCTTCGTCAGCCCAAGCTAAAGGCCAACGCAAAGAGCGCGACGAACGCTAAGGGACGCCACGGAATCCGTTGCGAAAACTTTGCGTTCGTTGCGCTCTTTGCGTTGGTCTCTTGCTGAATTACTTGCCGGCGACTGCCTCTTCCAGCACGTTGAGCCCAGCCTTGGCATTGGCAACGAAATCCGTGATGACCTTGGCAATGAAGTCCAGCATGTCCGTCGTAAGCCCCGGGAAGGTGCCCACCCAGAAGCTCTGGTTCATCACAAAGTCCGTGTTGGTCATCTCGCCGACCACGCGATACTCCCAGCCCTCATAGGCAGGCTGGCGCAGCAGGTTGCCGGCAAAGATGAGGCGCGTTCCAATCTTGTTGGCTTCGAGCGCACGGGTCAGCTGGTCGCGTTTGAACGGCGCATCCTCACGCACGCTGATCGGGAAGCCGAACCAGCTTGGGTCCGAACCCGGCGTTGCCTCGGGCAGCATGAGCACGTCGGCCAGTGGCTCCAGCTTAGCGCGCAGGTACTTGAAGTTTTCCTTGCGGCGCTCGACGAAGAGCGGCAGTTTCTCAATTTGGCTGACGCCCAGGGCGGCCTGCATGTCTGTAGCCTTTAAGTTGTAGCCGACATGCGAGTAGGTGTACTTGTGGTCGTAGCCGCAAGGCAAGGTGCCGAGCTGCCAGTCAAAGCGCTTGCCACAGGTATTGTCGACGCCGGGCTCGCACCAGCAGTCGCGGCCCCAGTCGCGGAAGCTCTCAA
>CAXTVC010000106.1:0-9935 GCA_964247615.1 uncultured Acidobacteriaceae bacterium
GCACCCGCCGCTTGTAGAGCGCTTCATACACCTGCCGGGCACGGTACGGCTTCTGGCCATAACCTGCCATCATCTCCGTCAACTTCGGCAAATTCAGCCCGAAGAGCGCCCTATTTGCTGTGTTTTCGCCCACCCTTTTAGTCTAGAAGAGAAGAAGAAATCCTGCTTACCGCACGGGCACGGTCCAGGATTGCCGATTGTCCTCCTGGAACCGTTGCTGCTGCTCCAGGTGCCGACGGTGTATCCCGGGCAGCGTCACGATCAGGTATACCGAAAACAGAAGGACCCCTGAAGCCAGGGGGAAGAAGATGTATTGCCCCTTGGGCCAGACTGCCGCCGGAAAACGGTTCACCACTTTGTCACTCAGTGTCTCCGTGCTGCGTTCCTCCTCGGCTGCAGGTGAGTCCTCCCCTGCGTCACGGGTCCACCTGCGCGTCAGCAGGGTCGCGCGAACGTTCGACAGCAGCAGCGCCAAGGCAAACAGGCCAACCAATGGACTTCCTCCCCCAAAGCCAATGAACGCACTCTCGACTGCGACGACGCGGTCCGAAAGGTAGCAGAGAAAGATCAAAGCGGCCGCACCTACACTGCCTTCCCGCACACCAGCCCCTGCCAGCAGGTAAGTCAGGCCAATCACGGCGCCAAGCCAAAGAGGACCCGTCGCCAACACCATCACCAAGGAAATGGTCGCAACTACCACGCAGAGCCAGAAGCCTTGGCGACGCACCAGGTCCACATCGTATTCGTTCTCGATCGTCGGCCAGAAAAGACGTTTCAGCAACCCGTCCGTAGGCTTCTGTTCACTCGCTAGACCAAGCGTCTGCATGCAGATCATCACATCATCGAAGGTCAACTTCGTCGAGAGAACGAAAGTAACTCGTGACCCATGCAGCCTGCTGACCCAGCCTGGCCGGGGTGCCATGAAACAATAGAGGAATGCCCGTCGTTCTTGCGGAAGACTCCGCCATCACTGCTCCCTCCCAGACCCGCGACATCCGCTCCACGACCCTCTCCAACGGCCTCCTGGTGATCACCGAACGCATGCCGCAGCTGCGTTCCGTCTCCATGGGCGTGTGGCTTCGCTCAGGGTCGCGGGACGAAACGCCGGAGACGAACGGCATCTCCCACTTTCTGGAGCACATGGTCTTCAAGGGCACGGCCACGCGTTCGGCGCAACAGTTCGCCCGCGAGGTCGACGCCATCGGCGGCAATCTGGACGCCTACACCTCCAAGGAAAACATCTGCTTTTCCATCAAGGTTCTCGACTCCAACGTCCCCGTCGCGCTGGACCTGCTCGCCGACCTGGTCCTCCATCCCACCCTCGCCGCAGAGGACATCACCCGCGAACAGGGCGTCATCCTCGAAGAAATCAAGATGGATGAGGACAACCCGGATTACCTGGTTCACGAGCTCTTTACCCAGAAGTTCTGGCGTGGCGACTCGCTGGGGCGCCCAATCCTTGGCACGGCAAAGACCGTACCCACCTTCGACCAGCCCACCGTCCAGGAAGAGTACGCGCGACGCTTCACGCCATCGAACATGCTCTTCACCGCGGCCGGCAACTTCGAGCACGAGAAGTTTCTTGCCGAAGTCGAGCAGGCCTTCGGCTCGCTGTCTGCCGCGCCGCAAGGCACACTTCCTCGCACAGGCGCGCCCGCCACGCATCCGCACATCACCCTGCGGAACAAGGCGTCACTCGAGCAGGTGCAGTTCTGCCTCGCCCTGCCCGGTCTGCCCACTGCCCATCCCGACCGCTACATCCTGTTCCTTCTCAATTCCGTGCTGGGCGGCGGCATGAGCTCTCGCCTCTTCCAGTCCGTTCGCGAAGAGCGCGGCCTCGCTTACTCCATCTACTCGGAGACCAGCCCCTTCCGCGACACCGGTTCGCTCGCCGTCTATGCCGGCTGCGCCATGGAAAACACCCGCGAAGTCCTGCAGCTCACCCTGGCTGAATTCACCCGGTTGAAGGAACAGCCGGTCACCGAAGACGAACTGCGGCGCGTCAAGGAGCAACTTAAGACCAACATGGTCCTTGGTCTGGAATCCTCCGGTGCGCGCATGAACTCGCTGGCACGTCAGCAGATGTTCTACGGACGTTTCTTCACCACCGACGAGATCACGGCGGAGGTCGATCGGGTCACTTCTGAGGACATCCTTCGTGTCGCCAACGATCTTCTGCGCCCCGAGGGCCTCACGCTGACGCTACTTGGAAATCTTGCCGACTTCACCCTCGAACGGGATGCACTCATCTGCTAAGCGATAAAAAGCACCACTGCAAATCGCAAGCGGTGTTGTGTGTTCAGGAATGAATTTCGTTCAGGGAAGCGAACTTAGGCGGCGTGGACTCTCGGAGAGGCAATTCCCCGGCTGCCACCCTGCGTACGGCCACCGAACAAAGCCCCTGCCGTAATAAAAAGCAGCACGGGCAGGGCAAAAGCGGTCAGCAGTACAAAGTGGACCAGCACGTCCATAAGGCGCAACCGCAGGTGAGCCTGGTGGTCGGCGTGGACGTGCAGCACAAGGGCGCACAGGAAATTCAATCCAAAATACAGAGCAAACGCAACAGCCAGGCCAGCATGGTTCATCGTAAGTCTCCCTGAAATCCTGTCAGGAGTAGAGATCTCGCCGTTTGGCAAACAACACAGCCGCCGGGGTCCCTCTTTTTCTAACACTTAAGTGGGATGCGTGAAACCGTTATCGCGCGTGCCTTGTTTTGCAACAACGGCCGATATCGGCCGCCAAACGAAAGCGTCTATACTTCAGGCGATCCCCCGGGGTCGAAATTCGTCTATGCGGCCTAGCGCTCGCCCCAAGGATAAAGCCATGCTGACCCCCGAAACCAACGCAACTCCCCGCGATGAGGCCGGCTTCACGCTGGTCGAACTGCTTATCGTTATGAGCGTCATCCTGATCATCATCACGCTCGCCATCCCGAGCTACCAGAAGGTCCACATCAAGGCCAACGAGACCTCAGCGATGGCCTCGGTGCGCATGCTGAACTCCATGGAAACCGAGTACAACTCCAGCTATCCCAGCCACGGTTTCGCCTGCTCGCTCGCCACCCTGGCCGGTAAGCCCGGCTCTGGAGCACCCACCGCAGAGGCAGCTCAACTGATCCCGGACGATCTCGCCTCCGGCTCCAAGGCGGGCTATAACTTCACCATCTCGAACTGCCAGAAGAGCACGGTCAACAACATCGACCAGTACAACTCCTACGAGATCACCGCTACACCGGTCGCGGTCGGCAAGAGTGGTCAGCGTACCTTCTGCTCGGACGAAAGCAACCAGATTCACTTCGATCCCAAGGGCGGCACCAGCTGCACGGAGATCCTCCAATAACAGCACCTCCTTCGCTACCGCGTGGCACGCGCTGCCCGGTTCTTGGAAGACGCCTAAACTGCATGATGGTGGTGTCCCGGGCAGCAAAGGTCTGTGCTTTTGCATTCTTGGCATCTTCAGCTCTTGCGCCAGTGGCCCTCTGTGCAACGCCGGCGGCCTCCACGCTCGCCAAGGCCGTGGATACCCACTACAACCACCTGACTTCCTTGCAGACTCGCTTCACCGAGCGCTATCGGGGCATGGGGCTTGACCGCACCGAGTCCGGCACGCTGACGCTGCGCAAACCCGGGCGCATGCGCTGGGCCTACGACGCCCCTGCCGGAAAGCTCTTCCTGCTGAACGGCAAGGATGCCGTCAGCTATCTGCCGGGTGACGCGCAGGCCAATCGTATGCCCGCCAAGCAGCTGGACGATCTGCGTTCGCCCCTGCGCTTCCTGCTCGGTCATACCGAGTTAACCAAGGAACTCGACCATCTCAGTGTCGCCCTAGTGGAAGGCGGCCTCTACTCCCTTGCCGGGACACCCCACGGCCTCTCCGCGCGGCTCCGCCAGGTAACCCTGGTCGTGGATGCACAAGGGTCCATTCACTCGTTGCAGATCGACGAGAATGACGGTGCCATCACCACATTCTCTTTCTCTGAGGCCAAAGATGGCATTGCTGCCCCCGACAGCGACTTTACCTTCACGCCACCGCCGGGAGTCATCGTGGTCAACAGCCCGGCCCCGATCTAGATCCGCGTAAGCCCCGACCCGAATCAGAAAGGCGCGGCCGGTTGCCCAGCCGCGCCCCCAACCCAGGACCCCGACAACCCTACACTTTGATATGCCCGGTTTCGCCTGTAGACACCTTGCCACCGGTCGCCGCCGCAAGGGCGTATTTCGCGAAGAAAACGATCTTGCTGCTCGACGAGTCCCAGTAGTCGCCATCGCTTACGTCAACCTTGAGCACCGTGATCTCCGGATCGTCTTCACCTTTTGGAAACCACGCCTTGTACATCTCGTTCCAAAGCTCGTGGATCTTGCTGCGATCCTGCGACACCGAGGCCTTGCCCTTCAAGGTGACGTACTTGTGATCCGACGGCGAGGCGAAGCCCAGGGTCACATGCTGGTCGTGCTGCACCTCGTCGACCTTGCCGGAGTTGCCCTTCGTTAGGAACCAAAGGGTCCCATCAAATGGCGTGTTCTGTACGGCCATGGGCCGCGAGTCAATCGATCCATCCTCCGCGACCGTGCTCATCATGCAGATATGAATCCCCTTCACCAGGGTTGCAATCTTCTCCCGCGCCTCGGTTCCGCTCAGGTTCTGACGGTCCTGTCCGTGCCCATCGTTCTGCTCGCTCATAATCCGGTCCAATCTCCTTCAGGCGAATAGGATGCATCGTCGCGGGCGACCGATGGCAGAAGCGTTTTCAGTCCTCGTTGACGTTTCCCCACAGGCCCCCGCGCATGTACCTTGAGCCTATGCGCTTCCTCGCCTCGCGCGCTCTTCCAGCCCTGCCATTCCTTGCTTTGCCGCTTCTCCTCGTCCCAGGCCAGGCGCAATCCACGCTCCACCTGATTCCCCAGCCGCGCCAGGTCACGCCGCACGGCGACCAGCCCTTGCCGAATGGCATCCAGGTCCTCTGCCCGGGCTGTGACAGCGACGATCAGTTCGCCATGAGCGACCTGCTGGAAGGCCTCGCGGAACGCCACATCCCCACGGTGAGCTCGAACAACGGTGGCCTGCGCATCCTCCTGCAACGCCGGAGGGACGACCCTGGCCTCACCCCCGAGATGCAGGCCGAGGGCTACACCATTGCGTCCACGGCAAAGGGCCTCACCCTCACCGCCGCCTCAGCATCTGGCCTCTTCTACGCCGCCCAGACCGCCAAGCAGCTCGTCGGCCTCGACGCCGCAGGGCAGCCCGTGCTCCACGCCGCCGACATCCGGGACTGGCCCGTTCTGCGCTACCGGGGCCTCAGCGATGACCTCTCCCGCGGCCCCGTCGACACGCTCGACTTCCAGAAAAAGCTCGTCCGCACCCTGGCCTCGTTCAAGGCCAACATCTACTCGCCCTACTTCGAACACACGCAGCAATACGCCAAAAACCCCCTGCCCGCGCCTCCCGGCGGCGCCATGTCCGCCGCCGACGCACGGGAGCTCGTCGCCTACGCCCGCCAATATCACGTGACGGTGATCCCCGAGCAGGAGGCCTTCGGTCACCTGCACCACAACCTCAACATGGAGCAGTATTCGCAGCTCGCCGAGACACCCCACGGCACCGTGCTCGCGCCCGCGCAACCCGGCTCCTTACAGCTGATCAACGAGATGTTCACCGAACTCGCCACCCTTTATCCCAGCCCGTTTCTGCACATCGGTGCTGACGAAACCGTCGACCTCGGCCGTGGCCAGACCAAAGCCGCCGTAGACGCACAGGGACTGGGCGCGGTTTATCTCGACTACCTGCAGAAGATCGACAAGACGCTGAAACCGCTCAACCGCCGTCTCCTTTTCTGGGGAGACATCGCGCAGGACTCCCCGGACCTCGTCAAAGCGCTCCCGGCCGACTTCAAGCGCAACACCATCGCCATCCCCTGGTGGTACAACCCGCAGCCTGCCGGCTTTGCCCGCTACATCAAACCCTTTACGGACGCCGGCATGGAGACCTGGGTCGCCCCCGGCATCAACAACTGGTCGCGCGTCTACCCGAACTGGAACTACGCCTTTGCCAACATCCAGGGCTTCACTCGCGACGGCGTGCAGCTCGGCGCCACGGGCCAGCTCAACACGATCTGGTACGACGACGGCGAGGCCCTCGCCAGCAACAACTATCTCGGGGTCGTCTTCGGCGCCGGGCAGGCCTGGCAGGGTGGCCAGGGATCGGTGACCCAGTTTCAGGATGACTTCGCGCCCGTCTTTCATGGTGACGCCAGCGGCAAACTGAACGCCGCGCAAGCTGAAATCATGGCCGCCCACAACCTGCTGAAGCAGGCCAAAGTCGGTGACGGCTCCGATGGCCTCTTCTGGCTGGATCCCTGGTCGAAGGACGGCCAGAACTACGCCGCCAAGCTCCGCCCCTACACCCACGAGCTCCGCCTGCACGCTGAGCGCGCCATGACCCTCATCGCCGAAGCCCGCGCCGCGAACCCGGCCACCACCTCGAGCAACGGACATCGAACACCGAACACCGAAGCCGCCAACTTCTTCCCCGCGACCACCCTCCGCGAGTCCGACGCCATCGACGCCCTGGAACTCGGGGCCCGTCGCATCGACTTCATCGGCCTCAAGTTCCAGCTCTCCGACGAGATCCCCGCCATCTACGCCAGGGCCCAGGCAGACGCTGCCTCACCCGACAAGAAGCTCCACACCCAGGCCATCTACGAGCTAGCCTCCATCCGCGGCGTCAACGGCCGCCTGGAAGACATCGTCGCCGGCTACAGCCTTCTGCGGGACATGTACGAGCAGTTGTGGCTGCGCACCAACCGCCCCTACGCGCTCCGTCCCGTCCTCGAGCACTACGACTACACCATCGGTATCTGGTACAGCCGCATCGACCGCCTGCGGGCCGCCCAGCGTCAGTACGACGATCTAAAGACACTGCCGGGCGCTTCGGACCTGGGCCTTCCTCTTCTGCCAGCCACTCACTAGCACCTGTCGCAGAAACCTCAGGCCCGCCGTGCGCGAGCCAACGCCCCATCAATCGGCTCGGTGGGGCGTTCATCCACAATCGATCCGGGGTGCGCCAGCCGCAGCGACCGCACCATCGACTGGTGCACAAGCGGAATTTTCCCCAGCACACTGCCCGTATAGGCGACCCGCCCCAGGTCATCCGCGCCGCAGGACGCTGCCCGCATCTTGGAAAGCACGATGCTCACCTGCGCGGCCAGTTCCTCGCCTGCGCGCTCCAGCACGCTCCGCGCAAGCGCATCGCCTTGCGCCGCGCATCGAGCCACTGCTTCGCTCAGTAGAGCGAAGTCAGGCCGTGGCCGGCTATTGGCCTTGGCCACCAACGCTCCCAGCGTGTTGACGCCCCAGGAGCTATGAATCTCCCGCAGCAGGCAGCTTGGCACCCCACGGTCCAATGCTCGCAACCCGGCGCGTATGCCCTCGAGGCCAATCCAGTGCCCTGAGCCCTCATCACCCAGCATCGGCCCCCATCCACCCGCGGTGAAGCGCGAGCCCTCCGTGCATCGCCCCACCACGTGCGACCCCGTCCCGGCAATCACCAGCACACCCGGGCCCAGGCCGAAACCGGCTTCAAGGGCAATCTCCTCATCCCCCGTCAGCAGAAGTTCGCCGGTCAGCAGCTCTCCCAGCGTGGTCTCTGCCCACGCCCGCACCCCGTCACTGCCAATGCCGGCCAGCCCCATGCATGCGCGCGTCACCAGGTACAACGGCACACCCGCAAGGGCGCCAGCCTCCCCCAGCAAGGCCCGCAGACGGGCACTGGCTTCGGGGACCCCCACACTCATGATCTTGACCGTCTCGCCCTTCACCCGTGCCAGCACGCGCTCGTCGTCTGCGATCACGCACTCCGTCTTGGTGCCGCCTGCATCGACGGCAAGATACACACCCATGCCCTTGCAACTTCCTTCCACTGCCACTGAACTCGGATCAGGCCGCTATGATACGGGGGAGACAACAACGGCTGGCGTGCCTCGCACGCTTTTCGCCGCCGGAGAGACCTTTGTCGTCCAGCTTCGCGCCGCTCGCCTTCCTTACGCCCGCAACGCCTCACCTGCACACGGCTGACCTCTTCATCATCGCAGCCTATCTCGTCGCAATCACGTTGTTTGGCCTGCACTTTCGTAACCAGGGCAAGGGTACTGACCGGTCCCTTAAGAGCTACTTCCTCGCCGGCAACACCATCCCCTGGTGGGCCATCGCCCTCTCGGTCGTCTCGGCGGAAACCTCCACCCTCACCATCATCTCCATCCCCGGTGTCGCTTTTGCAGGCAACTTCGGTTTCCTGCAGGTCGTCCTCGGCTACCTCGTCGGCCGTGTCGTTGTGGCCGCCCTGTTTCTGCCGCGCTACTTCGCCGGCGAGATGCTCACCGCCTACCAGCTCATCGATCAGCGCTTCGGCGCCGTGTTGCACAAGGTCACTGCTGGCCTTTTTCTGCTCACCCGCGCCGCCGCTGAAGGCGTTCGTGTCTTTGCGGTCTCCATCGTGGTCACCGTCGCCATCGGTACCGGCGACGTGCTCTCGATTGGCATCATCACCGCCCTCACCCTGCTCTATACCTTTGAAGGCGGCCTCGCTGCCGTCATCTGGACCGACGTCGTGCAGATGGGCATCTACGTCCTCGGCACGGTCGTAGCTCTCATCTCGCTCGGCCACCACGTCCCGGGCGGCTGGTCGCATATCGCGGCCCAGGCCTCAGCCGCGGGCAAGTTCCATACGTTCAATTTCGCCCTGAACCTCACGCAGTCCTACACCTTCTGGGCCGGCCTCCTCGGTGGCACCTTTCTCACCATGGCCTCCCACGGCACCGACCAGCTCATGGTGCAGCGCCTGCTTGCCGCCCGCAACCTGCGCGAGAGCCGCCTGGCCCTGCTCAGCTCCGGCGTCGTCATCTTCATGCAGTTCGCCTTCTTCCTGCTCATCGGCGCGGGCCTCTGGGTCTTCTACGGCGCAGGCGCCGCCACCAGCTTTCGCTCCAACGACTACATCTTTCCCACCTTCATCACTCGCGAGATGCCGGTCGGAATGGCCGGCCTGCTCGTCGCCGCCATCCTCGCCGCTGCCATGAGCAACCTCTCCGCCGCCCTCAATTCCCTCAGCTCCACCACGGTCATCGACTTCTACATCCGCGCCCGCCCGGCGGCCTCCGACCGCGAGCGCAACCTGGTCGCCAGGTCCTCGACTGTCCTCTGGGCGCTCGTCCTCTTCGCCATCGCGGTCGTCTCGCTGCACGCCGGCGGCAAAGGCCACGTCGTTGAGATCGGCCTCTCCATCGCGTCGGTCGCGTACGGCTGCTTGCTCGGCGTCTTTCTGCTCGGCACGCTGACACGCTTTGCCAACCAGACCGGCACCGCCCTAGGCATGCTCACCGGCTTCGCCCTGAACGTCTGGCTCTGGCAGGGCACCTTCCCCGTCCGCCTCGGCCCCGTCACCATCCCCCACATCGCCTTCACCTGGTACGTGCTCATCGGCGCAGCTGTCACCTTCGCTGTAGGCGCACTCGCCAGCCTGCTGCTGGGAACGGCTTCCCCTCGTAGCCGACATTCCGCAGCCACGGCCACGCTCTTGCTTTTCTTGTTGTCATTCCCCATGCGGGGAACCTGCTTTGCTCAGGCACAAGCTCCTCAACCTCCCCACACAGACCCCCACACCCCAAATCCCGCCAACCTGCCCGCAAAGCCAATGAAGGTCGCCCCCCAGCCCACCGCCGACTTCTCCCAGGTTTCCCAGCTCATCACGACGGCCATCAGCAAGCACCAGCTCCCCGGCGCAGTCGTAGTCATCGGCCACGGCGGCGAGATCGTCTTTCACCACGCTTATGGCGACCGCAAACTCGCGGGCGAACCCGGCCTCGATGGCAAACCGGGCCCCGCCGAGCCCATGACCGAGGACACGATCTTCGACATGGCCTCGCTCACCAAGTGCATCGTGAC
>CAXTVC010000107.1:0-9843 GCA_964247615.1 uncultured Acidobacteriaceae bacterium
GTCCGCGCCGGCAATCACGTCCGCTACATCCGCGAGGCGGCGGAGGCCCTGCGACAAGTGGGATCCGGCAACGCTGACATTGCCTTTCTCATCAAGCCGGTCACCCTGGAGCAGATGAAGGACATCTCGCTCAACCTCGAGGTCATGCCCCAGAAGTCCACGGACTTCTACCCCAAACTCCTCAGCGGCCTGGCCATGTATGCGCTGGATTAGGGGCACATGTAACAACGTATTTAGGCCGTGCAGGAAGGAGATCTAAAATGGCGACCGCCCCGGCATTGCTCTCGATAGATCACTACCTCCACACCAGTTACGACCCTGACGTACATTTTGTAGACGGACACCTTGAAGAACGCACTCTGGGCGAGTTTGAGCATGCAACATTCCAGAGCGCCATCGCCGGCTGGTGCTGGCCACGTCGCGTCGAATGGGCGATACACCCCGTCGTCGAACAACGAATGAGGATTGGCCCGAACAGGATTCGAATCTGTGATCTGGCCGTTCTTCGTGCGAGCGCGCCGAGAGAACGCGTCACGGTGACGCCACCCCTTATCTGCACCGAGATCCTCTCCCCTGAGGACCGCCTTGCCCGCGCCAAAACCGTCCTGTCCGATTACCTCGTCATGGGTGTCGAGAACATCTGGCTGCTCGACCCGCTCCGTCGCGCTGCCTGGACCTACGACGCGGCAGGCTTACATGAAGCCGACCCAACCCGCCTCACGGTCCCGCAAACCCCTGTCCACCTGGACCTCACCGAAGCGTTCGCAGCGCTGGAATAGACCTCGCTACCGCGAGATCCCATCCAGCGGCGAACTCGCCGTCGCGTACAGCTTCTTCGCCATGCGCCCAGCCAGAAATGCCTCACGTCCTGCCTCTGTCCCCTTGCGCATCGCCGAAGACATCAGCACCGGGTCCTTTGACCCCGCCATTGCCGTATTCAGCAGCACCGCGTCAAAACCCATCTCCATCGCCAGCGCCGCATCGCTCGCCGTACCCAGCCCCGCATCCACCACCAGGGGCACCTCGGTGATCAGTTCGCGCATCATGCGCAGCGTATACGGATTCGCAAGTCCCAAACCCGTGCCGATGGGCGCTCCCAGCGGCATCACCGCCGCCGCACCGACGTCAATCAGCCGCTTGGCAAAGACGATGTCATCCGTGGTATACGGCAGCACCGTAAAGCCTTCCTTCACCAGCACTCGCGTTGCCTCTACCGTCGCCTGAACATCCGGATACAGGGTCGCCTGGTCGCCAATGACCTCAATCTTCACCCAGTCGGAGAGCCCCACCTCACGCGCCAGCCGCGCCGCCCGGATCGCCTCCTCTGCCGTGTAGCATCCCGCCGTGTTCGGCAGCAGAAAGTAACGGCTCGGATCGATGAAGTCCAGCAGGCTCTCTTGAGAGCGGTTCAGATTCACACGCCGCACAGCGACTGTCACCATCTCGGCACCTGAGGCCTCAATCGCCGCCTTCGTCTCCGGGCCGTCCTTATACTTGCCCGTGCCGACAATCAGCCGCGACCGAAACCGTCGCCCGGCAATCACCAACTCGTCCTTCACAGCCGCCCGATTCACTAACTCAGCCTGCTCCAAAGCAATCCCACTCATACCCAAATCCTACGCCGCTCGCGAGCCCTATTCACTTCTCACTATTTACTCCTCGCAAACACAAATGGCCCGTCCCGGGGGACGAGCCATTATGCGGTTGACTGGTGGGATTGACTTGAGGGCATCCGACTCGGATGGGCCTCGACGGGGACTTCACTGTTCTACAAACAGACCGTCAGGTCTAGAGCGCGGAGCTCTAAGCCTCAGTCACCTCACGTTGAGTAAAGCAACAACTGGAACAATCAGAATTCATAGGCTAGACCATCCTCCTTTCCCGTGTATTTATGTTTTACGCCGGGCATTTCTCCCAGTCAAGCTCCCGCGTTCGATCAACGAACAGCATCACTGAAGCGCCTTGTCCGGCTGCGCCAAGCATGCACCGGCTCAGCTCCCCGCCCCTTCCGGCATCTGTTTACCGCCACTTCACGCCCTACCGAGAGCCGCCCGGTATTCTAGGGAGACCGATCCCTGCGATCCACCAAAGCCAAACGACGGGACCCGAAAACTCCTGATGTACAAATCGCTGCCAATGTTTCTTTCTGCCCTGCTCACGCTCGGGAGCAGCGCCCTGCTTGCAACCGCCCAGCAAACCGAAGCCCCGGTCACCCCGGACCAGCCCACGCAGGTACCGGTCACCCTCTTCCCTCACTCCGAAAGCTCTCGCTGGCTCATCTCCGGGCAGGCCAACATCATCTTTCAGTCCCACCCCGGCTTCCACTCCCCCTATGAGGGAACGAACTCCCTTCTCTCCCGCGGTGAGTACAAGACCTCCCTCGTCGGAACCCTGTTCACCGGCTTTCAGCTGAACCCGCATCCCCGCTTCGCCACCGACTTCCTCTTCGATATCGAGTCTGCCGGAGGCCGCGGCATCTCCGAGGCCCTCGGCCTTGCTGGCTTCACCAATCTCGACGTCGTCCGCAACCCCAACCTCGGCTCCAAGCCTTACGTCGCCCGTATCCAGCTGCACCAAACCCTCGGCCTGACCTCAGATCTCCAGGACAGCACGCGCACCCCGTTCTCGCTCTCCACGAAGGTTCCCGCCCGGCGCTTCGATCTCCGCGCCGGGCGCATGGGCCTCCCCGACGTCTTCGACCTGAACGGCCCCGCCTCGGACTCCCACCTGCAGTTCATGAACTGGACAGCCGACAACAACGGCGCCTATGACTACGCCGCCGATACCCGCGGCTACACCTACGCCTTTGTCGCCGAGTACGACGACATCGACTGGTCGGCCCGCTACGCCGTCGCCCTCATGCCCACCGTCGCCAACGGTATCGACCTCGACTGGAACCTGCGCCGGGCGCGCGGCGAAAACTACGAGCTTGAGTACCGCAAACTACCCCTTGGCCGCCTGCTCCCGCACCAAGGCCAGCCGGACCGCCCCGGGACCGTTCGCCTCACCGGCTACGTCAACCACGGCGACATGGGCCTCTATCGCAACGCCAATCGCGAGGCCCTGACCCAGCGCGCCGAGGGCGACCCGGATGCCGTCCCGGTGATCGCCTCGCATACCCCCGCCACGACGGTGAAGTACGGCATCGGTCTCAACTTTGAGCAGCCGCTCACCTCCGACATCCGCGCCTTTGGCCGCTTCGGCTGGAACGAAGGCCAGCACGAGAGTTTCTGCTATACAGAGGTCGACCAGACCTTCGAGGCCGGTGCCGACATGGCCGGCCCACGCTGGAACCGCCCGAATGACAAGTTCGGCGTCGCGGCCATATCCAACGCCATCAAGCACGATCACCAGACCTACCTCGCCCTCGGCGGCCACGGCTTTCTGCTCGGCGATGGCCAGCTGCACTACGCCCGTGAGGACATCCTCGAGACCTACTACAACGCCCACAACTGGCGCGGGCTCTTCACCGCCTTCGACATGCAACTGGTCGCCCACCCCGGCTACAACGTGGACCGGGGACCCGTAGCCGTCTTCAGCGTCCGTACCCACATCGACTTCTAGCTCCCGGTACGGCTTCCCGGCCCAGGACGCAGGCGGCTCACGGTATGCAACCCTGGGGACCTTTGCCGTAACGCGATCAAATCGCCGCAACTATACTCGGGGCATGTCGTCCGCTGTCCCTTTCGAGCTGGCCGTCTTCGGTTTCGGCCTGCTTCTCGGCAGCTTCCTGAACGTCTGCATCTCCCGCATTCCGCAAGGCAAGAGCGTCTCGCGACCACGCTCGCACTGCCCGGGGTGCAACGCCACGATTCGCTGGTACGACAACATCCCTCTGCTCAGCTGGATTCTCCTGCGTGCGCGCTGCCGCAACTGCAAAGCACCCATCTCCTGGCGTTACCCCGCCGTGGAACTCGGTACCGCCCTGTGGTTCCTGCTCTCGTACCTCGTGACGCGCCACGCCATCGCGACCGATATCCTCGCCGGCAGCCCGGTCGACGTAACCAAGATCCTGCTCGATGGCATAGGCATCGCCCTGCTCGGCTTCGGCCTGATCGGCCTGATGGTCATCGACTGGCAGACACACACGCTGCCCGACGTCTTTACCTTCAGCGGCATGGGTCTCGGCTTCCTCATTACCTGCATCCAGGCCATGTTTCTCACCACCGGTGAGGGCGACATCCACCTCCGCCCCCGCAGCAATCTCCGCCTGGCCAGCCCCGGCTCATTCGCTGCGCGCGGCGACGTCTTCTTCACCGGCCCAGAGGCCATCGTGCTGGGCCGGCTCGTCTCCATACTCGCCGCCGCCGGGCTTCTGTTGCTCATCCGTGCCGTCTACAAGTCCCTTCGCGGCCGCGAGGGCATGGGCCTCGGCGACGCCAAGCTCCTCGCCGTGATCGCCGCCTTTCTTGGCTTCGGCGACGCCTTCGTCACCTTCTTTCTCGGCATGATCGCCTGCGCCGCCTATGCCATGTACCTCCTCGCCAGGGGCCGCGCCACCGCCGCCACCAGGCTCCCCCTAGGCAGTTTTCTCTGCGGAGCCGGTCTCCTCAACGCCCTCGTAGGCGAAGCGCTCATCACCTGGTACAGAGGCTTGCTTTGAGGAGTAGGGAGTCAGCAGAAGTGAGTAGTGACCCTTATCCCTTACTCCTCACCCAAACTTCGCCCCGCCACAAACCCTATTCACTATTCACTTCTCACTCTTCACGCCAAACAACTCCTCCTTGACACCCAACCCACCCCCTCCTACCCTGAAGATTGACGATGAGCCTTCCTTATATTTGGCAGTACATCCCGCTGGCCCTCCAGATCCTGGTCGCTGTAGGTATGGCGGGCGGCATGGTTGCCGGTTCCTTTTTCGTCGGTAAGCACCGCCGCTCCACCAACAAGCTTGGCGCATACGAGTGCGGCATGGATCCCATCGGTGACGCTCGCGGCCGCTTCTCGGTCCGCTTCTACATGGTCGCCATGCTCTTCATCCTCTTCGACGTGGAAGCCGTCTTCATGCTGCCCTGGGCCGTCATCTACCGCCAGCTTCCCGCCATTACAGGTTCGCGCTTCTTCGGTTTCTGGGAGATGTTCGTGTATCTCGGCTTCGTCGCCGTCGGCCTGTTCTATGTCTGGAAGAAGGGCATCCTGAACTTCCTGAACGACAAGGCTGATCTCTAAACCGCTCGCAGCGCCCTTTAGCCCCTGCTCCGGCCCAACATAGCCAAGGTTCCCCAAGAGAGTTGCTCATGCCAGAACCCACCGACAACGCCCCGGTACCTACCCCTCAGGACATGAAGAAGCCCGCGTTCGGCACCGACGCTGTCCGCGAGGCCCTCGCGACCCATCCCGTCTTCGCCGCTACACTCGATGCCCTGCAGAGCATCTCGACAGACGCAAAATGGGATCGCGGTGAGCTCACCCTGATCGTCGCCGCAGAAAACATCGTCGCCGCCTGCAAGGCCGCCCAGGCCGCAGGCTACAACTTCATGGAAGACGTCACAGCCGTCGACTGGTACCCCGCCGAGCCCCGCTTTCAGATCAGCTACAGCCTTCTCAGCCACAAGCTGAAGCAACGCATCCGGCTCATCGCCCGTCTCTCCGGCGACGACCCCACCATCGACTCCATCACGGGTATCTGGCCCTCGGCCAACTTCTACGAACGCGAGGTCTTCGACCTCTTCGGCGTCACCTTCGCCGGCCACCCTCGCCTCACCCGCATCATGATGCCCGAAAATTGGAAGGGGCATCCGCTTCGCAAGGACTTCCCCGTGGAGGGTTACCGCTAATGAGCCCAGTCGCCGATCTCGAAGAGCGCAAAACAGAGACCACGCCCCGCAACCAGACCCCTACCACGCCCCTCACCACCGGGGCTACCTTAGCTCCCCTGCGCTCGGCTGCGGACTTCCTCGTCCCTGGCTCCTCCAACGCCGCCGGCCCGGTCCCCGGCGTGGAAGACGTCATCGCCAGCAGCGCCAATCATCAGCACGGCAACGACCCCATCGCGGACCAGACCATGGTCCTCAACATGGGCCCGCAGCATCCGTCCACGCATGGCGTTCTCCGCCTCGTGCTCGAGATCGACGGCGAGACCGTCGTCTCCCTCGCCCCGGACATCGGCTACCTGCACACCGGCATCGAGAAGACCTGCGAGGCCAAGTTCTACGCACAGGTCACGCCACTCACGGATCGCATCGACTACCTGGCGCCCATGGCCAACAACATGGCCTACGCGCTCGCCGTCGAAAAGCTACTCCAGCTAGAGATCCCGGCCCGCGCCCAGTACATCCGTGTCCTCTTCATGGAGCTCACCCGGATCAACTCGCATCTCGTCTGGCTCGGCACCCACGCCCTCGACATCGGCGCGATGACTGTCTTCCTCTACTGCTTCCGCGAGCGCGAGCAGCTGCAACGCATCTTTGAGGCAGTCAGCGGCCAGCGCATGATGACCTCGTACATCCGCATCGGTGGCCTTTCCATGGAAATGCCGCTGGATTTGTACAAGTCCATCCGCGACTTCCTCAAGGACTTCCCCTCCAAGGTCGACGAGTACGAAGGCCTGCTCACCGGAAATCCCATCTGGCAGGGCCGCCTCAAGGGCGTAGGTCTCCTCTCCCCCGAGGACGCCGTCGCCCTCGGCGTCACCGGCCCACCCATGCGCGCCTCCGGCATCGACTTCGACGTCCGCCGCGACATGCCCTACTCCAGCTACGAGAAGTTCCAGTTCAACGTCCCCGTCTCCAACGATTGCGACGTCTGGGCACGCTACGTACTGCGCATGCAGGAGTTCCGCGAGTCCACCAAGATCGCCCTCCAGGCCCTCGACGGTCTGCCCGAGGGCCGCATCACCGCCGACGCCCCCAAGATCATCCTGCCCGACCGCGAAAAGATGAAGACGGAGATGGAATCGCTCATCCACCACTTCAAGATCGTCACCGAAGGCTTCGCTGTTCCCCCGGGCGAGGTCACCAGCTCCATCGAAGCGCCGCACGGCATGATGAACTATTACGTCGTCTCCGACGGCACCGCCAAGCCCTACCGCGTCCACATGCGCAACCCCGACTTTGCCACGCTGCAAGCCCTGGAGACCATGTGCAAGGGCAGGCAGATAGCCGACGTCGTGGCCGTAATCGGCTCCATCGACATCGTCCTGGGTGAAATCGACCGGTAGCTCCCATCGACGAAACACAAAGGGCGGCACGGTTTACGTGCCGTCTTTTTCGTGCCTGCATTCTGTCTTAAAACAGGGCACATCTCTAGGTCCCTACCTAACAGGTGGCACACGCCCGCCTCCTTCGTTCCCTAAACTTCCGCGCGGACCGGTCGATAAGGGAACCATGTCTACGAGCTGCCAAACCGTCGCCTCGGCCAACTCGCTTCAACCCGTCAGCCCCTTTGATCTGCAACAGGCCTACACGTTGCTTTCTGACGGACCCACGTTCCAGGCGAAGGAAGCCGCACGGCTCCATGCCCTGCACTCCCTCTGTATCCTCGACACGTCGCCTGAGCCCGAGTTCGACGATCTGGTCCATCTCGCGGCGGCCATCTGCGGAACGCCCATCGGTATGCTCTCCTTCGTAGATGAGCGTCGCCAGTGGTTCAAGTCCTGCGTTGGTCTCGATATCGCGGAAACACCCCGCAATGTGGCCTTCTGTCATCACGCCATTCAGCAGACTGACCTCATGCTCATCGAAGATGCGACCCTCGATCCCAGATTTGCTGACAGCTCCCTGGTCACCGCCGAGGACGGCCTGCGCTTCTACGCGGGCATGCCTCTTGAGACCTCCGAAGGCCACACCCTGGGGACGCTCTGCGTTTTCGACCGGGTTCCGCGGGTCCTTACCGCAGAACAGCAGGCAGCGCTCCGCATCCTGGCCAGCCAGATCAATGTCCGCCTCGAGCTGCGGGCAAAACACAGGGCCTTCGAAGAGGCCATCCACGACGCGCAGGCTGCAAAGCTGCGAGCCCAGATGCTCGAGCAACGCTTCCAAACCTTCATGGACTCAGGTCCGTTTCTTGCCTTCATCAAGGACATCGATGGACGCTTCATCTACTACAACGAGACGATGGCCAAGCAGTTCGGCGTCTCCCGTGAAGCCCTGCTGTATAGGACCGTCGAAGATCTCTGGCCGGGAGACTTGGCTGCAACCTATCGCATGAATGATCTCTCAGCCATGCGTACCGGCCAGCTTCAGGTAAGCCTCGAAGAGACAGCCAACCCGAACGGGTCCACCTCCGTTTGGCGTTCCTACAAGTTCCCCTACACAGACCCTGAAGGCCACACCCTCCTCGGCGCTGTCTGCGTCGAGGTCACAAAAGAACTGCACCGACAGAACGAGCTACAGCGTTACCAGACCGAACTCGAAGCAGCCAATCAGCGTCTCCGTGAACTCGCCTCAGTTGACGCGCTGACGGGCCTTTCCAATCGACGCGTCTTCGACGATCAACTTCGCATCGCCTTTCGTGCCGCTCGCAAATCCGCGACACCCTTGTCCGTCCTTATGCTCGATGTCGACCACTTCAAGGTGCACAACGATCGCTTCGGTCACCCCCATGGGGACGACGTGCTGCGTATACTCGCCAGCTGCCTCAAATCCAACATCCGCAGTGGGGATCTAATCGCAAGATACGGGGGCGAAGAGTTCGTCCTGCTGCTGCCCGATACCAATGCGATCGAAGCGCGCGTCCTGTCCGAACGTCTTTTGAATGCGGTCCGCCGCACGCCATGGTCGCTGGCTCCGGTCACCGTCAGCATCGGCCTGAGCACCATGAACCCCGCCACCCGCGATACACAACACCTGCTCGGCCGCGCTGATGAGGCACTCTACGCGGCCAAGTGCTCCGGCCGCGACCGCGTGGTCTCATCCACCCACGAACTCAACCCCTTTGAAATGATTAAGGCGGGATAGGTTCTACCCCGCAGCCACCCATTCAATCGGGACTCGGCAAAGAAAAAGCGGGACACCCGAAGGTGCCCCGCTTCCAACGAAAGTTGTAAGTTACGACTGGGTGCCGGGCTCCTCACCCTCACTTGCACCCTGCTCCTGCATCTGACGCTGCAATTCTTCCTGGCGACGCTGCCGAATCTCAGCCCGCTTCTCCGCCTTTTCGGTCAGAGCCTGTTCCGCTCCCAACAGCTCTAGATACGCCATCTCTGCCGCATCTCCCTGCCTCTGACCCGTCCGAATGATCCGGGTATACCCACCGTTGCGCTCCGTGTAACGAGGAGCCACAACAGCAAACAGTCTATCCACAGACTCCGGAGTCATCATGTACGCCAACGCTTGACGGCGGCTATGCACGCTGCCGTTCTTGCCCAACGTGATCATCTTCTCGACCAGGGGACGGATAGCCTTGGCCTTGGTGATCGTGGTATGAATTCGGTCGTTGATGATGGCGCTGGTCACGAGATTGCGCAGCAACGCCCTTCGGTGACTTGTGTTGCGACCCAGCTTGAACCCGCCGTTACGATGGCGCATTTTCGTCTCCTTCGGCCCAGGTTTGCCCTGTAAACCGGTGTGCTTTCAATGAAAGCGTTGAGCAGCGCAGGGGT
Organism: uncultured Acidobacteriaceae bacterium; assembly: GCA_964247615.1. Taxonomy (GTDB): domain Bacteria; phylum Acidobacteriota; class Terriglobia; order Terriglobales; family Acidobacteriaceae; genus Granulicella. The sequence continues at coordinate 9,542 of CAXTVC010000107.1, forward strand.
AAAAGGCCCTGCGCTGCAGGTGGTAGTTAGAAAGTTTCCTGCTCAGGGGCAAGGTCGAGGTCCACATCTTCGTCCTCGTCCTCATCCTCGTCTTCATCGAACGCCGCATAGCTCTGCGCCAGCGCCTGCGCCGGAAGGACCGAGGTCGGTCCGGGTACAGGATTCCCCTGCTCGTCGATCTTCATGCCCAGCGACAAGCCCATCTGTGCAAGAATTTCCTTGATCTCATTCAGGCTCTTGCGACCGAAGTTCTTGGTCTTCAGCATCTCGGCTTCGGTCTTCTGAATCAGCTCGCCGATGGT
>CAXTVC010000108.1:0-9809 GCA_964247615.1 uncultured Acidobacteriaceae bacterium
AAAGCGTCAATTCCCCACAGGTCGTACAATGAATCGATTCCTTTAGGCGGGTAAAAATCAGCTTCATGTCCTCCAAGAACTTCGGGACGCGCACGGGTCGCGTCAGCAACATGCGCTCGATCTTCTCGCTCTTCTCGAGCGATCTGGCGATCGACCTGGGCACGGCCAATACGCTGGTGTATGCGGCTGGCAAGGGCATCATTGTCAATGAGCCCTCCATCATTGCGGTCAATCGCGTGACCAACGAGGTGGAGGCGGTTGGCAAGGAAGCCAAGGAGATGCTTGGCCGCACGCCGGGCAACATCATCGCCATCAAGCCCATGAAGGACGGCGTCATTGCCGACTTCAAGCACACCGAAAAGATGTTGAACTATTTCATCCAGAAAGCGCATAACCGCAAGATGATGGTGCATCCCCGCATCGTGATCGGCGTCCCCAGCGAGATCACACAGGTGGAGAAGCGAGCCGTCATGGATTCGGCATACCGCGCCAAGGCCTCCGAGGTGCACCTCGTGGAGCAGGCGATGGTGGCGGCCATTGGCGCAGGGTTGCCCATCACGGAACCGGGCGGCAACATGGTCGTCGACATCGGCGGCGGCACCACGGACATCGCTGTGATCTCCCTCGCGGGCATCGTGTACTCGCGGTCGGTCCGCATGGCCGGCAACCAAATGGACGATGCCGTCCAGACCTACTTGAAGCGCAAGTACAACCTGCTGATCGGCGAGCGTACTGCCGAGCAGGTCAAGATGGAGCTCGGCTCAGCGTTTCCGCTGGACAAGCCTCTCACCATGGAAATCAAGGGCCGCAACCTCATTGAGGGTGTGCCCAAGACGATCACCATTGAAGATTCCGAGATTCGCGAAGCCCTGAGTGAGTCGATTGCCACGATCATGAACGCCATTCGCGTGGCGCTCGAGCGCACGCCCCCGGAGCTCTCCGCGGACATCTCCGATCGCGGCATCGTGCTGACCGGCGGCGGTGCGCTGATCAAGAACCTGGACAAGCGCATTCGCGAAGAGACCGGCCTGCCCGTCTCCATCGCCGATGACCCGCTCGCGTCCGTGGTGCTGGGCACCGGCAAGATGCTCAGCGACTTCCGTCTGCTGCGCAAGATCTCTATCGACTAACGACCAGGCCCAGCAATCCGTGTCAGGCCACCGGTGACGTGTCGTCCGTGTCTGCCCCACGAGCCTTTAGCATTTGCACGAAGTCACCATGACCCTTCTGCACGGCGAGGTTCAGGGCAGTCTCGCCGTTCTTGTTGCGGTCGTCGATGCGTGCACCCTTGCCCAGCAGCAGTTTGCCCATCGTCTCCGACCCTTCCACCGCCGCCAGCATGAGCAGCGACCAGCCGTTATGGTTGGTCAGATTGGCATCGAGACCCGTATCCAGTGCGGTGTGCAGCGCCGGCGCGTCCCCGCGTTTGATGAGCGTTTGAGCGGCGCGATAAGAGATGGCCATCGTTACTCCGCCAACTGCTGCGGCCTGGAGCCGAAGTCTTCGCCGAAGTAGAAGCGCTCCACGACCATGCAATAAATGTGCTCGAGCGCAAGGTGGGACTCTTGGATGTTCATCGTGGTGTCCGACGGGATGATGACGTTCAGCTCGGCAAGCTCCGCCATGCCGCCGCCGTTGTTGCCGGTGTAAGCGATGGTGCGGACGCCCATCTCCTTCGCCTTCTTGAGCCCCTTGATGCAGTTCTTCGAGTTGCCCGAAGTGGAGATGGCGAGCAGCACATCGCCCTCGTTGGCAAGCGCTTCCACTTGGCGCTCGAAGACGTTGTCGTAGCTGTAATCGTTGCCGATGGCGGTGAGGATACTCGTGTCCGTCGTCAGGGCAACGGCGCGCAGGGCCGGGCGATCGACGGTAAGACGGCTGACAAACTCAGCTACCAGGTGCTGGGCGTCGGCGGCCGAGCCACCATTGCCGCAGACCATAAGCTTCCTGCCAGCCTTCATGGCTTCGGCGGTGACACGGCCGGCTTCGACGACGGTCTTATGAATCGCCTCGTCGTTGAGGACCCGGGTCATGGTGTCAATGGACTGCTGTAGCTGCTTGCGGATGAGATCGGTCATGGGGCTCGGGTTCTAGGTTGTAGGTTCTACGGTTGTAAGAAAAGGCACTCGCACTAGCTTGGCGAAGGCACGGCCTGGGCGCTGGGCGCGGGCATCGTGAGGGGGTTGCCGGAGGTGAGGCCGGCGAGCATCACCGGCTCTGCGCGCGGATAGCTGAACGGCTTGTCGAAATTCACGCGGTCAAGCTCGACGGCATAAGGGCGGTGCTGAATCTGGGTGTAGATGGCGCCGACATACTCGCCCATAACGCCAAGAAAGACCAGCATCAGCGACTGAAAGAAAAATAGGCCGATGATCATGGGCGCAACGCCAACGTCGAACGTGTTCCAGAAGGCCAGCTTTGCGACCAGGTAGCCGATCGCGATCAACAGCGCGAGCACGGCACCGCCGAAACCCGCAAAGGTAGCCAGGCGCAGCGGCACCTTGCTGTAGTTGATGACGCCCAGCATGCCTATGTCATAAAGCGTGTACCAGTTGTTCTTGGTGACGCCGAACTTGCGGCTGGGCTGGTCGTAAAGCAGCTTGACGGTGGGCAGGCCGATTTCGGCGATCATCCCGCGGAAGTAGGGGTAGGGGTCGTCGAACTGGCGGACGAGCTCGACGACCTTGCGGTCATAGAGGCCGAAGCCGGTGTAGTTCTGGATGGTCTCGATGGAGCTGAGCCGCTCGGCGTACTTGTAGTACTGCTTGCGCAGCCAGAACATCAGCGAGGCCTCCTCGCTGGAGCGCTTGATGCCGAGGACGCAGTAGGCACCCTTTTCCCACTCGGCGATCATGTCGGCGATCATCGGCGGCGGGTCCTGCAGATCCGCCACGATGCCGAGAATGGCGTCGCCGCGGGCCTGCATGAGGGCGTGAATCGGCGAGCGGATATGGCCGAAGTTGCGGGCGTTGGCGATGATCTTGACGTTAGGATCTTCAGCCGCAATCATGCGCAGGATGGCGACCGTGTTGTCCTGCGAGTGGTTATCGATAAAGATGTGCTCGTACTCATAGCGGCCGATGCCGACCATCACTGCGCGGACCTGGTTGTACAGATTGAGGACGTTGGCTTCCTCGTTGTAGCAGGGCGTGATGATGGAGATGGTCTTGCGGGTCACTCGGCGGCGGCTCCTGGGTCTGCACTAAAGTCTCGACAAGTTTAGCCGATAAGGGTGTAAGAGGCCTTTTTCAGGAGGCAGGGGAGGTGGTCTTGAAGGTGACCTTTTTGTGGCCGACGAAGCTGTAAATCGTTGAAAGCCCGATGACGATACCGCCTGCGATGTTGGCGGCCAGGGTTTTACCGTGGGCGATGTTGCCCAGCAGCTGTGAAATCGAGCCGGAAAGATGCGCCTGCGTGCCGGTCAGCAGGCCGTGCAGCGCGGCGTTGTGGCTGTGTACGAGGCCCTGGATCAGCCTGGTGAGCGCACCCAGGGCAACCAGGCCGGGGATCATGCCGGTGCCATAGACGGCAAAACATTTGAGCCACTCGAGGAGGTAGTTGCCTTTGGTCTTGAACACGAAAAACTTGTAGCCAAAATAGGCGACGGTAATGTTCAACGGCGTGGAGACAAGCGATCCCGCAATGGCCGTGAAAGTCAGGTAGCGCGTGGGAATGACGGAAGAGAGCAGCCGGACGATGATCAGGAAACTTGTGTAACCAAAAACGGTGTTGAAGCCGCCGACAAGGAGATAACGGAAGAACTGGCCGCCGGGAAACGCATTGACCAGCCGCTGCAGGGCCCCTTTGGGCAGAAAAGGATCCTGCGGGATGGGAACAACGGGCGGGTGTTCGGGGTGGATCTCGGCCTGGTGATCCAGTGTGTCAAAGGACACTGCGTCCTCCATCGACGATCAGGTTCTGTCCGGTCATGTAACTGCTCGCGTCCGAGCAGAGAAACAGGATCGCACCCTGGTACTCGTCTTTGTGCGCCATGCGGCCCATGGGGATGAGCTGGTGGAGCTTGCGGGTGAACTCCTCGGGCTGCGAGGTGAACACGCCGCCGGGGGAGATCGCGTTGACGCGGATGTTGTGCGCTGTCCAGTAGGTGGACAGGTAGCGCGTGAGGCCTATCAGCGCGGTTTTTACGACGGAGTAGGTGACCGGCTTGACGGGCTGCTGGTCGTCGGCGAGGCCGTCCTTGCGATACAGCCGCTGGTCGGGCGCGATCACGCCCAGGTCCGAAGCCACGTTGACGATCACGCCCGCATTACGCTTCACCATCTCCGCACCGAAGATGCGCGAGCACAGGAAAGCCCCGGTGAGCCCGACGGCGATGTCGGCATTCCACACCTCCAGCGGGAAGTTTTCCAGCCGCGACCACTGCTTGGGCTCGCCGGCCGGGTCGGCTTCGACCTTGGGGTTGTTGGCGGCGTTGTTGATGAGGATGTCGACGCGACCGAACTTCGCCAGCACCTGATCTTTTGCCTGGAGCAGCGAGTGCTCCGAGGTGATGTCGGCGGCCAGGCCCAGGCACTCGGGACCATGCGCGCTCTGCAACTGGTCGGCGCGCAGGCCGGGGTTAGCCGCGGCAAGATCGAGCAGAACGACATGGGCCCCGGCGGCGGCGAGGATCGCACCGTGAAAGTAGCCCAGCAGGCCCGCACCGCCGGTGACGACGGCCACGCGGCCGGTAAGGTCGAAGAGGGAGTGCGCACGATTGGGCGAGTCAGGAGCGATGGTGGTGTCCGGCATAGCTCGTCTAGTATCGCAGGATCGGTCAGGGCGGCTGTTGCAGGCTGCAGCACCTGTCGCACGTGACCACCGCGCTCCAAAGACTCCCTGACCCTGAACGGTGTTCCGTTTCGGACAGCGGGTGTACGAAAATGTTGGGGGATTTCCTCCTCACTTTACCGAAAAAAGAGACTCTAAAAGCGTATGAGTGACTCGACCCAAACACCCTCCGTCCTGGACCGCCTGAAGGCGGGCGTGCTCCGTTTTCAGTCCGAGGTGCATGCCGAAAATGCCGCAGACTACCAGCGGGCAGCCACAACGCCCCAGCAACCGCACACGCTGGTGATTGCCTGCGCCGACTCCCGTGTCGACGTTGAATCAATCGCGTCGGCCGGTCCCGGCGAGCTCTTCATTACCCGCAATATCGGCAACATGGTGCCGTCCTACGGCGAGATGCTGGGCGGTGTGTCGGCGGTGATTGAGTATGCCGTGACCGGGCTCAAGGTGCAGCACATCGTGGTCTGCGGTCACTCAGACTGCGGCGCGATGAAGGCTCTGCTGAACCCAGCGTCCACGGACGCGATGCCGACTGTCCGCTCCTGGCTGCGCAACGGCCAGGCAGCGCTGCATGTGGCGAGCTCGCAGGAGCAGGAGGGCGATGCGCCCCTGACGAAGTTGCGCCGGCTGACGGAGCAGAACGTACTCATGCAGGTAGCCCACCTGAACACCCACCCCTCGGTTGCGGGCGCGGTCGCACGCGGTGAGCTCACGATCTCGGGCTGGGTCTATGACATCGGTTCTGGCGGGATCCACATCGCGGAGGATGGCAGCCGGGAGTTCACGCCGGTGGCCGCCGCCAAGGCCGTGGAGACCGCATGATCGTTCCTCACGCGCCGCAGCTGAGGCGCATGCTGCAATATGTCGGCCTGCCGCTGCTGGGCCTGGTGATCTGGGATGTCGTCATTGTGGTCGCCTTCAAGGTGCTTGGCTGGCAATGGATCGGCTCGAAGAACGTCCCCTTGGCGCTGTACGGGTCAGCGATCGGCATCATCGTCGGCTTCCGTAATAACTCGGCCTACAGCCGCTGGTGGGAGGCTCGCGGGCTGTGGGGACAGATCGTCAACAATTCGCGCTCGCTGGCCCGCCAGGTATATACGGTGGTGCGCTGCCCCGACTCAAGCGTGATCCAGGAACAGGAGGAGTGCAGCGGTCTGCGGGCACGCATCATTCACCTGCAGATTGCCTATGTGCACGCCCTGCGCCAGCAGCTGCGGGGCCTCGATCCCGTTGCAGAGGTGCGTTCGGCCCTGTCCCGGGCGGAGGTTCCCGAGAAGGAACTGGAGACCTACGCGGGCCAGAAAAACATCGCACTCACCATCCAGCGCAGTATCGGCACGCTGTTGCGCGAGGCCTACACGCGCGGTTGGGTCAACGCGCTCGAATGGCAGGCTATGGATCGCAACCTCGATGACCTGGCCGATGCACAGGGCGGTTCAGAGCGCATCAAGAACACGCCCATGCCCAAGCAGTATGACTTCTTTCCCATGCTCTTCGTGCGGATCTACTGCGTCCTGCTGCCGATCGGGATGGTGGAGTCCCTGGGCTGGTTCACACCGCTTGGCTCGACGCTCGTGGGTTTTATGTTCCTGGCGCTGGACAAGATCGGTCGCGATCTCGAGGATCCCTTCGACAATACGATCTATGACATCCCCTTGACGGCGATCTGCAACACGATCGAAACAAATCTGCGCCAGCTATTGAACGAGACACAGCTACCCGCCCCCGAGGTACCCATACGGGGCGTGCTCTGGTAGGCGCCACGCCGATGGCTGAGTTACTGTGGCTGGCCGGTGTTCGAGCTGCCTGCCGTCCAGGGTGACGGGCTCCAGGAAGGGGACTGCACCGGCCATTTCAGGTCGGCCGAGCCATCCGGCAGCACGGTGTTCAGTACCCAGTCGATGCGTGCAGTGGCATCCTGCAACACAGCCTGCATGGCCGGGTCGTTCTGGGCCGCCGCCGTAAACACAACCCCGGTCAGCGCATTGCGGATGTGATGGTTGACCTCGGCCGCAATCTCCATGCGCCGTGCCAGGCCTGCCCGCCGCCGCGCCTCCAGCTGCAGCAGCAGGTAGCAGAACAGAAACGCAATCGCGCAGGTATAGAAGTCCGAGGCAAGCAGCCGGTCGGCTTTATGAAAGAGATGGTCGACCAGAAAACCGCAGCCGCTGATCAGAACTGCCCCGAAAATAGCGAGCAGACCATTCCGAAGGCTCAGGATGGGCTGGGAAGCCGAAATGTCGTTGCTGGCTTTCGTCATAGGGGAACGAAGTTTCATAGGCGGCTGCTACGAGATCTTACGGGTGGACGAAGCCAACGGGCTAGAAGGTAGGGGCGCGGACGCAAAAACCGGTTGAAACTTTCTCAGACGATCTGCGCAGTGAAGGCACTTACACCGTGCGCGTCTGTCCACCATCCATCACGTAACAGGCCCCTGTGGCAAAAGACGCCTGGGGGGAACACAGGTACGTTGCCAGCGAGGCAATCTCTTCCGGTGTACCGAAGCGCCCCTGCGGGACCTCGGTCTTGAGCATCGTCTCCACCGCCTCTCGCCGTTGGCTGAGGTGTCGCTCCCAGCTGCCGCCCGGGAAGTAGATGTTTCCCGGAGCGATGCTGTTAACGCGAACCTTTTGCGGACCGAGCTGACGGGCCAGGTTCTTTGCATAGTTGTTCAGGGCAGCTTTTGCTGCCGAGTACGGCAGCGGGGCAGGCGTAGCCTCGACGGCAACAATCGAAGAGATGTAGAGAATGCTGCCACCTTCCGGATTGTTCAGCAAATGGGGAAGCGCTGCCTGCGTAAGGCGCGCGCTGGCAAAGAAGTTCAGCTCAAACAGGCGCGTCCATTCTTCCTCGGGCTGGTCCCAGCCGGGCTTGCCGGAGCCGGTACCCAGGTTGGCAACCAGATGATCGAGCCGGCCAAAGTGGGCCACCGTGCGCTCAAAAGCGCGGGCGATCGTCTCGGCATGCGTGAAGTCCCCCCGCACCGCAAGGATGCGGTCATGCGTCTCGGGCGTGGCAAGCTCGGCCTGCGTTGCGCGAAGCGAGGCCTCATCCCGGCCTGTGAGGACGATGCGTGCGCCCTCGGCAAGCAGCGCGGCGGCAATGGCGCGGCCGATGCCGCGGGAGCTCCCGGCGATAAAGGCCACCTGGTTCGTAAGCTGAAGATCCATCCGGACTTAGTGTACCGACTCACACCGACAAGAGACGAGGCCCGCTTGGCAGGATCAGACCTCCACATGCAGGCCGTGGGCCTAGCCCCGGCTCCTATACCGCCGTCCAACCGCCATCGACATTCAGATTCTGCCCAGTAACGTAGGTGCTCGCATCCGACGCAAGAAACAGCAGGGCCCCGCAGAGCTCCAGCGGCCGCCCAATCCGATTTAGCACTGTGTAGCCCTTCAGCTTCGTCACAAAGGGCGAATCCTCCTGCACCGCGTTTTGCCCTGTACCCACGTCTTCGGTGTTCGAGAACGGGCCGGGCGAAATGCAGTTGGCGCGCACGCCACTGGTACCCCAGAAGCTCGCGGTATAACGCGTAAACGCAGCCAGCGCGGCCTTGGACGCTGAGTAGCCCGGCGGGTTCAGCGACGTCGTGCCCTCATACAGCTGCGGACGTGGGGCCACCGATGCATACATCGTGGCGATGTTGATAATCGAGCCGCGCCCTTGCTCCTTCATCTTCACGCCCAGCCGCTGCGTCGTCTGTACCGCCCAGTACACGCCACCCTGCAGGTTGCGCTGCCACTGGTCGAAGGTGGAGTTCTCCAGCGAGCCCTCGGGCACATTGAAGCCTGTCGCCGAACCGAGCTCATGCGCGTTGTTGATCAGGATGTCGATCGAGCTCTCGTTGGCGGCAATCTTGTCGCACAGGGTATTCAGCGCCTCGACGTCATACATATCGATCTGCTCGACCGCAATCCTGTCTGCGCCAAACTGGTTAGCCCAATTCCTGGCTTCCGTCTGCAGGCGATCGCTTCGTCCCAGGGCAACGACGCGCGCCCCGTTGGCCAGTAGTGCCAGGGCAAACGTACGACCAAGAAAGCCGGAGGCGCCCGTCAGCACGGCGGTCTTGCCTTCAAGAGAAAACAGCTGGTTGCGTTGAAGATCCTGCGCAGTGATGGGCATACGTTCCTGGTCCTGTGTTCGATTGTGTGAGAGAAGGAAGGAGAGCGGCGCTACCAGTACCGCTTCACAAAGTCGAGTTGCCCACGAAGAAAATTGACTTCATCACCCGGGACACCGCGCGCCACCTGCAGCGTAACGCCACCGTCGTAGCCGACGGAGTAAATCGCTTTGAAGACGTCGTCAAAATCCGCGGAACCTGTCCCAACGGGCCGCGTCTCAATCCCGCCTTCGGGCTTGCGATAACGGTCTTTAATATGCACGGAACCGATGCGATCGCCGTAGGCCGCGTACTCTTCATGAGCCACGTAACCCAGGCCTGAGCTGTTGCCGGAATCCCAGTTGACCTTGAGGTACGGGTGATCGAGCCGTGCCAGGAACTGCTTAAAATCCTGGGGATTGAAGTCGGCCTCAAGGTGAAGTTCCACCTTGTGCGCCTCAGCTACGGGCAGTGCGCGCTTGAGCACATCGAGCACCTGGATCTTCTCCTCTTCGCTCGTCATCCGGGCATTGTCAACAAATGGCAGCACCATACGCCACGCGCCAATCCGTGCAGCCAGCGCGACCATGGCGTGCAGGTGCTGCTCGCGATGCGCACGCTCCTCCACGCTGCACCGAATGAGCGGGTGCTCCATAAACCAATCCCCGCACAAGGCAGGCGTCGCAATGCCGTGCTCCGCTTTCAGAGCGTCGAACTGCAGCAATCCGTTCTCGGTGAAGATGGGATTAACTCCCGGCTGCACATCGCTGACCCACCCGTCAAAGTCATCGTGGATCCACTCGATATAGCTGAAGCCGGCAGCTCTCGCCTTCGGAAACTCCTCGCGCCAGCCCTCGCGTGGAAAGGATTGAAAGCGGCCATCCTCAGGGGGTGACAAGCGGCCTTGCATGACGCCGTA
>CAXTVC010000109.1:0-9765 GCA_964247615.1 uncultured Acidobacteriaceae bacterium
TGGCGGAGAGTGGGGGATTCGAACCCCCGATAGAACTTTTGGTCCTATAACGGTTTAGCAAACCGCCGCCTTCAGCCTCTCGGCCAACTCTCCAGCACGGGGTAACAGGGCAATTCTATCCTGAGCCGCCGCGCGGACACAACGCTTCCCGTCCCCTGCGAGCACATCCCCGCCCACAGCATCGCTTGTTCCCACACGGGAGTGCCGAAACTACAGAGATACTCGCCGCAATCGGACGCAGGCGGATCTGGCGGCTGCACGTAAAATGGTGGGGTTCTGTCTGAACTCTGGAGTCTTTCCCTGCACCCTTCGCTGAATGCGCTCGCCTTTTTTGCCTCCCGTGGCCTGGGCCATTACTGGAAGACGCACTATGCGGATCGGACCTTTCGTCACGCTTATCGATGGAACGGCTTCGACATCGCCCTGCTGGTCCCCTACTTCATCGTGATGCTTATCCTTGCCTTTTACGGCCTGCATCGCTATCAGCTGGTCTGGCTCTACTACCGCAACAAGAAGAAGGCCGCTCTCTCCACCGAGCCGCCCGCCCGCTTCCCCGAAGACACTCTGCCCTTTGTCACCATCCAGCTGCCCATCTTTAACGAGCAGTATGTGATCGATCGGCTGATCGACGCCTGCTGCCGGCTGGACTACCCGCGCGACCGCTTTGAGATCCAGGTGCTCGACGACTCCACCGACGAGACCCAGGCGGTCGCCGCGGGCGTTGTGGAGCGCTATGCCACCGGCACGGATGGCCTCGCCCCGCAGCCCATTCACTACCTGCACCGCACCAATCGCTATGGGTACAAGGCCGGCGCGCTTGAGGAAGGCCTGAAGAGCGCGAAGGGCGAGCTGGTCGCGATCTTCGATGCCGATTTCGTACCGCCGCCGGATTGGCTACAGCGGGTCGTTCATCATTTCGCGGAACCGGGCATCGGCATGGTCCAGACCCGCTGGACACACCTGAACCGCAACTACAGCTTTCTCACCCAGGTCGAAGCCATTCTGCTGGACGGACACTTCGTGCTGGAGCATGGCGGCCGCTCCCGCGCCGGGGTCTTCTTCAACTTCAACGGCACCGCCGGCATGTGGCGTCGCGTTGCCATTGAGCAGGCCGGCGGCTGGCAGCATGACACCCTGACCGAGGACACCGATCTCAGCTACCGCGCCCAGCTCGCCGGGTGGCATTTCAAGTACCTGCAGGATGTCGAGTGCCCCGCCGAGCTGCCGATTGAAATGACCGCCTTCAAAACCCAGCAGGCACGCTGGGCCAAGGGGCTGATCCAGACTGCTAAGAAGATCCTGCCGCAGGTGATGCGCTCGAACGCGCCATTCCATACCAAGCTCGAGGCCTGGTATCACCTGACGGCAAACATCAGCTACCCGCTGATGATCGTGCTCTCCACGCTGCTGATGCCGGCAATGATCATCCGTTCCTGGCAGGGGCCGCTGCAGATGATGCTGATCGACCTGCCGCTCTTCCTGGCCTCTACGGCGTCTGTCTCGAGCTTTTACCTGGTCAGCCAGAAGGAGCTCTTCCCTCGGAGCTGGTGGAGGACGGTGATTTACCTGCCGTTTTTGATGGCTATGGGCACCGGTTTGGCAATAACGAACACAAAAGCCGTTATGGAAGCCCTTTTCGGCATTAAAAGCGCTTTCGCGCGCACTCCGAAATATCGCGTGGAGAAGAAGGGTGAACAGAGCCAGGCCAAGAAGTACCGCAAACGCCTTGGCATTATTCCCTGGATCGAACTCGCCATCGGCTGCTACTTCGCCTGGACTGTCTGGTACGCCATCAGCACCGAAAACTTCTTTACCGTGCCGTTCTTGCTGCTCTTTGTGCTGGGGTACTGGTACACCGGGTTCCTTAGTCTGTTTCAGGGACTGTTTGAGCGTGGGAGCAGCAGCCAGGGAGATAGTCTGCATGAAAAACCCTACCCTGTAGGGGTCTAACTGCCTGGATTGCATGGAAGAAGGCCCGCCGAAGCGGGCCTTCTCTCCGTGAGCGGTTGCGGTTAGAAACGAATGCCGAACTTGATGGGGAAGTAAGATGTTGTATTGCTGTTTTCCGGGAAGACGTTATTGCCGGTGTATGTCGAAATTGTTGCGTCGGTGATGCCGGGCCGATACTTGTTGTCCATGTAGACATATCGTGCCTCCGCATAGAAGCGCTCATTGGCAAAACGGGAAAACTTGTAGGTAAGCCCAATACCACCGTCGAAACCGGGTGCGTTGGAGGTGTAGTGGTCGATATTTCCCTGTACTTCAAACTCTTCGTAGCCGTAGTACGGATCGAAGTATTCTTCCTCCTGCGGCAGGGTGAAGTTCGCCACCTTGTGGTAGAAACCCACGCCCCCTGTGACGTACGCACTTAGCCCCTGTCCGGAGTAGATCTGGTACACGGGCTGGAGCGAGATCGACCAGATATGGCTGTTTGCATCCAGGCCGTTGGAGTTGGTTGGATCTCCGAAGTAGCGATTCGACTGGTTGTCGATCGTCTGACCGGTCATACCAAACTTGTCGAAGTCGAACTCTACATTCAAACCAATATGACGGTTGAAGTTGCGTCCCACACCAGCCTGGATACCCCAGCTCGTGTTGAGGTAATCAGAGTTCGTGCCGACTGGCAGAGTCAGACCGCCACCCACGTAGCCGGTGTATTTCTCTGAGCCATCGGCGTTGGTGTTGCCGCCGCGATACCGCGGAGCGCCATAGCGCCGCCGTTGACCGTATTGCATGTGCTCTCCTGCCGGGAAGAAGTTCTTCTCCAGCGAAGCGAGTTGTGTCTGGGCAGCCTGACCCGGGTCGTATCCCTCAATCAAAGAGGAGGAACTGCTGAGAAGAGGTGACCCTGAGTTGCTGCTGAAGTCCGGAACGGCGGCGGTCTGAAAGCTGGGCGCCTGCACGGTTGTTTGTCCGGGTGCGACCGCCTTTTGAGACGCGGGCTCGGTGGTCTGAGCGCCCGCCATGACAATACCTGCGCTCGCAAGGGTAGCGACAGCCAGGCTGCGGCGCATAACAGGGTGTAGCGAAAACGAAGTGGACATCTTTAAGACTCCTTGGTGCTATTGAAGCTCTCAGCGGCTCTAACCCCGTGCGACCCGCGAAGTTGCTCCCGTGGCGCTTACAGCGCTCCTACCTTTGTGAGACGGATAAAGGGGCAAACTGGATGCAATCGCAAGGTAGTTCCCTCCCGGGCTGCTGCTCGTAGACTGGAAGCTGTGAGCATCGCCAACAATCTTGAAAAAGTTCGTCATGAGCTGGGGGAAGCCTGCGCCCGGGCTGGCCGGTCGCCAAACGAGGTCAGGCTGATGGCCGTCAGCAAGACTCATCCCGTATCGGCACTGCTTGAGGCGTATCAAGCCGGACAGCGGCTTTTCGGCGAGAACCGTGTGCAGGAGATGCAGGCCAAGGCGCCGGAGCTCAGTAGCCTGGTGGATCTCGACGTACATCTGATTGGCCCGTTGCAGAACAACAAGACGGGCAAGGCCGCGGAGCTGTTCGGCGCGATCGACACGCTGGATTCCGAGAAGACCGCCGCACGCTTGAACACCGCAGCGGAGGCTCTGGGCAAGGTATTGCCGGTGCTGATCGAGGTGAAGCTGTCTTCCGAGGTGGCCAAGCACGGCATCGATCCGGCGGAGTTGGGTGCTTTGCTTGCCGCCGTCGCTCCGCTGACGAACCTGCGGGTCTCCGGCCTGATGACCGTTCCGCCCTTGGATGCGCTGGGTGAAGCGGCTCGTCCCTACTTTCGGCAGCTGCGCGCGCTGCGAGATGAGCATTGCACTCGTGTACCCACGCTGCGGGAGCTCTCCATGGGGATGTCCGGAGATTTTCAGGTCGCCATCGAAGAGGGATCGACAACCGTGCGTGTAGGAACGGCGATCTTCGGCAGGCGGGAGTCCGCCGAAATGCCGGCCTGATCGGTCAGGGCTTACTCAGGGTCTTCAACATCCAGCGGCCGGCGACGGCCACCCAGCAAAAACACAAGCGCAACCAGGCAGGCCACCGATCCACCCACAAACAGACCACCCATCGCGCCGGCCAGCCGCACGCTGTACTCCGGCGTGCCGTGGGCTACGGCGCGCGCGATAAGCAGATGCATGGTGAGGTAGCCGACACCGCCGAAGGTGAACAGCACGAGCAGGACACGCCACAGCACGCGCACGGCTTACTCCCACTCGATGGTGCCGGGCGGCTTGGAGGTGATGTCGTACACCACGCGGTTGATACCGCGCACCTCGCTGACAATGCGGCTGGAGATGGAGCGTAGCACCTCGGCGGGCAGCACGGCCCAGTCGGCGGTCATGCCGTCCTCGCTTTCCACCGCGCGAATGGCGCAGGTGTAGGCATAGGTGCGCTGGTCGCCCATGACGCCCACAGTTTTGACGGGAAGCAGGACGGCAAAGCTCTGCCATAGCTTGGTCGTGAGGCCTGCGCGGTGGATCTCCTCGGAGCAGATGGCATCGGCCTCCTGCAGGATGGCGACGCGGTCCGGGGTGACCTCGCCGAGGATACGGACGGCGAGCCCAGGCCCCGGGAAGGGCTGCCGCTCCAAGATTTCGGTCGGCATGTGCAGATCGCGGCCGACGCGACGGACTTCGTCCTTGAACAGATCACGCAGCGGCTCAATGAGCTTCAGCTTCATGTCCGCGGGTAGCCCACCTACATTGTGGTGGCTTTTGATGACGTGCGACGGACCGTGCACGCTGACCGATTCGATCACGTCGGGGTAGAGCGTGCCCTGCACAAGCCATGCGACCTCTTCGCCGGCAGAGCGTTCGGCGTCGAAGATCTTCTTGGCTTCGTCGTCAAAGACACTGATGAACTCGCCACCAATGATCTTGCGTTTCCCTTCGGGATCGGTGACGCCGGCGAGCTTACCCAAGAAGCGTTCACTTGCGTCAACCGCCACCAGGTGCAGACCAAGGCCCTCGCGCATGGTCTTCTGCACCGCCTCAAACTCGCCTTTGCGCAGAACGCCGTTGTTAACGAAAATGCAGGTCAGCCGGTCGCCGATGGCGCGCTGCACAAGCACCGCAGCAACGGAGGAGTCGACACCGCCGGAGAGGCCGCAGATGGCGTGGCCCGTGGGGCCCACCTGCTCCCGAATACGAGTTACCGTGGTCTCGATAAAGTGGGCGGGCGTCCAGTCCTGGGCCGCGCCGCAAATATCGACGACGAAGTTGCGCAGCATCTCGGTGCCCTGGCGCGAGTGCGCAACCTCCGGGTGGAACTGCACCGCCCACATGCGGCGCTCAGCGTCTTCGATAGCCGCGATGGCGTTGTTCGTCGTCGCGAGCACCCTGAAGCCCGGGGCGAGCGCTTCGGCATGGTCGCCGTGGCTCATCCAGACTTCCAGCGTCGAGGGCAGGCCGTGGAAAAGCGGGCTTTCTTCTTTGACCAAGACATCTGCATGGCCGTACTCATGCGCGGCGCCGGGAACAACACGGCCGCCCAGCCGATGCATCATGAACTGCATGCCGTAGCAGATCCCGAGGGTAGGCAGGCCGGTGTCCAGGAGGGCAGCATCGGCCTCTGGCGCGTTCGTGTCGTAGACGGACGACGGGCCACCCGAGAGGATGATGCCCTTGGGGTTTAGCGCGAGCACGTCCTTCAAGGGCGCCGTGCAGGGCAGGACGACCGAAAAGACGTCAAGCTCGCGGATGCGGCGGGCGATGAGCTGCGTGTATTGCGAACCGAAGTCGAGGATAGCAACGGTAGAGCTGCCGGGGGTGTCCACTTCGATAGTCTACTTGGGGCGCTCCCGATGGGGAACGCGGAGGTTGCGGTGCGACGTAGGTCTGTGGGAATGCTGGTGCTGCTGGTTGGGCTTGCGGGATGCAAAGGGACGAGCTCGAAGAAACCCAAGGTGGTTGGAGGCGACCTTCCTGTGGCTTCGAGCAGCAGCGTGGCGCTGCCGGGGGCGACGGATGCCGCCGATGCACCGCATGCGCCGTCCGTGGCGGAATCCGGCGATGCCAACCTGACGACCTACCGTGATCCGGGCACCGGTGTGAGCTTTCGATACCCGACGATCTGGCGACCGGCTGTGGGCCAGGTGTTGCCGGCCCCGGCCTTTGCTGCGGTCGCAGGTGCGCCGCGGATGACGCAGCAGTTCACCCCGGAAGGCACCCCCTACGCGGATACCGTGCTGCGGGCGATGACCTTCAGCTACACCGCCAAGGCCGGACTCGACCAAGCAGGATGTGCTGACCTGCCGGTCAAGATCGTGGCGGGAGCTACGCAGCCAGGGAAGGTCTTTTACGGCGCCACCGCCTACACCGAGGCGAGCGGTGGCGATGCTGCCATGTGCACCCAGGTAAAAACGCGGGTGGACACCACACTCCGCGGCGGCCAGTGCCTGGTATTTGAGCGGGACATTGTGACGAGCTGCCCTTTTGTGAAAAGCACAACGCTTCCCCGTCCACTGACGGCAGGGGAAAACGCCGCCCTGCAGCAGCACCTGGATGCCGTGATGCAGAGCGTGCAGATTGCACCGAAGTAGCCAGTAATCGACCTGGGTCGCTACGCTGAGGAGCTAGTTGGGGTCTTTGGAGCGGGTGTTGGTGACGGCACCCATGATGCCCCCACCGAATAACAGGATGGCAATGCCGATGACCCAGCGTTGCGGGACGTGCATGAGGTGGCAGATGTACAGCACACCGACGATCAGGATGATGGTTCCAACGGTATAGATACCGAAAGACATAGGGGTCGAGCTCCGTACAAGGCAGATTGATTGTGGTTCTGCGGTTAGGATGCAGGCGGAGCCGTGACGTTGGATTCCCCGGCGATGGTTTGCAGTAACCGGAGGTAGGTTACGCGGCCCACGACGTGGAAGTAGTCCGAGGTCACTACATAGAAGAGGGCCACACCGACCCACCACACGTTAATGTAGGCCTGGGTCTCCTGGCTTTGGAATGGCAGCGGCGATGCGGAGAAGGTCATCGCCAGCACAAAAAGCGCGACCCGCACGATGCCCATGACGAGGTTGGTCTCAATCAGCTTGGAGCGGAGATGCGATCGCTGCGACGGGTTAAGCCGCGCCTGCGCCATGGCGGCCAGAGGCGGCAGATCCAGAAGCCACACGCTAAGCGACCAGACCATAAAGGCTGCGAGGGTGAGACCGACGGCTTCGGCGGTGAAGAGAACGATGTTGGGTTCCGCACCACGCTCGCCGGGCCCCGTGATGGTGGCATGCAGCGCGGCCAGGACCGCAAAGCCCCAGCAGGCGAGCACTCCGAGAAAAGACAGGGCACGCACGAGTCGATAGGCCAGCATGAGCCACCAGCCAGCTTGCAGTTCCCCGTCAGCACGCCGCAGAACAAGGGTTCTGCCCAGCGCGGAGAAGACGGCCCAGACGAGAAATGCCAGGGGCACCCACCAGCGTGCCGTTGCTTTGAGCAGGGGCAGGTAGAGCTCAAGCTGGGAGGCCAGCACGCCCACCGAACGCACGGGCTCGAAGAAGGTCATGCCCCCCAGCGCGGTGCTGTCCAGCGGAATGGCTGTGGCGTGTGGCGCGAGGGCATGCCACCCGAGCCAGAGCAGGGGCGCCGCGGCGAGCCAGCGCCACAGGAGCTCCATGGCCGTCAGGGAGGGGTGTCTCCAGACGAAGCTCATAACGCCTACCAGCGACTGGGTGCCGCGGAGTGGAACAACATTTGCGCTTTGATTGCGGATTTTCAGGACTCCGTCTTTTAGGCTACTGCACCGTGAGCCAGGAAGCAGGGAGCCTGCAGCCAGGCGGAGCGTCCGGCTGCATATAATGAAGGGCAGCGATGCCCGGAAGCGAAGGCAGACAATTCTTCGGCAGAAACGCCTCCGTTCTGCTGGACGTGCTGCGTTTTGCCGCCGCGGTGGCCGTGGCGCTCAGCCACATGCCGCTGCATTTCGTGGCGGCCGGGCCGATCATCTCGGAGCGGTCCGGGAACCTGGCGGTCTGCGTCTTCTTTGTGCTGTCCGGCTTTGTGATCCGGTATGTCACGGTGGCGCGGGTGGCGGATGGCCGCTCGTACTGGATCGATCGGGCGTCCCGCATCTACTCCGTCGTGGTGCCGATGCTGCTGTTGACGTTTCTTCTGGAGCCGGCCGCCGCGTGGTGGTCGCCTGCGGTCTATCACAGCATGGTGCTGCCCTTTCACTGGGGCGAGATCCCCCTGGAGGCGCTGCAGAACCTGTCCTTCACGGTCGGCTGGTGGGGATACGGATCACCGCCGCTGTCGAACGGGCCCTTCTGGTCGCTCTCGTTTGAGTGTGTCTACTACGCGCTGTATGGTTTCTGGCGCTATGCGCCGCGGGCGCGCTGGGTGGTCGTGCCGTCGCTGTTGCTGGTCACCGGGCCGGCCATCTCGCTGCTGTTTCCCATCTGGCTGCTCGGAGTGGGGTTGCATGATGTCTACGTGTGGCTCCATGCGCGTCGCCACGCGTTGAAGATTGCGACCACGGCGCTGGGCGTCTACCTCGCGGGGCTCTGGACGTTTCGACGGCCGATCGCGCGAGTGCTACAGACAACCACGGTGACGGCGAGGACTGCAGCTCTGACAGATTTTGTCGAGGCGACTGCGCTAGGCAAGCGGCTGTTTCACGGAGAGGCCCTGCATTGGCTGGATCGGCTCAGCCTGAGCTACTTCCTAGTCGGCAGCTTGCTGGCTTTCACGCTGCTGCCCGTGTTACTTGGCTTCGACCGCTTTTTGCAGCCCGTCTCGAAGGGGATTGCGAGCAAGGTCCGCCTGGTTGCGGACAGCACCTTTCCGCTCTACCTGCTGCACTGGCCGTTTTTTCTGTTCGTGGTGTGTGTGCATGGGGGTGCGATCCCGGACTGGCGGGGTGGATGGCTGATGCTGCTGGGCGCGATTGCGATCAGCATTGGCTTGGCGATGCTGTTTGATCGGCTGAAGAACACGATGCGGACCGGACTCAGGCAGATGGGTCCGGCCCGCACACCTCAGGTTGGCTCGTTGCTGTAAGGCACGTCTAGCGCACAACCAGATTGATTAGCTTGCCTTTGACGATGATGGTCTTCACCAATGTCTTACCCGCAAGACGGGCGGTTACTTTTTCCTCGCGGGTTGCGATTTGTTTCAGCGCCTCATCGTCAGCGGAGGCATCGACTTTGACAACGACGACCAGCTTACCGTTCACCTGGACGGGCACTTCGATCTCGTCTTCCCTGGCCAGGTCGGCGTCTGCAACCGGGAAGGGGTGGCGGAGGACGTTTCCGGCGCCACCGAGCTGTTCCCAGAGCTCAGCAGCGAGGAACGGCGCAAAGGGCGCAAGCATGAGCGTGACCGAACGGAAGAGCTCGGCGACCACGGCGGCGGGTACGTCACCGATGTCCATCTTCGGCTCGGCAGAGGCCATCGCGTTGACCAGAATCATGACGGCGCTGATCGACGTATTGAAATGCCAGCGGCCGTTGAAGTCCTCCGTGATTTTGGCGATGGTCTGGTGCAGGGTGCGCAGCAGCGTGGCGGCCGCGGCTGTCTGGCCGGCGGCTTCCGCTGCGCGCGCAGAACCATCCCGAGGCGTGCCTACACCACGGATCACAGGGGCGTACTTGGTGGCCAGGCGGTAGAAGCGTGCAAGAAACCGGCTGACACCGGCAACGCCTTCTTCCTGCCAGTCGAGCTCGCGATCGGGCGAGGTGGCGAACAGGGCATAGACGCGGGTGGCATCGACGCCGAACTTCTCGATCATCTCGTCGGGGGAGACGACGTTGCCCTTGGACTTGGACATCTTGGCGCCGTCCTTGATGACCATGCCCTG
>CAXTVC010000110.1:0-9248 GCA_964247615.1 uncultured Acidobacteriaceae bacterium
CGGTCAGAGAGAGTGCATGGAACGATGTGTCGTCCCCAACTCCCCCAAACGAAGAAAAGGGTCCTGCGCTGGCGCAGGTGACAAGCGTCGTCTGTTGCAGGAACCGCCGACAGGTGATCTCGAAGATGAGGGACCGTGCTTCTCCTGCTGCCGCGACCCCGTTTGCGGCTGTGACGAGCCTTTCTGAACAGATCGCTTGGCAGCTTAGGGGCGGACACTGTATACCGGGGGCGCAACTGGAGCAGATTAAGCGAGTGCGTAGAGGCTAATGATAGAAGTTTTTAAGCGCGGAGCAACCGAAGATCGTACGCAGAAGCGAAATCAGCAGGTGCGTGAAACAGTGGAGCGCATCCTGATTGAGGTGGAGCAGCGCGGCGACGCGGCCTTGCGGGAGTTGAGCCTCAGGTTCGATGATTGGGACCGCGAGAGCTACCGCTTAGAAGCACCTGAGATAGAGGAATGCATCGCCTCTCTGTCAAAGCAAGAGGTGAAAGACATCGAGTTTGCGCAGGCGCAGGTACGAAACTTTGCGCGGATCCAGCGTGCGTCGATGCAGGACGTTGAAGTAGAAACGCTGCCGGGAGTGGTCTTGGGACACCGACACATCCCGGTAAACGCGGCGGGGTGTTATGTGCCGGGCGGAAAGTACCCGCTGCTGGCGTCGGCGCACATGTCTGTCATTACCGCGAAGGTGGCCGGTGTTCCACGCGTCTTAACCTGCGCGCCGCCGTTCAAGGGGAAGCTCGCTTCGGCGATTGTGGCAGCGCAGTCGATGGCCGGCGCGGATGAGATTTACTGCCTCGGCGGCGTGCAGGCGATCGCAGCCATGGCCTTGGGTACGGAGACGATCGCTGCTGTCGACATGCTTGTCGGGCCTGGGAATGCGTATGTGGCTGAGGCGAAGCGCCAGCTCTTCGGGCGTGTCGGCATTGACCTGTTTGCGGGCCCGACTGAGACGCTGGTGATTGCGGACGACTCCGTAGATGGTGAAATGTGCGCGACGGACCTGCTCGGTCAGGCCGAACATGGGCCGGACAGCCCTGCAATTCTGCTCACAACCTCTGAAGCGCTCGCGCGGGAGACCCTGCGCCAGGTGGATCGTCTGCTCGGCATCTTGCCGACGGCCGAGATCGCGAGGAAGGCATGGGAGACTCATGGGCAAGTGATGGTCGTCGAGAACGACGAGGAGATGTTGCGCGTGGCCAATGAGATCGCCTCGGAGCACGTCCAGGTGATGACGCGTGACCCGGAGTACTTTCTGCAACACATGACCAACTATGGCGCGCTCTTCTTGGGCCAACGCACCAATGTGGCTTATGGCGACAAGGTGATCGGCACCAATCACACACTGCCCACCCGCAAGGCGGCGCGGTACACGGGCGGCTTGTGGGTGGGCAAGTTCCTGAAAACCTGCACCTATCAACGGGTACTTACCGACGACGCTTCAGCAGCTATAGGAGAGGTATGCTCTCGGCTTTGCGCACTGGAGGGCTTTGCAGGCCACGGCGAGCAGGCCAACCTGCGGGTGCGGCGCTTCGGTGACCGTCAGGTTCCTTACGCAGGCAAGGTAGAGGCCCGGGAAGGTGTAGCAGGCGATGCGGAAGCTGTCGGCGCATGATTCTGCCGAAGATGCCGTCGCTACGCCTGGACGGCCAGCGCGCCTTGATCACCGGTGCGGGGCGCGGGATCGGGCTTGCCGCGGCGGCGGCGCTTGCAGAGTTCGGCGCTCACGTGGTGCTGCTGGCGCGATCACACGCAGAGATCGAGGCTGGAGCGGAGGCGATACGCGTAGCCGGCGGCAGTGCCGAGTCATTCGTGTGCGACGTACTGGACTGCGCAGCGATGCAGAGCGCCCTTGCAGCCCAGGAGAGCTTTGACGTGTTGGTGAACAACGCTGGAACAAACCGCCCGAAGCCCCTAACCCATGTCACCGAAGAAGACTTCGATGCCGTGATGGACCTGAATGTACGGGCAGCGTATTTTGCCGCCCAGACGGTAGCTCGGGGCATGATCGCGACCAAGAAGCGTGGCTCACTGATTCATATGGGGTCGCAGATGGGGCACGTCGGTGGACGCGAGCGAACGCTGTACTGCGCATCCAAATGGGCGCTGGAGGGCATGAGCAAGGCTATGGCTCTGGATCTGGCGCCCTTTGGGATTCGCTCAAACACAGTCGCTCCGACCTTCACGGAGACAGCATTGACTCGTCCCTTCCTGCAGGCCGAGGAGTTTCGAAAGGAGACCCTCGGCAAGATCAAGCTCGGTCGGTTTGGTACGGTTGAGGACGTGATGGGGGCGGTTGTGTACCTGGCGTCCCCAGCTTCCGCCATGGTGACGGGAACGAGCCTTATCGTGGACGGCGGCTGGACTGCAGACTAGTTTCAGGAGAAAACAAGCAGGGATGAGTACGGTCGTAGTCGACAGCAAGCACCGAGCTTCTTTGAAAGAGCGTATGGCCGGGCGAGAGCTGGTTGTGGGCACCTTCGTCAAGACTCCCTCGCCCAGCGTGGTCGAGGTGCTTGGGCTGACGACGCTTGACTGCTTGTGTCTGGACGCGGAACACGCCCCCTTCGACCGGTCAACCCTTGATCTCTGTGTCCTCGCGGCGCGGGCTGCCAGCATGGACGTGCTGGTACGTGTGCCCTCCAGCGCGCCGGAGCACCTGCTGTATGCATTGGATTGCGGCGCCACGGGAGTTGTGGTGCCGCATGTGCGCTCAGTGGCGGAGGCCGAAGCGGTAGTCAAAGCGGCGCACTACGGTGCTGGAGGTCGCGGCTACGCCGGGTCCTCGCGAGCAGCCGGATACACGACCGTGCCCATGAAGCATCACCTGACCAGGAGCGCCGGGCGGACAGTAGTCATCGCGCAAATTGAAGACCCGGAAGCGATTGAGGCAGTAGAAGCAATCTCCGCAGTTGCAGGTCTAGATGCGATGTTTGTCGGCCGGGCGGACCTCACGGTCGCGTATGGGGCCGAGACACAGGATGACCCGCGCGTGGTTGCCGCGGTGGAGCGGGTTTGTGCTGCCGGCCTGTCCGCGGGAAGGCCGGTAGGCATGTTTCTGGCACGGGTGGAAGACACAGCGTACTGGCAAAGCCGGGGCGCATCTCTGTTTCTGCTGGGGTCGGACCACGGCTTCTTGCTTGCAGGGGCAAACGAACTCGTACGTCGGGTGAAAGACTAACGCTGGCTGAACGTCAGCAGAGGAGAAAGCATGAGTACTGCAGGATTCCCGGGAGGGTTTGAAGGACAGGTCCGATACGTGAAGGCGCCCCAGCGAAGCTCCATCGCGGACACGTCCAATGTGATTGGGCTTGTCGGAGAGATCCTGGCGGCGGTGCGGACACGTGGCGACGTGGCGGTGAGGGAGTATTCACAGCGCTTTGATGGAACGGACCTGGATGTCTTCGAGGTGAGTGCGGCGGACCGTGCCGCCGCCGTGGAATCGTTGGATCCGCAAACGCGAGCGGACACCGAATTCGCTATTGAAAACGTTCGACGCTTTGCGCAGGCACAGCTGCAAACAATTCAGCCGCTTGAGATGGAAGCTTTGCCAGGACTTCACCTCGGACACCGTGTTATTCCGATTGAGCGCGTGGGTGCTTACGTGCCGGGTGGACGTTTTCCTCTGCTTTCAGCCCCCATTATGACCATTGTGCCCGGAAAGGTTGCGGGTTGCGATGAGGTGGTGGCCTGCCTGCCGCCGAACGCACACAAAGCCATGATTGCCGGGTGCCATCTATCAGGAGCAGATCGTATCTTTCGCATCGGGGGTGCCCAAGCTATCGCCGCAATGGCGTACGGTACGGAAAGCGTTCCGCAGGTGAACAAAATCGTGGGACCAGGCAATGCGTTTGTGAACGAGGCCAAGCGCCAGGTCTTCGGCCCTGTAGGCATCGATCAGCTCGCAGGTCCCTCAGAGATCTTTGTCGTAGCAGACGAGACGGGCGACGCAGAGCTGATTGCGACCGATCTGCTGGCGCAGGCTGAACATGATGTGCGCACGCGTGTAGGACTGATCACCACCAACCAAGCCTTGGCAGAAGCAACTGCCAGCGAGGTATTGCGGCAGCTTGAAACGCTCTCGACCGCGAAGGTCGCCGGCGAGAGTTGGGCCAACTACGGCGAGATCACTGTGTGCGAGGACGAAACGGCCATGATTCGTTACTCAGACTTCATAGCCGCCGAGCACCTCCAGGTGCACACGGCGGAACCAAAGGTCTTTGCGAACAAATTGCGTAACTACGGGTCCCTCTTCATCGGTCAGAACGCCAGCGTCGTGTACTCGGACAAGTGTGTCGGCACTAATCACACGTTGCCTACCATGCATGCAGGCCGTTACACCGGCGGACTTTGGGTGGGGTCCTACGTAAAAATCGCAACGTACCAATGGCTGGAGGACAGCGCAATCGATCTGGTGGCTCCACCCGCGACTCGGCAAAGTGCGAGCGAGGGCCTGGAAGGACACCGACGGGCGGCAGCCATCCGCTATGACCGCAGAGCAGCCACGTTCGCGGCCCTCACGCGGTGAGGGCCTTCACCCATTCACTGGATTGATCGCGGGCTGATTTCGCCTTCTGTCCCCGCCCTGTTTCGTGTAGCTAGGCCTCAGCCTGAGCCAACTGGCTGACCGGGGCTGAGGCAAACGTCGGCATCTGCGGATCCTCCGTACCCCGAACTACGAACAGAACGGCGGGTGCGGACGAGGTATTTCGAAAGCTGTGCTGCAGGCCGATGGGCATGGACAGTGTGTCACCTGCACCCATGAACAGCGACTCTCCCCCACGGTCGTTGAGCCAGCTGATCTCCACCGTGCCGCTCTGCACAAACAAGACCTCAACCTCCTTGCGTGCATGCATCGGGACATAAGCGCCTGTTTGCAAGCTAAGTTGGCGAAGATTGAAGTCGTGCGGCCACCAGCCCTGGATGGGACCAGCAGGGAACCTGTCAGCAGTGGCCTGCGGGACGATGATGCCTGCCTCCTCAACGCCCTCCCCAGCAAGGGGCGAATCTGGATTTGGTTGCATCTCGGAAGCGCGCACAACACACTGTTGAAGCTTGTTGAGCGAAGGGGTCTTCAAATGAGCTAGGCTATCTTCGGTCGGAGGCGTCTCCAGTTCGACTTCCTTGAGTTCATACGTACCGGCGGTAGTGTCGATCAGCTTGCCTCCCTTGGCAAGCTTCAGACCGTGATCTTCTGCCGCCTTGAATACGGCTGGAGCCCAGGTGACCTTACCCGGGTCGTCCTGTCCAAGTGGCATCCAGAGAAACCCCTTACCCTGATCGAGTTTGCTGAAGCCACGGAACATATGGATGGGTACAGAGGCCACGTCACCAGGACCGACATCAAGCGAGCCATCCTCCTTGTTTGGACCGAAGTGCAGCCGCCAGTGACCAGTGTGCACGATGAAGACTTCGGCTGTGTCGTGGCTGTGCTGCGAGTTCACACAACCGAACGGCTGGCGGGCGCCACCGATATTGAAGCCGTGTTTTTCGCGGATGTGCACGTGCTGGTCAGGGCTTTCCGAGACGCCCGGGCCGATGATAGTGAAATTTTCCTTCTCGGTGGAACCCGGCGTACGCGTATCGATGAAGGCGGTGCGGCAAGCCTGAAGATCTGCGTAGCGAACCAGACGACTCTGCATCGCTTCTGTGTTCGGGGAGGTATCAGTAGTCTGCATAGGTCAGAAGCTCCACGCCGCAGCGGATAGCGCCGCAGCAAACGGATTGATTGTACCCAGCCACGGAAACTTTGCGTGGCCTTTTGCGAGCCGAGCATGCTACGGTTCGGTCGTGCTGATGAACGGGCGTGATCGCAACCGCGCAGAAGGACTCTTGCCCCTGGTACTGCTGCCGGGAACACTGTGCGACGCCCGCGTCTTTGAGCCTTTGCAGCAGCGTCTTGGTGATCTTGAGACGCAGGTCGTGTTGACGCTCGGAACAAGTTCCATGCGGGAAGCCGCAGAACACGTTTTGGCAAGAGTACCGGAGCACTTCGTTCTGCTCGGCTTTTCCCTTGGCGGCATGGTGGCGATGGAAGCGGCCTTGGCCGCGCCGGAGCGGGTACGCGGTCTTGCGCTCATCAGCACCACCGCCCAGGCTGTGATGCCCGGTCTGCACAGCGCACGCCGGGCAGCCGTAGAGGAAGCCCGAATCGTGGGTGCAGGGCGGTTCTTACGGGAAAAGCTCTGGCCGCAATACCGCGGGTCGGTGGAGCACCTGGAGATGTTGCCGCTTCTCGAGAACATGGCCGAATCACTGGGGCATGTCGCGTTCGCGCAGCAGACGGAGTTGGCGTTGCGACGTGAGGATTTCCGCCTACGGCTGACGACGGTCACATGCCCGGTCCTTCTGCTGGCTGGTGCAGAGGACAAGGTGTGCCCACCCGCAACGCAGCAGGCTCTCGCTGCAGCTCTACCGCACTGCACCCGCGTGACGTTGCCCAGGGCCGGTCATTTTGCTCTGCTGGAAAGCCCGGACGAAGTGGCGCAGTCTGTGGCAGCATGGTTCCACACGATCGAGTGCCGAACAGAACAACCGTGACCGCGTGTTCCGCGTGAAGGTGCCAAGGAGATTGAGTGAGCGAACAGCAGCCCGAGATGCAAAAAGCCGAGTCCCAAGCCGTCGACGTATTGCAGGTAGAACGTCGCGACTTCACGGAGCTGGTGCCGTCAGATCGACCACGGGTCCAGAGTATGCGCGGCTTCGATCCCATCTACACGGACATCGTGGACTACATCGTCCGTTGTACCCATCGCATCTGGGACGAACGCGACGTTGGGCTGATCTACACGCACTATACCCACAATTGTGTTCTGTACGGAGTGTTGGGCACCATGTATGACCGCGAAAGCATCGTGCGCGAGACCATTCAACGCATCGTGGAACTCCCCGATCGCCGCGGCATGGCGACCTCTGTCGTGTGGCGCGGCAATGACGTCGACGGCTTCTATACCTCGCACATGACGCACGGCACCGGACGGCATACGGAGTACGGCATCTTTGGCAAACCCACCGGACGCACCTTCGTGACTCGCACCATCGTCGACTGCCTGATCGTGGAGAACAAGATCTACCGTGAGTGGGTGGCGCGCGACAATATGGCGCAGCTTGTTCAGCTTGGGATTGATCCGCAGGAGTACGCCCTGACGCTCGCGCGCAAGAAGTTCGAGGCAGGCGAAGCGGTAGTGGAGGTCGCAGAGAACCGTCGTCTGCTTGGGCAGTATCCGCCGGAGGCGGAACCGGATCTCTCTCTTGCGCATAACGAAACAGAAGCTGAGGTCCTGCGCTGGCTTCACCACATCTTCAATAAGCGGATGTTTGGCAAGATTGGGGAGATCTATGCCTCCAACTGCCAATGGCACGGGCCGCTCATGCGCGAGCTTTACGGTCCCGCCGCTGTTATGCAGCAGACTATGCGGCTGGTTGCGACCATCCCTGATTGTGCCTATGTGCCGCAGCATATCTGCTCCGTGGAGAGCGAAGAGGGCGGCACAAAGGTGGCCGTCCGTTGGGTGCTGGATGGGCACCATCTCGGCTATGGCTCCCTGGGTGCGCCGACAGGCTTCAAGCTGGTAGTGATGGGCTTCACGCACTTCCATCTTCGCGATGGCAAGATTGTTGACGAGTGGACCTTGTATGACGAGCTCTCCATGCTGGTGCAACTCAAGCTTGGGGCCATGCAGCGCGCGGCAGCTTAAGGAACCCGGCTCTGGTCCAGAGCATCGAGCTTCGATGAACGCCTAGTGTGAGGTCGCATGATCGTTCGACAAGTGCCCGGGGCCGTCTCGCCCGCTCTGCTGCAAACCGAAGAGTCTGTCCTAGCTTCAGAGACACCCCAGGTTACATCGTCCTCGCTCGCCACGCTTCCTCTGTCACGCCGGCTCACGGCTTTTGGCTTCTTGCTGGTCGCGGAGTTCTTCTACGGTTGGGCATGGAACACGGTCGACGTTTTGCGTCCACTATTCCGCGCAAGTCTTGGCCTGACCCTCACCCAGGCAGGCTCGGCCTACTCCGCGCAGGGGGCAGGCGCGCTGATCGGTGCCCTTTCCATCGGTCAACTCGCCGACCGGCTTGGCAGGCGAACGATGTTGATCGTGGTCATGGCCGGTTACGGCGCGATGCTTATCGCAGGAACGCTTGTAACGAGCTATGCCACATTGCTACTACAACGCTTCGCGCTCGGACTCTTCCTGGGCGGCAGCTTTCCGGTG
Organism: uncultured Acidobacteriaceae bacterium; assembly: GCA_964247615.1. Taxonomy (GTDB): domain Bacteria; phylum Acidobacteriota; class Terriglobia; order Terriglobales; family Acidobacteriaceae; genus Granulicella. The sequence goes on from CAXTVC010000110.1 coordinate 8,214, forward strand.
GTGGTTGGAATCTACGTAGAACTCTTTCAGCCCACGCTGCGGGGAAAGCTGGCCAGCGCTGTCAATGCAACTTTCAGCCTGGCCATCATTTCCCTGAGCTTAGCCTTGGGGCACCTTGGGAATCACGACTGGCGCGTGCTGCTGTGGTTGGGCGGGCTTCCGCCGGTGTTGCTTGCGGGGTTGGCCTTGCTGCTCGTGCCACGCGGTGAAATACGCTCAGGCAAGGCGGGCAAACTTCCGTTGGTGGAACTGTTCGCGCCGGCGCTACGCCAGCGAACACTGTTGCTGGCCACCATGACTGGACTCAACTTCTTCGGATATCAGGCCTTCAGCGGATGGGTAACAATCTATCTGTTTAGCTTCCGGCATTTCGTGATGGCAGACGTCGGGCGGTTAGTCGCGGCTCAATTTGCGGGCAATGTCCTCGGCGGCTTCTTCTGGGGGTGGGCCAGTGATCGCTTCGGGCGCCGCGTGGGAGCCACAGGTTTCTTTGTCACGGCGGCAGTCATTGGCGCGTACCTCACGGTTCCCGGAACGAGGTGGAGCTTGCTCGCTCTCGGAACCTTATATGGCTTTTCCTTGTCAGCCAGCGTGATCTGGGGACCCTGGCTCGCGGAACTTTACCCTCCGCACCTCAAATCGACAGCTAGCTCCATCTTCAACTGGGGACGCTTAGTCAGCTTCTTTTCACCCCTTATTACCGGCTTGCTGGCTGAGCACTTCGGTCTGCTCGTAGGCATGTTCGGAAGTAGTTTTGCTTTCATCGCTGCTGGCGCTATTTGGTTGATCTTGCCTGAGACGCTCTCTTGCAGAGAGCCTAGCCTCGCTGGCTAGAAAAACCGCTCCTTCAGGTAACCCGATAGGAACTGCAGGCGCTAATTCACGATCCGACCATTTAGCACTTCAACCACCTAACCACTCATTTGAAGGAGAAACCGTGATCAACAACCTGAACCGCTCCACCTTTATGGGCCACCTTGGAACCGATGCCAACAGGCCAACGGCTCCGCGCCAGTGACCTTTCCCATTGCAGTC
>CAXTVC010000111.1:0-9238 GCA_964247615.1 uncultured Acidobacteriaceae bacterium
ATGGCGGATGGAATGGCAGGGACGGCGACGAAGCCGGCAGGTGGGGTAGCGCGCGGCGCAACGGTGGCGCTGGTGCTGCTGACGGCAATGAACGTGGTGAACTATCTGGACCGGTACATTCTGCCGTCGGTGCAGGAGCAGATCAAGGGCGAGTTTCACATCAGCGACGACCAGATTGGGACGCTGACGTTCTGGTTCATGATCGCGTACATGTGCGCGTCGCCGATCACGGGTTGGCTGGGCGACCGCTTCTCGCGCAAGCCGATGATTGTGGTCGCGGGCCTGGCGATTGCGGCGATGAACTTCCTGACGGCCCATGTGCACAACTACGACTCATTGAACGTGCGGCATGCGGCGCTGGGCATCGGTGAGGCGTGCTTCGGGATCTTTGCGCCGGCGTTGCTGGCGGACTTCTATGGCGAGAGACAGCGCAATCGGGTGCTGACGATTTTCAATCTTGCTATCCCTTTTGGGGCCGCGCTGGGGTACAAGGCGGGGGCCTGGGTGGGGACCCATTATGGATGGCGAGAGTCCTTTATTGCCTCGGCTGTGCCAGGGGCGATTGTGGCGCTGCTGATTCTGTTCTTTATGCGTGAGCCGCCGCGCGCGGGGAGCGAAGGCGGCGAGAAGGCAAAGATCGAGAAGGGTACGGTGCTTTCGCTGTTAAAGAACGGAGCGTACCTAAGCTCCATCCTGGGATACGCGGCGGTGACCTTCTCGCTGGGCGGGATCTCGTGGTGGATGCCGTCGTTCCTGCAGCGCGTAGCGGGGTACTCGCAGGACGCGGCAGGAAACGTGATGGGACCGGTGATTGTGGTGGCCGGGATCGGTGGGACGGCGGCGGGCGGTGCGCTGGCACAGTGGTGGTCAAAGAAGACAGGCAAGGCGCTGTACCTGGTGCCGGCGCTCAGCGCCTTGCTGACGATTCCGCCGGCAATGCTTTGCTTTTTCGGGCCGAAGAACATGATTGTGCCTTCGTTGTTTGCGGCCGTGTTTCTGATCTTCCTGGGGACCGGGCCGGTGAACGCGGCGACGCTGAATGCGGTGCCGGCCAATCTGCGCGCGACGGCTATGGCCGGGCAGTTGCTGATCATTCATTTGCTGGGTGACACGACTTCGCCCAAGATCATTGGCATCCTGAGCGACCACTACAACCTGCGTGTTGGGTTGGCGGCAACGCTCGTCACGCTGGCGATCGGGGCGGTGATCTTCTTTGTGGGGGCGCGATTTGCACCGCCTCTGGATGAGTCGGTGCAGGGTGCTCCCGCGGCGGCTTAGCGTTTGCGAGCCCTTCACGAGCTGCTGCGATGGCTGCCGCACCTGAACGAGGGGTGGCGACGGGCGCTGGAGTGGAGTGACTGGGCGCTCGCCGCGGTTTGGTGTGTCCGCACGCGTACGCTCATGAACCGGCTGGATGAGGTGCCGGACCTTACCGAGACGCGGTGGGATTTGTGCCCGGTGCATGCGCCGGGGCTGGTGGTCGTGGTGCCGGCCAGGGATGAGGCTGTGAGGCTGGAACCTGGCCTGGAGACGCTGCTGGCGCAGGATTACCCGTGGCTGCGCATCCTGGCTGTGGATGATCGTTCTACCGATGGGACGGGCGAGCTTCTGGAGGCAATGGCGGCGCGGCGGCCGGAGCGCATGGGGGTCTTGCACCTAACGGACGAGGCCGAAGGCTGGATCGCGAAAACGTTCGCCATGGAGGCCGCAGCGCGGGGGAGCCGGTCAGAGTGGCTGCTCTTTACCGAGGCGGATGTGTGGTTCTCGCCGAGCGTGCTGCGGAGAGCCCTGGCCTTCGTGGAGATGGGCAGGGTCGACCACCTGGTCGTGGCGCCGTCTGTTGTCAGTCATGGATGGGGTGAGAGCGTTTTGCTGGGTTTTCTGAGCGTTGCGGCCCTCTGGGTGTCGCGGCCGTGGCAGGTGGCGGATCCAAGGGCCCCCTGGGATGCGCCGGGTGGGGAGTCGTTTCACCTGATCCGGCGCGTTGCGTGGGAAGAGCTGGACGGCTTTGCGCCGCAGCGGCTGGCCGTGCGGACGGGCGCGACTCTGGCTCGGCGAGTGCGGGCGGCGGGGATGCGCCAGCGACTGGCCTTTGCGCCGGGGCTGGTGCTGCGTTCCCCGCAGCCGGCTGCGTCGGCGGGCAGCTTAGCGAAACGGGGACTGACTGGTATGCGTGTTCCCTTGCGTGCCATGACAAAGTCGCTCTGGGCAGCTGCGAACTTCCGCCTTTGGATGGCGGCTGCGCTGTCCATCCTGATGGCCGTGGTGTTTCTGGGTCCGCTGGTGGGGCTGTCCTGGTGGCGAACGGTCGTGCCTTCGCTGGTGGTCATGGCCTGCCTTGCCGTGCAATACCGGGCGATGGCTGAAGTAACGGGCGTGGATGCGAAATGGGGATGGCTGTATCCCCTGGGAACGGTGGCGCTGCTGTGGGCGACCGCGCGGTCGGTGGCCGTGACATGGTGGCAAGGCGGGGTGCGGTGGCGCGGTTCGGTGTATTCGTTGCGGGAACTGCGGCGGCATAACAGCCCGTTTGCCTGGGAGTTTGAGGCTGCCAAAGAGAGGGCGCGGCAGCGCAGGGTGGAGCGCGGTGTGCGGGGTGGAGGATGGCGGTGGCTGAATCGGCGCGGGAAGTAACGTGCAGATCCTTGCGCGGTCACGCTTGCGTCCAGTGCGCTGTTGCCTGGCAGAGTCTCTCTTGGGAGACCCCCCCAGACCCTCGGTTGTGAACGATACTCATAAGACCGCATAGCTATGCCATGAGGCCAGGCCATGAGGCCAGGCAGGAGTTCAGTTTTGCAGCATGCGCCGCCGTGCAAGGGAAGCCAGTCCCAGAGCCCCGGTGCCCAGCAGAAGCAGAGAGGATGGCTCGGGAGTGGATGTTACGACGACTTCACGGATAAACTCAGGATCTCCATCGATATAGGCGAAGTCGCCCAGATGATTGAGGGCTGCCGAAGTATCTGCGGTGCCTGGTGTTGGTAAGTCGAAGCCGGCCCGGGCGATGATTTGACCCAGGGGATCGGATCCTGGGTAGACCTCGTAGATGTCCCCATGGGATGAAGAGGACGTGGTGTAAACCTCGCGGTCGCCGTTGCAGACGCCCTGAACTGCACTCGCACCTGGGGGAGCGGCGCAAAGCGAACCATTGTCTGTAACAAAGCCTGACGGTAAGTCGGTTGAGGTACTCAGTAGAGCGCCCGCGTTGTAGATCTGGTACTGGTCTTGCGGAATGCTGTAGATAAGTACGTCGCCCGTGGCATCGATGCCGACGAGGTTTCGGCCGTCGGCATTGGTTAGGGTGTAGACCGAAAAGGTGTCAGCCTTCGCCAGATGAGTGGCGGAAAGGCTGGCCAAGGCAAGAGTGAGAAGAAGAACAGGTTTGCGCATTACATAAGCTCCACAAAGGATGTAGTTACTGCGGAGCAGCTTAGTTCGTCGAAGGAGAGTTACCAAGAAAAGATTACAGGTGTCGTCGCTGGACGACATTCTGCTGCCGGTGGCCGACTAAACCCTGTGACGCGAAGGGACAACACGAAGCTGACTCTTAACAGAGTGGCAAGTTGGTGCTGTGGGACGCGTATAAGGGATGCGGCGCGAGTTCAGGGAGGTGCTGCATGTCGGGCGAAACCTATGGGTGGAAAGCTGTGTGGAACAGGCTGGCGAGTTATGCCGCAGGTAAGACGGCAGTGGGTGTGGTCTGTGCTGTGTTTCTCCTGACTCCGGCCGGGGCCGGCCAGGCGACGGGCGTCAACCAGGGTGGACCGGAGTACGTTCACGGGTCGCCGGGGTCGGATCCGAAGTCGCAGAACGGCACTTCGGAGGCTGCCTCCAAGCTGGACCAGATGCGCGAGGCAGAGCGGCACAGGCGTGTGCTGGCGGATGCCGCGCGCCTGGTGGAATTATCAAACCAGTTGAAGGCGGCCCTTGATCAGGCCCCGAAAGATCAACTCTCAGTGGATGTTCTACGCAAGGCAGCGGAAATCGAGAAGGTCGCTCACGATATGCGGGGTTGGCTTAAGTCTTAGGGTGTCGGCGCTGCTTAGCGCCTTTCGAGGATCAAGGGGACGCCGTTTCTTGGGCGCAGATTGACGGAGGGCGTCATGGGCAGCTCCTCCGGGGAGCCTGGGGCGGGGTTGAGGCGCCAGTCGCGGAGGACGGTGGCGAGCACGAGGACGCCTTCCATCCAGGCGAGGCCTTCCCCGATGCACTGGCGGGAGCCTCCGCCGAAGGGAAAGTAGGCGAATTTGGGACGTGAGGACTTGTCGGCGTCGAGGAAGCGGGTGGGATCGAAGCGGTGGGGATCGTGCCAGAAGCGGGGGTCGCGGTGGACGACGATCTGTGGAGCGAGCAGCATGGCTCCGGGCTGGATCTGGAAGCCGCCAATCTCGTAGGGCTCGGGGCCGGCGCTGCGGCCGAGCACCCAGACGGTGGGGTAGAGGCGCATGGCTTCGGCGAAGATCGCGTAGAGGTAGCGGAGGTCTGCGTAGTGCTTTGTTGTGGCCTGGTCGGCTCCGAGTACGGCGACGGCTTCGCGGTGACCTGCCTCCTGGATTTCGGGGTGCTTGGCGAGAAGCCAGAGGGCAAAGCTGAGGGCGTTGGCGGTGGTTTCGTGGCCGGCGAGGAGCACGGTGAGGCACTCATCGCGGACGAGCTTGTCGGACATGCGGGTGGGGTCACCAGCCGAGCCTTCAGGGTCCTCAGCGGCGAGCAGCATGGAGAGCAAATCGCCGCGGTCACCGGGGTTTCGGCGGCGTTCGGCGATGAGGCCATACAGGATGGTATCGAGGGCATCGATGCCGCGCTGCACCTTGAGCATGGGGCCGAACTGGAGCTTTTGCAGTTGCTCAATGAGGCGGTAGGGCACCCAGCCCGGAGGCGGCGTGATCATGAAGGCGCTCACGGCCCCGGCGATGCGTTTGGCTTCGGCTTCGGAGTCGATGTTGAAGAGGCACTTGCCGACGATGCGGAGGGCGAGCAGAAGGGTGAAGGGGTGGGCGTCAAAGGGCCCGGGCTGCCAACGGCCGATGATCTCTGTGGCGTAGCTGCCGATGACGTCGCCGTAGGCGGCGATGCGCTCGCGATGAAAGGCGGGTGCGGCCATGCGGCGCTGGCGCATGTGCAGGGGCTCCTCGCTGGTGAGCAGGCCGTCGCCGAGCAGGGCCCGGGCGCGCTGCATAACGAGTGCCCGGCGGTTATGCCGTTCGTGCGTGACCATGACCTCCTGGATGAGGGCAGGGTGGTTGAACTGGTAGATGTGGCCTTCAAAGCCGCGGAAGTGCACGAGGTCGCCGTAGCGACGGGCGTTTTCGGTGAGGACGTCTACTGGATTGGCGCGGAAGGCTTTGCCGTTGAGCACGCGGGGCAGAAGGCGGGGGCCTGGCGGGTAGGGGCTGCCGGGTGTGGCGCGGACGTCCACGGGGGTGGTCATGCGGTCATGCTATGCGAGGCGGACGGAGCGCGCTTTCACGGGATCAATGCGGGGCTGGGATGTATGCACAGCGGATCGGTTCGAGAAGTACCGAAGATGCTCCCTTGCTGGCTACAGACGGATTTCAGGGAGATGCGGCGCGGGGTTCGGGTAGTCTGGGCGCATGCTGGCGAATGCTGCGGTACTTCGGTTCGGCGACTTTGAACTGGATCTCCGGCGCGGTGTGCTGTCCCGAGACGGATTGCGGTTGAAGCTGCAGCCGCAGCCTCTACGCGTACTGCAGTGCCTGGCCGAGAGTGCGCCGTCGATTGTGAGCCGCGAAGAGCTGGGAGCGACGGTATGGACGGGTGTGCACGTGGACGTGGACCTTAGCCTGAACTACTGCATACGGCAGATTCGGGCGGTCCTGGAGGACAGCGCCGCCAATCCACGCTTTATTGAAACGCTGCCCAAGCAGGGCTATCGCTTTCTGGGTGTCGTTTCGACGGTCGCGTTTACGACGGCACCCGCGATGGCGCATGAGGCGGAGCCGGCAGGGACGATGGGACCAGTGTGGGCGGCGGATCGTCCTCTGGCCCTCCCCAGTGATGTCGTCAGCACGGCGCGCAGATCGCTCAGGGCAAGGTACGGGACAAGCGGCCTTGCGCTGTTGATCGGGATGGTGTGCCTGGTCGCGGCGTTGCTGGCAGGGTGGCTGTTGCGGGGACGGGGAGAGCGGGCTTTTGCGCCGGTGCAGTCGGTGGCCGTGCTGCCGCTGACCAACCTGTCGGGGGATCCGGGGCAGGAGTACCTTGCCGATGGCATGACGGAAGAGCTCATCACGATGCTTGCCAAGCACAGCCGTCTGCGAGTGATTTCGCGGACGACTGCGATGGGGTACAAGCACGCCCAGCGCCCGTTGCGAGACATCGCGCGGGAGCTGCATGTTGATGGCATCGTGGAGGGATCGGTGGCGCGGCACGGCGACCGAGTGCACGTGACCGTACAGCTGATCGGCGGCCCGAGCGACACCCACCTTTGGGCGGAGAGTTATGACCGTGCGTTTGAGAGCCTGACGACCGTGTCGCGCGAGGTGGCGGAGGATGTGGCCCGGGTGACGCGGACTGGGATTGCTGGCAAGGCCGTGGGCACACCGGTGAACGCGGCGGCGCATGACGCGTACTTGCGGGGACGGTACCTGTGGTTTGCGGGGCAGAACGAGGCGGCAGGGGCGGCGTTTCGCAAGGCGATCGCACTGCAGCCGGACTATGCGCTCGCCTGGAGCGGGCTTTCGAGCTACTACGGTGCGGGCGCGTTGAGCGAGCAGCAGCATGAGCTGGATCCGCGGGAGGCGCTGCGCCTGCAGGAGGATGCCGCACGCAGAGCGGTACGCTTCGATGACACGCTGGGGGATGGGCACCTGTCGCTGGGGGCGGCCCTGTTCTTTCACCAATGGGCGTGGGCGGAGGCAGAGGCGGAGATCGACCGGGCGATTGCGCTGGACCCGAACCTGGCTCAGGCCTACCACTTCCGCGCCAAGATCCTGTTTGCACTGGATCGCAGTGAGGAGGCCCTGACCGCGGAGCGGACCGCCGACGAGTTGGACCCCTTCGGTCGACCATGGGCTATGACAGCGGCGTTTCTGTGGGCGCGGCGCTATCCGGAGGCCCTGAACGAAGTACAGGAGAAGCTGCGGGCGAGCCCCCGTAACGCGTTTCTGGAAGAGATGCTGAGTGACGTCCTGCTGGACCTGCACAGAGGGGATGAGTATGCCGCGGCGCTGGCGCGGTGGATGGACGATGCAGGACAGCCTGCCGCTGGTGCGGCCGTGCGGGCGGCCTACCGTAATGGTGGCGTCGAGGCGGTCTATCGCTGGCAGCTGGGGGATCTGGAACGCCGCCGCGCGACGGAGTATGTGTCCCCCATGGACTTTGCGAAGGCAGAGGCGACGCTCGGGCGCAAGGAGGCGACCCTGGCTGCCCTGGAGGAGGGGTACCGGCAGCGCTCTCCCTCGCTGATCTGGCTGCAGCAAACCGCGGCGCTGGACTTTCTGCATGGGGAACCCCGCTATCGAGCGCTGGTGGCGAAGATGGGACTGCCGCCTGCATATGGCGGGGCAGGGGAACTCTCGGGAGCCCCGTAACGGGCACTCCCGAGGCAGTTCGTTATTGCGAGTCGATATTGCTGTTGATGGTGACGCGCGTCGCCGTGATCGTGCCGTTCAGCTCGACCTCAAAGGCGTGCGTCTTGGGGTCGTAGATCTTGAGCGAGAAGGTACCGGAGAAGGCGTTGCGGGAGGGTTCCACCGTGATCAGCTCGCGGATCTGAACGAGGCCGTCGTAGTGGACGCCGTCGGAGAAGCCCATTGCGTAGTGGTTCAGGCGATAGGTATCACGGCCCACCTTCTCCCATACGCCCTGGCAGACCGCACCGGTGGAGGGTGCTTTGCCGGAGTTTTGAAATTCGGTGTAGTCGCTGTGCCAGACGGCGTAGCCCTTGTCGGAGTAAGCGTGCGACGGATCTTCGAAGTCGATCTTCCATAGACCGACGATGGGCTCGAAGCCGGAGCCGGCGCGGTCGTCCTGCACATCGAGGCGGCGGGCTCCGATGGCCGAAGCGAGTTGCAGGTGACCTGCACGCCCGGGTGCGAGAGAGTGGAAGGCCGCAGGCTTGGCGATGCTTGGACCGCACTGCGCGGAGACAGCAGGAACAAGAGCCAGGAAGACAACCGATGCGCCGAGGGCGTTCACCAGCAACTGAAGTTTGCGAATCATTTCGTTCTCCTTGAGGGTCGATAGCAACCGACAGGCGAGAACCTAACAAGAGGCAGCCAGTGCACCTAATGAGTTGTTATGAGGGGCGTCCTCAGGCGAGATGAGGAGCGAGATTGGCGGGCTTTGCGGGTTTCCTGAAGCAAGCGCTGAAAAGCCGGACCCCCCCCCGCGGGATCCGGCTGATTGATTTTGACCAGCGGAGCTAGACGCTTACGAGCTCCGTGGTTGTGACCTGGCCCTGGCCGTAGCGGCGCTGGACGTAGTTGTCGAGGATGACCTGGAACTCTTCGACGATGTGATCGCCCTTGAGGGTGGTGAAGAGTTTGCCGTCGACGTAGACGGGGGCCTTTGGTTCCTCGAAGGTGCCGGGGAGCGAGATGCCGATGTTGGCGTGCTTGGACTCGCCGGGGCCGTTGACGATGCAGCCCATGACGGCGAGCTTGAGCTCTTCGACGCCGGGGTATTGCTTCTTCCAGTCGGGCATGGACTCGACGAGGTAGTTCTGGATGCGCTGGGCGAGCTCCTGGAAGTAGGTGGAGGTGGTGCGGCCGCAGCCGGGGCAGGAGGTGACCTGGGGCATGAAGCTGCGGATGTTGAGCGATTGCAGGATCTGCTGGGCGCAGCGGACCTCTTCGGAGCGGTCGCCGCCGGGCTCCGGGGTGAGCGAGACGCGGATGGTGTCGCCGATACCGTTCAGGAGGAGCGGAGCAAGGCCGCCGGTGGAGGCGACGATGCCCTTCATGCCCATGCCAGCCTCGGTGAGGCCGAGATGCAGGGCGTAGTCGCAGCGGCCGGCGAGCTCGGCGTAGACGTCGATGAGGTCGCGGACGTTGGAGACCTTGGCGGAGAGGATGATCTGGTCGCGGCGCAGACCGTAGCGTTCGGCAGCGGCGGCGTTATCGAGCGCGGAAACCACCATGGCTTCCATCATGACGTCGCGAGCGGCGAGCGGCGTGGCGGAGCGGTTGTTGTCGTCCATCATGCGGGTGAGCAGGGCTTGATCGAGCGATCCCCAGTTGACGCCGATGCGGACAGGTTTCTGGTTGTCGACGGCGCA